>DATKBA010000144.1:0-4150 GCA_035514455.1 Gaiellaceae bacterium | reverse complement strand
CGACTCGATCTTCTCGCCCGTCCGGCGCGTCTCGTACGACGTCGAGGCGGCGCGCGTGGGCCAGCGCACCGACTACGACAAGCTCCGGCTCGACGTGACGACCGACGGCTCGCTCGAGCCGCGCGACGCGATCGGCCAGGCGGCGGAGATCCTGATCCGCCAGCTCGCGATCTTCACCGACCTCGACCGGATCGAGGGATTCGCCGAGGTGCAGGCGGGCGAGGCCGGCGGGGGCGAGGCTCCGGCCGCGCACGGGATGGAGAACTTCCCGATCGAGGAGCTCGAGCTCGGCGTCCGCTCGTACAACTGCCTGAAGCGCGTCGGGATCGAGACGATCGGCGACCTCGTCTCCAAGTCGGAGAACGAGCTCGCCGCGATCCCGAACTTCGGCAAGAAGTCGATCGAAGAGGTCATGGAGACGCTCGCGACCCAGGGCCTCGCGCTGAGAGGCGACGAATAATAGTGAGCCTCCCGGCAACAGTTAGGGCATCGCTGACGCGCGATCTGCGGCGCGCTGCGGCGTCCTCAGTCGCGCACATGCCTTCGGGCATGAGCGCTCCCTGCGTCCTTGCATCGCTTGCAGCTCGCACGCCAGCGACGCGAAACCGTCACCGGGAGACCCACTAGTGAGGCACGCCCGCGCAGGCAAGAAGCTGGGGCGCACGTCCGCGCACCGGAAGGCGCTCTACTCGAACCTCGCGGGCGCGCTGATCACCCACGGGCGGATCCAGACGACCGAGGCGAAGGCCAAGGCCGTCAAGCCGTTCGCGGAGAAGATGATCTCGCTCGGCAAGCGCGGCGACCTGCACGCGCGGCGCAAGGCGCTCGCCGAGCTGCGCTCGCAGGACGTCGTCCACAACCTCTTCGCCGAGGTCGCCCCGCGCTTCGCGGAGCGGCCGGGCGGCTACACGCGGATCGTCAAGCTCGGCGCCCGCCAGGGCGACGCGGCCGAGATGGTCTACCTCGAGCTCGTCGACTACGAGCCCGGGACCGCGTTCGCGGCTCCCGTCCCGCGCTAGCCGCGCCTCCGCGGAGGTCGATCGGCCCGCGCGCGGCGTGCGCGGGCCGGAACAGCCCCTTGTGACACTGTGTCACAAGCGGTCTTCGGCCCACCCGTGCGGTTCGTGCGCGAAAAGCGCTTGTGACGCTGTGTCACTAGGCCACGTTCGGGGCGAGCTCGCGGCCGATCAGCTCGACCATGTCGAGGTCCCGGTGGTCGAGGTGCTGCAGCATCACCCGCTCCACGTCGGCGGCCTCGTAGGCGCGCAGGCGCTCCGCGGCCTGGTCGAGCGTGCCGAGGATCGCGGCCTCCCCGCGCTGCGCCAGGTACTCGTCCGGATCGACGTCCTGCCCCGCCCGCTCGAGGCGGCTGCGGATGCGCTCGCGCGCCTCGCCCTCGTCGCGGCCGATCGCGCAGGCGGTCATCAGCGACAGCGGGATCGGCTCGCGCCCCGCGCGCTCGCAGGCGCGGGCGAGCTTCTCGCGCCGCTCGGCGCACTCCGCGGGCGTCGCCATCACCGTGTTGTACTCGTCCGCGAAGCGCGCGGCCGGTCCGAGCGTGCCGGAGAGGCCGCTGCCGCCCACGATCAGGTGCGGGCGCGCGCCGTCGCCCCAGAAGCCGTGGACGGCCTCGAGCTGCTCGCGGAAGAGCGCCAGCCGCTCCTGCATCGGCGGGAAGGGGAACCCGAACGCCGTGTGCTCGGCCTCCATCCAGCCCGTGCCCATCCCCAGCGAGACTCGCCCTCCGGAGATCTCGTACGCCGTGGCGGAGGCGTTCGCGAGCACGGCGGCCGGCCGGAACGTGACCGGCGAGACGAGCGTGCCGAGCTCGATCCGCTCGGTCCGCGCTGCGAGCGCCGGCAGCACCGCCCACGCGTCGAGAGCCGCGCGGCCCGGATCGGTGCCGGAGAGGTAGTGGTCGGAGCGGAAGAGCGCCTCGACGCCGTGCTCCTCACAGGCCGCCGCGAGCGCGAGCCAGTCCTCCCACGAGACCCCTTCCTGGCCCTCGATCATCAGCGCGACGCGCATCCGGGCATCCTATGGCCCGATGCGAGGCTGCGACTTCGAGCAACTGGCCGGAGAATCCCGATGACACTCGTCGTTGCGATCCTGCTGGCGATCTTCTACCTCGACGCACCGTGGGACTGGATCGCGATCGGGCTCGGTGCGACCGTCGAGGTGACCGAGACGGCGTTCCTGATCCGGTGGTCGAAGCGGCGCCGGGTGCTCGTGGGCGCCGAGACGCTCGTCGGCAGGCGCGCGCTCGTGGCCGCGGCCTGCATGCCCGAAGGGCAGGTGCGCGTCGCGGGCGAGCTCTGGCGCGCGCACTGCCGCGCGGGCGCGGCCGTGGGCGACTCCGTCGTCGTCCGGGAGATCGACGGGCTGACGCTGGTGGTCGAGCACGAATGAGGCTGAAGGTGGTGCTGGAGTACGACGGCACCGGGTTTCGCGGCTGGGCCAGCCAGCCGGGGGAGCGGACCGTCGAGGGCGCGATGCGCGAGGCGCTCGACACCGTCTATCCGGGCTGGGACGGCCTGGCGGTGGCCGGACGGACCGACACGGGCGTCCATGCGACCGGACAGGTCGCGAGCTTCGATGCGGAGACCGCCGGCCCGCCTCTCGAGCGCGCCGCCGACGCGCTGAACGCGGAGCTGCCGCCCGACGTCGCCGTGCTCCGGGTCGAGCCGGTCGAGCCGGACTTCCACGCCCGTTTCTCGGCCCGCTCGCGCTCGTACCACTACCGCATCCTCCGCCGCCGCGCCCGCTCGCCCCTCGCGGGCCGCCGCGCGCTCTGGTGGCCCCGGGCGCTCGACGTGGAAGCGTTGCACGAAGCCGCGGCGCTGCTCCCCGGCGAGCACGATTTCACGGCGTTCACGCCGACGGAGACGCTGCATGCCGTCCTCACGCGCACCGTCCTGGCCGCCGCGTGGGAGGAGCACGGCGAGGAGCTCCACTTCACGATCACGGCCGACGGCTTCCTCCGGCACATGGTGCGCACGCTCGTGGGCACGATGCTCGAGGGCCGCGACCTGGGGCCGCTGCTGGAGGGCCGGCCGCGCTCCGAGGCCGGGGCGACGGCGCCGCCCTGGGGGCTCTACCTCGAGCGCGTCGACTACTGAGCCCCTGGGTACGATCGAGCGGATGCGCTTCCCGGTCGTCCTCTTCGACTTCGACGGCACCGTGCTCGACTCGGGCGCGATCATCCTCGCCTCGATGCGGCACGCCACCCTGACCGTGCTCGGCCGCGACGTCGAGGACGAGGTGCTGATGGCCGCCGTCGGCGGGTCGGGGCTGAACGAGCAGATGCGCCTGCTCGACGAGAGCCGCGTCGACGAGCTCGTCCGGGTCTACCGCGCCCACAACGAGCCGCTCCACTCCGAGCTCACCTGCTGCGCCGGGATGGAGGACGCGCTCGCGCAGCTCAGGCGCGAGGGCCGGCGGCTGGGGCTCGTGACCGCGAAGCGGCGCGCGACCGTCGCGCTCGCGTTCGAGCACGTCGAGCTCGAGCACCTGTTCGACGTCGTCGTCGGCTCGGACGACACGGAGCGGCACAAGCCCGACCCGGCGCCGATCGCGCACGCGCTGGAACTGCTCGGCGCGCGCGCGGACGACGCGGTCTACGTCGGCGACTCGCCGTTCGACATCCGCGCGGCCAAGGCGGCGGGCGTGCACGCGGTCGCGGTCACGTGGGGCGGCATCCATCCCCGCGAGCGGCTGGAGGGAGAGCGCCCGGACGCCGTCGTCGACACGGCGGAGGAGCTCCTTGCCGTCCTCTGACGCGGCCGCCCGCGCGGCCGAGCTGCGCGAGCTCCTGCACCACCACAACCACCGTTACCACGTCCTCGACGAGCCGGAGGTCTCCGACGCCGAGTACGACCGCCTCTTCGACGAGCTGAAGCTGCTCGAGGAGGAGCATCCGGAGCTGGCGACCGACGACTCGCCGACGCGCCGGGTCGGCGCGCCGCCCTCGGACAAGTTCCGCAAGGTCGAGCACCTCGCGCCCATGGGGTCGCTCGAGAAGGTGACGACCGGCGAGGCGCTGCTCAAGTGGGCCGAGGACGTGCGCAAGCGGCTCGACTCGGACGAGCCGGTCGCGTACGTGATCGAGCCGAAGATCGACGGGTCCGCGGTCTCGCTCGTGTACGAGGAG
>DATKBA010000143.1:0-27179 GCA_035514455.1 Gaiellaceae bacterium | reverse complement strand
AGGACGGGCGCGCGAACGTGCTCGCGACCCGCGCCGGCACCGGCGGCGGCCCGACGCTGATGTTCAACGGCCACATGGACACGTCCTACTCGGGCCGCGAGCCGTGGCTCGCCGGGATCCCCGGCTTCCAGCCGCAGGGGTTCGAGCGCGAGGGCCGCATCTACGGGCTCGGGATCTCGAACATGAAGGGCGCGCTCGTCGCCTACCTCGCCGCCGTGCGGGCGCTCGGCGACCGGCCGCTCAAGGGCGACGTGATGATCGCCGCCGTTGCGGGCGAGATCGAGAAGACGCAGCAGGGCGACGCGCAGGGGGCGGAGTTCCGCGGCTACGCCGCCGGCTCCCGGCACCTCGTCGGCCACGGCGGCGCCGCCGACATGTGCATCCTCGGCGAGCCCACCGAGCAGAAGCTCGTGCTCGCGCACTTCGGCACGCTCTGGCTGCGGCTCTCCACCTCGGGCCCGTTCATCCACACGGCCTTCTCGTCCGGGCGGCTCGAGGAGAACTCGATCGTGCGCATGCGCGCCGTGCTCGACCGCGTGCTCGCGTGGCTGCCGGAGTGGGAGGAGGAGATGAGCTACGGCGACGTACGCGGCGTTGCCAACGTGGGCGCGATCCAGGGCGGCTTCGGCTGGCGCGTCTCGCGCACGCCGCACCGGACCGACCTCTTCCTCGACCTGCGCGTGCCGCCCGACGTCGAGATGGCCGAGGCGAGGCGGAAGGCGCTCGAGTTCGCGCGCGGCCTCGAGGGTGTCGAGGCGGAGGTGTACGTGACCGCGCCGGGCGCCGAGCTCGACGAGTCGCACCCGCTCGTCGGGGCGCTCGAGGACGCGCACGAGGAGGTCTTCGGCGCCGCGCCCGAGCGGGACGTGACGCGCTGGTTCTCCGACGCGTCCGTGCTCTCGCGCTACGGGATCGCGACGGTCAACTACGGCACCTCCTCGGGCCTGCCCGACCCGGAGTTCGGCGAGAATCTGGAGATCGACGGGCTGGTCAAGATCGCCGAGGTCTACGCGCGCGCGGCCGAGAGGATCTGCGGGTGAGGCTCGTCACGTTCGACGAAGGGCGCGTCGGCCGGATCGACGGGGACGAAATCGCCGTCCTCGACGTGCCCACCATGCGCGAGTGGTTCGAGCGCGGCGGGGCGGAGGAGACGGGCGAGCGCGTGCCGCTGGCGGATGCGCGCCTGCGGGCGCCGATCGTGCCGAAGAAGTTCTTCCACACGGCCGGCAACTTCCGCGAGCACGAGGAGGACTCGAAGGTCGTCGACTGGTCGCACGAGATCGCGCCGTGGATCGTCTTCTTCCAGAACGTCGACGCGATCGTCGGCCCCGACGAGCCCGTCGTCTACCCCGAGCACCTGACCGAGGAGCTCGACTACGAGCTCGAGCTGGCCGTCGTGCTGAAGAAGGCGGGGAAGTGGTTCTCGCCCGAGGAGGCGATGGACTACGTCGGCGGCTACGTGATCTTCAACGACATCACGGCACGCGACATCCAGCGGCGCGAGATGCGCTCGGGCGTCTTCAGCTTCTGCAAGGCGATCGACACGTTCTGCCCGCTCGGGCCGTGGATCGTCACGCCCGACGAGATCCCGGACCCGCACGATCTCGCGATGGAGCTGCGCGTGAACGGCGAGTCGCGCCAGGTCTCGCACTCGGGGAACATGAGCGTGACGATCGCGGAGATCCTCTCCCACTACTCGGCGCTCGGGTACTCAGCTGGCGACGTGCTCTCGACCGGGACGGTGTCCGGAGTCGCCGGGTTCTCGGCGGACGCAGCCTCCCTCTACCTGAAGCCGGGCGACGTGATCGAGGCCGAGATCGAGCGGATCGGCGTCCTCCGCAACCCGGTGGTCGGCTGGGAGGAGGCGCACGGCGAGCCGCCGCCGCTGCGCGCGCGCTGGTGAGCTTGTGTCTATGAGACACAAGCTCACCTCGAGCAACGCAGCGATGCGGGTTCGATCGTTGCGATGGACGGCTTGTGTCTATCAGACACAAACTTTCGGGGGCGAGGTCGCGTGAGCTGGCCGCGCGACGACGCCAAGCTCGACCGCGTCCGCGCGCTGATGGCCGAGCAGGAGCTCGACGCGCTCGTCGTCCGCGCGCCCGACAACGTCCTCTACCTGACGAACTTCTGGGGGATGAAGGGCTACGACGCCGTCGTCTTCCCCAGCGAGGGCGAGCCGGTGCTGGTCTGCCTCGAGGCCTCGGAGGCGGACGCGGAACGGACGAGCTGGACGAGCGACCTCCGCCTCTTCCACGGCTACGACCCCGCCGATCCGCGTCCGCCAGGACTCCGCGCCCTCGACCTCGCCCGCCAGCTCGCCTCGGAGTACGACCGCGTCGGGATCGAGCTCAGCCTCGGCACGCAGGCCGCGGACCGGATGGTCGGCGAGCCGACGACCTATCCGAAGGTCTGGTTCGACGCGTTTCCGGAGGCGGCAGACGCGACGCCGCTCCTCGCCGCCGCCCGCGCCCTCAAGACCGCGCAGGAGGTCGAGCGGATGCGGCTCGCGAACGAGATCGCCGCGGGCGCGATGGAGCACGTGCAGGGGCTGCTCCGGGCCGGGATGCGCGAGAGCGAGGTGGGCGCGATCTGGAACGGTTGGGTGCACGACCACGGCACCGGTTTTGAGCATCCAGCCTACGACGGGAAGGTGGAGCTGGCGTTGGGCTTCTCGCTCGTCTGGTCGGGCGACGGGATCCGCACGTTCACGGCGACCGGCAGCCGCCCGATCCGCGAGCACGAGCCGACGCTGTTCGAGATCTGGGTCTGCACGGACGGCTACTGGTGCGACCACACGAAGAACCTCGTTCCGGGCGAGCTCGACCCGCGCTACGCCGAGCTCGAGCAGGGGCTGCTGGGCGTCTACGCCGCGGCCGTCGACTTCTGCCGGCCGGGCGCGAGCCTCGCCGAGCTCGACCGGACGATCCGCGCCGGCCTCGCGGAGCTGGGCTATCCGGGCCAGCCGAGCCATCCTGTCTGCCACGGCGTCGGCGCCCGCGCGCACGAGCCCCCGTACGCCCACCAGGCGGGCGGCGGCACGGTCGAGGCCGGGATGGTGCTCGCGATCGAGCCCGGCGTGTACTGGCCGGAGGGCGGCGGCCTGCGCGTCGAGGACAACTTCCTGATCACGGAGGCAGGCGCCGAGCGGCTCTGCCGCTTCCCCGACGGGATCGTGAGGTGCCCGTGACGATCGACCGCGACAAGGTGTGGACGGGCGACCTGAACGCCCGCGCGCTCGAGCCGCAGCCGCACGACACCGTCGGCCTCTACGACACAACCCTGCGCGACGGGGAGCAGACCGTGGGCGTCGTCCTCTCGCCCGCGGACAAGCTCGAGATCGCGCGCGCGCTCTCGGACGCCGGGATCGACCGGATCGAGGCGGGCTTCCCGCGCGTCTCCGAGGACGACGCGGAGGCGATCCGCCTGATCGCCGCCGCGGACCTCCGCGCCGAGGTGTGGGGGTTCGCCCGCGCCGTCCAGGCCGACGTCGAGTTGCTCGCGGAGCTCGGGGTCCGTGCTGCGGTCGTCGAGAGCCCGATCTCGGACGCGAAGCTCGCCGCGCTCGGCGTCTCGCACGAGGACATGCTCGGCCGGATCTGCAAGGCGGTCTCGTTCGCGGCCGGGGAGGGGATCACGGTCGCGTTCTTCGGCGTCGACGGCTCGCGCGCCGACCTCGGCTTCTTCCGCCGCGCCTACGAGGCCGCGGTCGAGGCGGGTGCGCAGGAGGCGGTCGTGGTCGACACGATCGGCGTCGCCACGCCGGAGGGCGCCGCCTACCTCGTCGGGCAGGCGGTCGACTGGCTCGACGTCCCGGTGCACTGGCACGGGCACGACGACTTCGGGCTTGCGACGGCCGCCGCGGTCGCGGCCGTCCAGGCCGGCGCCACGTGGGTGCAGGGGACGGTCAACGGGATGGGCGAGCGCGCCGGCAACGCGAACCTGCTCGAGGTGGCGCTCGCGCTCGAGGCGCTCTACGGGATCCCGACTCGGCTCGACCTCTCGAAGGCGCGGGCGCTCGCCGCGCTCGTCCGCGAGCGCTCGGGCTACGAGCTCGCGCCGTGGACGCCGCTGACGGGCGACACCCTCTTCACGCGCGAGAGCGGCGCCGTCGCGAGCCAGTTCCACGACCCGCCCGCGATCGAGCCGTACTCGTCGGAGCTGGTCGGCGCGGAGCGGGGGATCGTGCTGGGCAAGAAGAGCGGCCTCGACTCGATCCGGCTAAAGGTGGCGGAGCTCGGGCTCGAGGTGCCGGAGGAGCGCCACGCCGAGCTGCTCGCGGCCGTGAAACGGCTCGGCGCGGCCGAGCGGCGGCTCGTCACGGACGACGAGCTGCGCGCCCTCGCGGCGGCCATTGACTGACATGACACGGGCGCGAGATACTCGCCCCGGGGATTCCAGACATGTCAGTGAAAGGGGTGCTGCGAGCGTGAAGTTCAGCCTCTACTCGGAGATCCAGAGCTGGCCCGGGAAGCCCGCCGCGCAGCTCTACGGCGAGGTGCTGGAGCAGATCCAGAACGCCGACCGGCTCGGCTACGACGCCTACGCCGTGATCGAGCACTTCTTCTTCCCCAAGTTCTCGATCTCCGCGAGCCCGCTCGCCCTCTTCGCCGCCGCCGCGCAGCGGACCCGCCGGATCAACTTCCGCACGCTGCTGCACTCGATGCCGTACCACAACCCAGTCGTGCTGGCGTCCGAGATCGCCGTCGCCGACATCCTGCTCGACGGCCGTTACGAGTTCGGCGTCGGCCGCGGGCACGGCTGGATGCCGCCGAAGGCCGGCCTCCCGCTGACGCCCGAGTCGCGGGAGCGCTACGAGGAGTCGGTCGAGCTGCTCTTCACCGCGCTCGAGAACGAGCGCTTCTCCTACCAGGGCAAGCACTTCCAGGTCGAGGACTCGGGGATCGTGCCCCGGCCCGAGCGGAAGTTCCGGGTCTTCCTCGGCGGCACCTCCGACCGCACCTACGAGCTCGCGGCCGAGCGCGGCTGGGCGGTCGTCGTCCCGCCGCTGCTCCCGTACGAGGCGCTCGCCGAGCAGCTCGACCTCTACCGCGCCAAGTGCGCCGAGCACGGCAACGAGCCGGACATCGTCTGGATCCACGCCTGCTACATCGACGAGGACCGCGACGTGGCGAAGCGCGAGGCGGAGCGGTGGATGGTCGGCTTCCTGCAGGGGAACGCCTCGCCGCTCACCGAGTACGCGCCGCCGCCCGCGGACGAGCTCGTCGCCGCCGGCTACGGCTTCTACACGGCCGGGATCCTGGAGAAGCTCGCCGAGACGCCCTACGACGAGATGATCGCCGGCGACATCGTCTGGGTCGGCAACCCGCAGGACGTGATCGAGCGGATCGAGGCCGTGAAGGGGGTCTGCGAGGGGCTGACCGAGATCTCGATCACCGTCAACGCCGGCGGCGCCGAGCACTGGCAGGCGATCAAGGCGCAGGAGCTGTTCGCAGCCACGGTGATGCCGCACTTCACGGCGCCCGCGCCTCAGTCGGTGGCCGCTACCTCGTGAGCATCGAGCGCGTGTGTGTGGTCGGCGGCGGCGTGATCGGCAGCCTGTACGCGGCGCACCTGAGCCGCGTCGCCGACGTCTGGGTGCTGACGCGCCGGCCCGAGCACGCCCGCGCGCTCGAGGAGAGCGGCCTCGAGGTGAGCGGCCGCGCGTCCTTCACCGGCCGCGTCCACGCGACCGACGACCCCGCCGAGCTGCCGCCGCCGGACGTCGCGATCGTGGCGACGAAGGCGACGGGGCTGGACGCCGCCGCGCGCTCGCTCGCCGGCCGCTTCCCGGAGGCCACCGTCGTCACCGTCCAGAACGGCCTCGGCGCCGAGCAGGTCGTCCGCCGCCACGGCGACTGGCCGCTCGTCTCCGGCGTCACGTTCATGAGCGGCACCCGCCACGACGACACGCACGTCGAATACATCCTCGACACCGAAACCTGGCTCGGCCCGTACAACGGGATCGCGTACGATCGGGTGGAGGAGCTCGCCGACCTGATCGAGCGCTCGGGCCTGAAGGCGCGGGCGTTCCCCGACCTGAAGCCGGCGCAGTGGTCGAAGCTGATCTTCAACGCGACCGTGAACGCCGTCGCCGCGCTGACGGGCCTCCCGCACGACCCGCACTTCGCCGCCGAGGAGCGGCCGGAGGACCTCGGCCACCTCGTCCACGCGCTCGTCGACGAGGGCAAGGCGGTGGCCGCGGCGGCCGGGATCGAGCTGCACGAGGACCCGTGGGAGATGAACGTGCTCGCGACGCGGCGCGGCAGCGCGCACTACCCGTCGATGCTCGAAGACGTGGAGGCGCGGCGGCCGACCGAGATCGACCTGATCACGGGCTCGCTCGTCCGCGAGGCGGAGCGGCTCGGCGTGCCCGTGCCGCTGCACGAGACGCTGTACCGCCTGATCAAGGCGAAGGAAGAGGGCTGGAAGTTGACCAGGGAATCCGAAGGGAGACGAGAATGACACGTACGCGACTGGGTGCGCTCGCCGCGCTGCTCGTGCTGCTGCTCGCGCTCACCGTCACCGCCTGCGGCGGCGACGACGACGAGCCGGCCGCCGGGGCGACGACGGAGGCCGTGACCGAGGAAGAGGAGCCGGAGAGCACGGAGCCAATCGTGATCGGCTGGGCGTTCGACTCGAGTGGCAACATGGCGCCGTTCGACGGGCCGGCGCTCGCGGCGGCGAAGATCCGCGTCGACGAGCTGAACGCAGCCGGCGGCGTGGGCGGCCGGGAGTTGCGCATCGACACCTGCGACACGCAGAACAACGACCCGGCCAAGGCGAAGGCGTGCGCCGCGACTCTGCTCGACGGTGGCGCCGAGATCATGTTCGTGACGTGCGACGTCGACTTCGCGACTCCGGTCGTGCAGGAGGCCACCTCCAACGGGAAGCTCGCCATCGCGCCCTGCATCGGGACCGACCAGATGGGACCGAAGCGCTTCGGCGAGCAGGGTGAGCTGGCGTTCAGCTACGGCAACGCCGCGCAGGACGAGGGCTCCGCGATGGCGGAGTTCGCGTGGGAGCAGGGATGGAGGTCGGCCGCGCTGGCGACGAACACGCTGCTGGTCTACTTCAAGAACGTCGTCGAGGCGTTCGACTCGCGCTTCACCGAGCTCGGGGGCGAGGTCGTCGCGCGGGAAACCTATGCGACCGGCGCGAACAACGTCGACGCCGCCGTGAGCCGGCTCAACTCGGCGACCGCGGACGTGATCGTCACCTCGACCGCCTTCGCGGAGCTCCCCGCGCTCGTCTCGGGCATCCGCTCACTCGGCAACGACACGCCGATCCTCAACTCGTGGGCCGGCGACGGCACCTACTGGGTGACGCAGAATCCGCCCGTGACGAACTACTACGCGGTCACCTTTGCGTCCGTGTTCGGGGACGATCCGAGCGAGGACGTCAGGGGGCTGATCGAGGCCCTGACCGAAGGCGGTTCGCCACCGGGCACGGGCGGCTTCGTCACCGGCGCCGCCGCGATCGACGGCGTCGTCGAGGCGATCGAGCGGGCCGGCGGCTCGACGGACGGCGCGGCGCTCGCAGCGGAGATGGAGCAGTTCGAGCAGGTCGAGACGATCTCGGGCAACGTGAACTTCTCGGACGAGCTGCACACCGTGTTCGGCCGCGAGTACCGCGTGATCAAGATCGAGAACAACGAGGGGAGCTACGTCGGTCCCGTCACTGCGAAGGTCGTCCCCGAACTGACGGGGTGACCGACGCGGTCGCTGCAGCCACGGAGGAGGCGCCCGGAACGCTTCGGGCGTCCTCCGTGGCCCGCTGGTTCACGGGCGTGCAGGCGCTACGGGGAGTGTCGCTCGAGCTGCACCGCCACGAGGTCGTGGGACTGATCGGCCCGAACGGCGCCGGCAAGTCGACGCTGGTGAACGTCCTCACGGGGTTCGACCTGCCGACGGCCGGCACGGTCGAGCTCGACGGGAAGGACATCACGCGGTGGAGCCCGCACCGCCGCGGGCGCGCCGGCCTCGCGCGGACGTTTCAGCACAGCCGCTCCTTCGGCGCCCTGAGCGTGCGCGAGAACGTCGAGGTCGCGGCGCTCGGCGTGGGTGCGGCGCCCCGTGAGGCGCGGCGGCGGGCCGACGAGCTGCTCGACCTGCTCGGCCTCGCGTCCCGGCAGCTGGATCAGGCGTCGTCGCTGGCACACGGGGACGAGAGACGGCTCGGGGTGGCCCGCGCGCTGGCGACGGAGCCGAGCTACGTGCTGATGGACGAGCCCGCGGCCGGGCTTCCCGAGGCGGAGACGCCCGAGTTCGCCGCGGCCGTCCGGGCAGTACGGGACGAGCACCGCGCCGGCGTGCTCCTGATCGACCACAACATGGCGCTGATTATGGACGTGTGCGACCGCATCCACGTGCTCGACCAGGGAGCGACGATCGCAGAGGGGACGCCGGCCGAGATCCGGGCGAACCTGGACGTCACCGCCGCGTACCTCGGCGACAGCGCCGTGGGGGAGGCGACGTGACGCGGCCGCTGCTCGAGCTCGACGGGCTCGAGGTGCGTCACGGGCGCGTCGCGGCCGTGCGCGCGCTGACGCTCGCGGTCCACGAGGGCGAGATCGTCGGCCTGATCGGCCCGAACGGCGCCGGCAAGTCGACCACGCTGCACGCGATCATGGGCCTGCTGCCGCCGGCCGCGGGCGAGATCCGTCTTCGCGGAGAGCCGCTGCGCGGCCGCAGCCCGGAGGCCGTCGCGCGCGCCGGCGTCGCGCTCGTGCCGGAGGGCCGCCGCATCTTCGGCGGCTTCAGCGTCGAGGAGAACCTGCGGCTCGGGCTCGCGGCGGCGCGCGGCAACGGCGCCTCCGAGCGATTGCAGGACGTCTACGGCCTCTTTCCGATGCTGGCCGACTTCCGCCGCCGCCAGGCCGGCGCTCTCTCGGGCGGCCAGCAGCAGCAACTGGCGATCGCGCGGGCGCTGATGGCCGACCCGGACCTGTTGCTCCTCGACGAGCCGTCGCTCGGGCTCGCACCGGGGCTCGTCGACGTCGTCTTCGAGGCGCTCGCCACGATCCGGGAGCGCCGTGTCACCGTCCTGCTCGTCGAGCAGCGGGCGCAGCGCACCGTCGCGTTCGCCGACCGCACGTACGTGCTCGCGAACGGCCGGCTGCATTCGACTCTGACCCGGGCGGACTCGGCCGACACCGACAAGATGATCGCGGCCTATCTCGCATGAGTGCCGGGCTCGTCGCAGCGGTGGACGCGCAGACGCTGGTCGACGCAGTCGGCCTCGGCGCCGTCTTCGCGTTGATGGCGGTCGGCATCGGCCTCGTCTTCGGCGTCCTGAGGCTCGTCAACTTCGCGTACGGCCAGCTCGTGATGGCCGGGGCGTACACGCTCGCGTTCACTTCCGGCTGGCCTGTCGGCGCGCGCCTCCTCATGTGCCTCGGCGTCGTCCTCGTGCTGACGATGGCGCTCGAGCGCGCCGTCTTCCGCCCGCTCCGCAGCGCGTCGCCGGCGGTGATGCTGGTGACCACCTTCGCGATCGCGTTCCTGCTCCAGGCGATCGCCCGCATCGTCGATCTCCGCGACGGGACGATCGGCGAGGCCGCGGCGTCCGTCGGCGGGCTGCGTCAGGCCGTCACGATCGCGGGCGTCGACGTTCGCAAGGTGACGCTCGTGGCGATCGCCGTCGCGGCCGTCTCGCTCGGCCTGCTCGCGCTCATGCTGGCGCGGACGACCCTCGGCCTGCACATGCGCGCGGCCGCCGCAGACTTCCAGACGGCCCGCCTCCTGGGGGTGCGGGCGAACGTGGTGATCGCCTTCGCCGTCTTCCTCTCGGGCGTGCTGGCGGCAATCGTGGCGGTCATCCTCACGATCCAGGCGCCGCTCGTGACCCCCGGCTTCGCGCTCAAGGAGACGATCGTCGTGCTCGTCGGCGTGGTCGTCGGCGGCATCGACCGGCTCTGGACGGCGACCCTCGGAGGGTTTGCGATCGGCTTCGCCACGGGCGTGATCAACGGCGCCCTGCCGACCGAGCACACCGTCTTCCTCCCGTCGGCGGTGTTCGCGCTCGTGGTGCTCGTGCTCATCTTCCGGCCCGGCGGGCTCTTCGCCCCCGGCCGGACGGCCGTCGTGGAGCGGGTGTGACCGAACGGCTCGACTCGTTCGCGCAGCTGCTCGTGCCGGCCCTGCTCGTCGTCGCGGTGGGGGTCGCGGCGTCGCTGGCGTCGCGTTCGAACGAGATCCACTTCCTGAACGCCCTCGTGGCGGTCGCGATGGTCGTCGCGATCTACGTCTTCGTCGGCAACTCCGGCGTGCTCTCGTTCGGGCAGATCAGCTTCGTGGCGGTCGGCGCGTTCGCCGCCGGCGTGCTGACGGTCCCGTCGGCGCTCAAGGGGTCGGTGCTGCCGGGGCTCTTTCCCGTGCTCCGGGACCACACGATCGGAAACGTGACGTCGCTTCTGCTCGCCGCCGCCGTGGGCGGCATCTTCGCGTTCCTCGTCGGGATGCCGCTGATGCGGCTGTCCGGCCTCGCCGCCGGGATCGCGACCTTCGCCGTGCTCGAGATCACGCACAACCTCCTGCGCGAGTGGACGAAGATCGGCCCCGGCGCGACGACGCTCTCGCTGGTGCCCGAGACGACCGGGCCGTTGCAGGCGACGGTCGGCGTGCTCGTCGTCCTGCTCGTCGCCTTCGTGTACGGACGGAGCCGGCTCGGGCGCATGCTGCGCGCGACGCGTGAGGATCCTGCCGCCGCGCAGGCGGCCGGGATCGACGTCCACCGCCAGCGGCTCTGGGCGTTCACGCTCTCCGGCGCCCTCGCCGGCTTCGCGGGCGGCCTCCTCGTCCACATGCTCGGCTCGATCACGACCGAGCAGGTGTACCTGGAGCTCACGTTCGTCACGCTCGCGATGCTCGTGGTGGGCGGCGTCACGAGCCTCTGGGGAGCTGTCGTGGGCGCCCTCGCCGTGAGCGGGCTCGACTCCTTCCTCGGGAAGGCGGAGCAGGGCGTGAACGTGGGCTTCACGCTCGACGTGCCGACGGGCACGCGGCTGGTTGTCGTCGGCGCGCTGATGGCGCTGGTGCTGATCCTGCGCCCGTCCGGGATCACCGGCGGCCGCGAGCTGCGGCTTCCGCGCAGGAGGGCCGCATGAGAGTCTGCGTCGTCGGCTGCGGCGCGGTCGGGTCGCTCTTCGCCGCCAACCTCGCCTTGCTCGACGACGTCGAGGTGTGGGCGTACGACCTCGCGCAGCCGCACGTGGACGCGATCAACGAGCGCGGGCTGCGGCTGACGGGCGCGGGGGAGGTGCACGCGACCCGGATCCGGGCGACGAGCGACGCGCGTGAGCTGCCCGCCTGCGACTTCGGGATCGTCGCGACGAAGGCGATGCACACCGAGGCCGCGATCCGGGAGACGGCCGGCGCGTTTGCCGACGGCGCCGTCGCCTCGGTGCAGAACGGTGTCGGCAACGAGGAGACGATCGCCCCGCACGTTGCGCGCGTGATCCGCGGCACGACGTTCCCGGCGGGGAAGATCCTCGAGCCGGGTGTCGTGCAGTGGGACGTGAAGGGCGACACGACCTTCGGCCCGTTCGAGCCGAGCCCGGCGAGCCGGGAGGAGATCGAGCGCCTGGCCGAGGCGTGTACCCGCGGCGGGATGCCGGCCGCCGCGGTCGAGGATGCGCGCGGCGCGCAATGGCGAAAGGTGATCTTCAACGCCTCGACGAACCCGATCGGCGCGCTCACCGGCCTCACGCACGGCCGCGTCTGCGAGCGTCCGGACCTGCGCGCGCTCGTCACCGGGCTCGTCGACGAGGGGAAGGCGGTCGCGGCCGCGCAGGGGATCGAGCTCGACGCCGACCCGGAGGCGCTGATCGACCACGCCGCGAGGCCCGAGGTCGCCTACGACCACAAGGCCTCGATGCTGCAGGACGTCGAGGCGCACCGCCTCACCGAGGTTGACTACCTGAACGGCGGCATCGTCCGCTTCGGGCGCGAGCACGGGGTGGCGACACCGCTCAACGAGGCCGTCGTGGCCCTGATCAAAGGAGTTGAAGCAGCGTGGACGCAGAGCTAGAGCGCCGGTACGCGAACGTCCGCGCCGCGATGGCGGAGGCGCACCTGGATGCGCTGATCGTCTCGGGCAGCGAGTACAGCGGTTTCGAGGGGTCGGTCACCTACCTCTCCGGCTTCCAGATCGTGCACCGGTACGCGTACGTCGTCGTCCCGGCGCACGGGGAGGCGCAGATCGTCTTCCCGACCGAGGCGCGCTACGTCGGCGAGCACGGGACGGCCCAGCTCGAGCAGGTCTTCCACGACCGCCCGGGGGAGCACATCGCCGCGACCGCGCGCGACCGCGGCTGGAAGCGCGTCGGCGTCTACGGGCTCGACTACATCATGACCGTGCGCGACTTCCGCGCCCTCGAGGGCAGTGCGGACCTCGTGCCCTTCGACGCGGAGTTCGACCTCGCGCGCGCGGTCAAGAGCGAGGCCGAGCTCGAGTCGGTACGCGAGAGCGTGCGGATCAACGAGGACGGCTTCGAGGCGTTCCTCGCCGCGTACGAGCCCGGCAGGAGCGCGGCCGAGGTGATGGCCCCGGCGGAGCAGCTCTTCGTCGAGCGCGGCTGCGGCCGGCTGACGATGAACATGGTCCTGATCGGGCCGGAGTTCGGGATCGCGAAGCAGGAGACGATCCTCGGCGACTTCGTCCTCCCGTCGCTCGAGATCGCGGGGCCGGGGATGCACTGGGTCGAGGTCTCACGGGCGATCGGGCGGGTGCCCGCGGAGGTCGAGCCGATGGTCGAGGCGTACGAGGAGTACCACGCGGCCGCGCGCGAGGCGATGCGCGACGGGGCGACCGCGCACGACGTCCACCGAGCCGTCTCGAAGGGATTCCACGACCGCGGCTTCCACCTCGGCCACGTCACCGGCCACTCGATCGGGATGACGATGATCGAGCACCCGCGCGTCGGGGAGGGGTTGGAGACCGTGCTCCGCTCCGGGATGGTGCTCTCGATGCACCCGCACGCGATCGCGCCGGACGGGAGGGCCTGCCTCTACATGCAGGACACGTGGCTCGTCGGCGACGGCGGAGGGGAGCCGCTCTCGCGCCTGCCGATGAAGGTGTTCTAGCGCTCGCAGGTGCAGATCGTGCCGCCGAGCTCGCGGCGCTCGAAGAGCAGGCCGCAGCGAGGGCACTCCGGCGGGAGCACCCGCGCGCGCGCGAGCAGGGCTCTCAGCAGCACGATCCAGAGGACGGCGTAGCCGACCAGCAGCTGCGCGTTCATGCTCATACTTGAATATCGACGCGAACGGTGAACTCCTGAAGCGGCGCCTGGCCGTCGCGAGGGGCGACGAGCCCGCCGACCTCGTCGTCCGCGGCGGGCGCGTGCTCAGCGTCTTCACGCGGGAGTGGCTCGACGTCGACGTCGCGGTCTGCGACGGCGTCGTCGCCGGCCTCGGCTCGTACGAGGGCGCCGAGACGCTCGACGCGGACGGGGCCTGGATCGTCCCGGGCTTCATCGACGCGCACGTGCACATCGAGACGTCGAAGCTGCTCCCGTCCGAGTTCGCGCGCCTCGTGCTGCCGCTCGGCACGACCGCCGTCGTCGCCGACCCGCACGAGATCGCGAACGTGCTCGGCACCGACGGCGTCCACTGGCTCGTCGACGTCTGCGACGGACTGCCGCTCGACGTCTTCTTCACCGCCTCCTCCTGCGTGCCGGCGTCGGGCTTCGAGTCGCCGCGGCGCGCCTTCACGCCCGGCGACCTCGAGAGCCTGCTCCGGCGCAAGCGGGTGATCGGGCTCGCCGAGATGATGAACTTCCCCGGGGTGATCTCGGGCGCGGACAGCGAGCTCGCGAAGCTCGCCGTCCGGGGCGCGCACCGCGTCGACGGGCACGCTCCCGGCGTGCTCGGTCACGCGCTCCAGGCCTACGCGGCGGCCGGGATCCGCTCCGACCACGAGGCCTTCACCGCCGAGGAGGGGCGCGAGCGGCTGCGGGCCGGCATGTGGCTGCTGATCCGCGAGGCGTCGGCGGCGAAGAACCTGCGCGCGCTGGCGCCGCTCGTGGCCGAGTTCGGCCCGTCGCGGATGGCCTTCTGCACCGACGACCGCGAGCCCGAGCACATCGCCGGGGACGGGCACGTCAACGCGATCGTTCGCGACGCGGTCGCGTACGGGATCGCGCCCGCCGACGCGCTCGTGATGGCGTCGCATCACCCGGCGCTCTGGCACGGCCTCGAGACGCTCGGCGCGATCGCGCCCGGCTACCAGGCCGACCTGCTCCTCCTGCCCGACCTCGAGCGCTTCGTGCCGGAGATCGTGCTCAAGCGCGGGCGGGCCGTCGACGAGATCCCGCCGACGCCGGTGCCCGAGTGGGTGACCCAGAGCGTCCGCGTCCGCCCGGTGGCCGCCGCCGACTTCCACGTCGAGTGGGAGGGGGGCCGCGCCCGCGTGATCGGTCTCGTCCCCGGCCAGATCGTGACCGACTCTCTCGTCGAGGAGCTCCCCCGGGCGGACGCCGATCCCGAGCGCGACCTCGCCAAGATCGCCGTGATCGAGCGCCACCTCGGCACGGGCCGGATCGGGCTCGGCTTCGTCAGGGGCTTCGGGCTCGAGCGCGGCGCGTTCGCCTCGACCTTCTCCCACGACGCGCACAACCTGGTCGTCGTCGGCATGACGGACGAGGACATGGCGGCGGCGGTCGCGCGCGTCGTCGAGCTCGGAGGCGGGCTCGTCGTCGTCGACGCCGGCGGCGTCGACGCCGAGCTGCCGCTCCCCGTGGCCGGGCTGGTCTCCGACCGGCCGCTCGCGGAGGTGATCGCGGCCAGCGAGGCGACGGTCGCCGCGGTGCACGCGCTCGGCTCCGAGGTCGAGTCTCCGTTCCAGTCGCTCGCCTTCCTCGCGCTCTCGGTGATCCCGAGCCTGAAGCTCACAGACCACGGCCTCGTCGACGTCGACCGCTTCGAGCTCGTCCCGCTCGCGGCGGACACGCTCGCCCCTGCCGGCTAGCGCACCGTGATCTGCTGCACCATCTTCGCCGGGTGCAGGGAGCAGAAGATGCGGTAGGTGCCCGCCTTCGCGAAGCGGTGCCGGAAGACGCCGCTCGTCGTCCACGGCGCCGAGAAGCCGACCGGGCCGCCGATGACCGTGACGTCGTGCTGGAACTGGCCCATGAAGCGCCACGTGAAGGTCTGGCCGCGCTTGAGCAGGATCCGCTCGGCGCCGTAGCGGAAGTCGCCGACGTAGGTCGACGTGGCTCTCGAGACGGGGCCTTTCGGCGCTCGGGGCAGCGGCATCGTGAAGGCGGGCGGGGCGGAGGGCCGGCCGAGGTCGACCTCGAGCGGCGGTGTCGGGCCGCAGCCCTCGACGGCGCCGGGCGCGAGGAACAGCAGCATGATCCCCATCGCGCGCGTGTGCGGCGCCGAGTTGTCGTAGACCGCAGCGAGCCGGAGCCTCTGCCCCTTCGCGACGGGAATCCCCTCGGTCGAGCGGAACGACGACATCTTCGTCGGCCCGGGCTCGTGCAGGATCGGCTTCGGGATCGGGCCGCCCCAGGTCGGGCGTGACGCGAACGGCGTCGTCCGGCAGGTGGTGTTCCGCAGCTCCACCCGGAGGCCGCCGCCGTGCAGGTGGCCGCCGCCCGAGACGAGCCGGCCGCTCTCCGGCATCGTGAAGTCGGTGGTCTTCGTGAAGGTGGAGAACCTCTTGCCGCCGCCGGGGACGTCGAACACGGGGTCGGGGCCGCTGCAGTTGCGGACGTCGAGCCAGATCGGCTTCACCGGCGTCAGCGCCTCGCCGGTCACGTAGCGGACGGTGTAGCGGATGTACCCGTTCAGCCGCTGCGGCTTGTGGTTCATCAGCATGTAGAGGAGCCCCCAGCGGTCGGTCGCCTTGTTGGCGTAGCCGTAGCCGCGCGGAAGCGAGAGCGCCAGCCGCTCTTCGCCCTCGGCGAAGAAGCGCTCCGCCGCGCCGCCGCACGTGTAGTCAGGGACGCCGATCTTGGCGAAGACGATGTGGTGCAGCATCACCTTGTCGCGTCCCTGGACGCGGCCCTGCGCGTCGACGACCTCGGCCTCCATCCCGACGACGTAGCCGTCCACGTTCGGCGACTCGGCGAGCATCGGCTGCTGCGCAACGCCGTAGCCCTCGACCGAGATCGCGGCGGTGGTGAACGTGAGCGTCCGCTCCTCTGCGTGCGCGAGCGCGGGCGCGGCGAGGGCGGCTGCCGCGAGGACGCTGGCGGCGCGGACGGCGCGGGTCATGCGGCCACTGTAGCCCAGGGTTTTCCGGGGGTACACTTTCGGTGTGAGCTGGCCCTGGATCGTCCTGCTCGCCCTGGCGGTCGCCGTCGTGCTCGCCGCGGAGTGGCCGCGCGTCGGCGGTCTCGTCGGCGCGGACGCCCGGCGGGCACGCGAGCGGAGCCGGCGCAAGGCGAGCCTGACGCTGGTCCGGTCGGAAGAGGAGGAGTTCGCGGCGAGCGTCCAGCGCGACCTCGCGGAGCTGCCGACGATCGAGGAGAAGGACCGTCGCAGCTAGCGGACGACGAAGGTCGTCTGGAGCACGCGCGTGTTCGGCAGGATCCTCGCGACGTTCTCCATGTTGCGGGATTCCTGGTAATCCGAGACCTGGAGCCTGAGCGCATGCCGCCCGGGGCGGAGGCCGGTCGTCGGGATGCGCACGCGGCCGGCGGCGTAGCTCGGCCGCTGCTCCTGCCCGTCGACGGTGACGACGAGGGAGCCCGGGTCGACGCCCGCACCGCGGTCTGAGACGACGACGAGGAGCGGAGCGCCCCGCTTCACCGTCCGCGTGCGGAGGGTGGCGGCCGGCGGCGTCGCGTCGTTCACCCAGTAGCGGAACGTGAACGCGCCCGCCCGCGCGGCCGACGGGCTGTCGAAGACGATGTCGTAGGCGCCGGCCGCCGGCAGGATCGTTCCGGCGGCGAGCACGCGGTCGCCGAAGATGCGCAGGTACGGGTTGAGGTTGAAGGGCAGGGCGGGATAGCCGGTGAGCCGGCGTTCGTCGCCCGCATGGACGACCCGCGGCTCGACCAGGACGCCGCGGGCGCGGCTCGTGATCGCGACCCCGAAGTTCAGGGCGGGCCGGGCGAGCGTGATCCGGTAGACGCGCTCAGGGCCCGGGAGCTCGGTCGAGAAGCCGAACCCGACCGGGCGTTCCGGATAGCGGTAGCGGGTGACGCGGGACGTGCCACCCTTCGTCGTCGCCTTGTACGTGCCCGGCCCTCGGAGGACCGTTCGCTTGACGCTTCCGAGCGTGGGCACGCCCGTGCGGAACCAGTAGGAGATGCGCCTGTGCTCGCCGCCGCGCGTGAGCACGACGTAGCCGGAGTGCTCGATGTCGGGGGCGGGGCCGGTCACGACCGTCACCGGCAGCGGGCCGGGGACGGTCACCGTCGCCGGCGCCGACACCGTCACGCCGGCGGCGGGGGTCTGCCGCTCGACGGCGACGCTCCACTCGCCCGCACCGCCGCCCGCGTCCGTCAGCGCGACCTGGCTCGTCACCGTCCGCTGCGGGCCGAGCAGGCCGAACGAGAGAGCGACCGGGTCGGCGAAGAGGAGCGGGGTATCGGCGCGCGGGAGGTTGACCACGCCGCCCCCGCCGCGGACGGTCGCGAGCTCCTGCGCCTTCAGCTCGTCGGCGAAGGCCGCGTCGCCGGTGAGCGCGAGCGCAGACTTCACCTGCGCGGGCGTCCAGTCCGGGTGGCGCTGGAGCAGCAGCGCGGCCGCTCCCGCGACGTGCGGCGCCGCCATGCTCGTCCCGGAGAGCGCGACGTAGCTCCCGCCCGGCGCGGCCGAGAGGATTGCGATGCCCGGCGCGCTCACCTCCGGCTTGAGCCGGAGCGAGAGCGGTGTCGGGCCGCTGGAGGAGAAAGAGGCGACGACGTCGTCGGCGCCGCTGCGCGTCGTCGAGACGGCGCCGACGGTGATGGCGTCCGGGGCCGACCCGGGCGAGCCGACAGAGCCGCGGCCGAACTGCTCGTAGTCGTTGCCGGCGGCGACGACCGCCACCACGCCGGCGCGGGCGGCGGCGCCGAGCGCCTGGACGACGATGTCGCGGGAGGGCTCGATCTCGGGCTCGCCGAGCGACAGGTTGATCACGTCCATCCCATCCGCGACCGCCGCCTCGATCGCAGCGACGAGCTCGGGGGAGTTGCCGTCGAGGCCGACGTCCGCGTCGGTCGGGATCGTCAGCGCCTTGTAGTTGCCGAGGTACGCGCGCGGCGCGACGCCCGAGATGCGGTTGCCCTCGGCGAGCGTGTTCTCGTTGCCGGCGGCGATCCCGGCGACGTGCGTCCCGTGCGAGGAGTGCTCCGGGTCGAACGGCTTCGACGCGTGCCTCCACTTCGGCTGCGCGGGCGGGAAGGCGCGGGCGACGATCACCTTGGCGGTCGTGTAGGCGGCCTGGCCCTTCGGGTAGCCAGCGGGCATCGTGTAGCCGGCCGGGGAGAAGAGCGGATGGGTCTGGTCGATCCCCTCGTCGATGATCCCGATCTTCAGCCCCTGCCCCGCGTTCGCGAGCCCGGGGCCCCAGAGCGCCGGCGCGCCGATCTGCTGCGGGCCGCGGTCGAGCTGCGAGCGGTAGCGCACGCTCGGGTAGACCTTCGCCACGCCCGGGAGCGCGGTCAGCCGGTCGAGCTGCGAGCGGGGGACGACGACGGCCATCCCGTTCGCGACGAGGCGGTAGCGCCAGCGGATCTGCGCTGCGGGGATCGCGCGCTCGATGCTCGTCGCGACCGTGGCCTGCGCGGAGGCGAGCGTGCGCGCCTGGAGCTGCCGTCCGGCCGCCCAGCGCGTCGTCGCGAGCGGCCGCTGGTCGAGCGCGACGACGACCTCGACGAGGTCGCCGGCGGGAACGGCCCGCTCCGCCCGCGCCGATCCGGTCGCGAGCACGAGCAGGCAGAGCAGGCTGATCAGGAGACCCCGGCGCACGGCGGCATCGTAGGCGAGAGGTGTGAAAACCGTGTTACGGCTCCCGGCTACACTGTCCCTCCGCGCGGATGTGGCGGAATTGGTAGACGCGCACGGTTCAGGTCCGTGTGCCCTTCGGGGCGTGGAGGTTCAAGTCCTCTCATCCGCACCTCCCTTGCCGAAGCGGCCGGGCAAAGCCCGGCCGCCGGCTAGGACGGCCTTCGGCCGGCTGTTTCTTCCAAGGCAAAACCGACCGCGTCGCCCCAGGCCGCGTCTTTCGCTTCCTTGAAGAGCGGGCCTGCCCGCCGGCTCACCGTTCGCACGTGAATGCCGTCGGGCTCTGATGTGACGAGGTTGACGTGGCCGGAGCGGATCTGCGGCCGGCGGATGATGCGCGCGGGCGCCTTTGCGACCGGCTCGCGGCTCAGGACGGCGTACGAGAACTTCTCGTCCTCGTAGCCGAGCTCGACGCCTTTCGCGCGGCGGTGGAGCTTCGAGCGCGGGAGCCGGACGGCGAAGTGGCACCAGTCGTCGGCGGGGAGGGGGCACGGGAGGTCGTGCGGGCACGGTGCGACCGTGTACCCGCCCGCGGCGATCACGGCGGCGCGCGCCGCGAGGATCCGCCGGTAGCCGGCGGGCGTGCCGGGCTCGACGAACGCGACCGTGTCGGCCGACTGCTCCCAGAGCTGGAGTGCCGCGCCGGCGTCGTCGAGCTCGCCGAGCACGTACGAGGCGAGCACGAGGTCGGCCGGGCCGCGCGCGTCGCGCAGGTCGCCGCGGATCCACTCGCCGGAGGGAACGAGCTCGCGGCCGGCGGCGATCATCTCCGGCTCCGCCTCGACCAGCGTCACGGCCGCGAGCGACGGCCACGCCTCGAGCGCCGCGCAGGCGGCGACGCCCGGCCCCGCGCCGGCGTCGAGCAGCGACCGCGGCCGCCACCCCGGCCGCTGCACAGCGACCTGGCGGAACACCGCAGCGGCGGCCGCGAACGTCGCCGGCGCGCGGTAGGCGAGGTACGCCGCCACCTGCGCGGGCGTGCGCGCCGCGCGCGAGCGCTCGTCGCCCCGGTACGCGGCCGAGAGCCGCTCGACCTCCGCCCCGACCGAGCCGCCGGCGCGCGCGACGAGCTCCTCGATCGCCTCCGCGAGCCGGGGAGGGAGGGCGCTCAGGAGCTGGAGCCGAGCGCCGCCAGCACGTCGTCGGCGTGCGTGTCCGCCTTCACGCTCCGCATCTCCCTCGCCACGTTGCCCTCGGCGTCGATCACGAAGGTCGAGCGCTCGACGCCCATGTACGTGTTGCCGGCGAAGGTCTTCTCCTTCCAGACGCCGTACTCCTCGGCGGTCGAGTGGTCGGTGTCGGCCAGCAGCGTGAACGGCAGGTCGTACTTCTCCTTGAACTCGACGTGCGACTGCTCGTCGTCGGGGCTGACGCCGAGCACGACCGCGCCCGCGCGTTCGAACTCGCCCCAGGCGTCGCGAATGCCGCAGGCCTGCGTCGTGCACCCCGGGGTGTCGTCCTTGGGGTAGAAGTAGAGGACGACCGGCTTGCCCTTCAGCTCGGACAGCTTCACGGTCTCACCGGAGTCGCTCGTCAGCTCGAAGTCCGGTGCGGGCTTGCCTTCCTCGACCACGTGATCTCCTCCCGTTAGATTCCGGTGCGATGCTAACCGCCCACGAGACCCTCGCCTTCCTCGTGGTCGGCGTCCCCGCGCTCGCGGCGCTGGTCGGCGGGCTCGTCTACTGGCGGAAGCGCGGGGCAGGGCGCCTGCTCGCGCACCTGCTCGCGCTCGCCCAGACGCTGCTCGTGGCGCAGGTCGCGCTCGGGCTGCTGCTCCTCTCCGACGACAGGCAGGCGACCGACGAGCTCCACTACGTCTACGGCTCGCTCGCGCTCGGCGCGATCCTCGCGCCCTGGATCTACGCCCCCGCACAGGGGCCGAAGCGCCTGCTCTGGTTCGCCGGCATGTCGCTCCTCGCCGCCGCCCTTGCCGTCCGCGCCTTCATGACCGGCTCGTGAAGCGCTTCTTCGCCGAGCTGAACCCGACGATTCGCGGGTTCGGGATCATCATCCTCGTCACGCTGGTCGTCGTCGTGCTCTCGCTCGAGCCGGTGCTCGCGACCGTCGGCGGCCTGCTCAGGATCGCCTTCTTCCTCGCGATCGCGTTCTTCCTCGTCCTGCTCTGGCGCGAGAAGCGGGGCGACATCGAGACGTGGTCGGACCGAAGCCGGAACGTCTTCTACGCGGCCGTCGTCCTCGCCGTCGTCGACATCGGGGCGTTCATCGGGCTGCGCCCGTCCGGCCGCGACGCGCTCGCGTTCTTCCTCGTCCTGATCCTCTGCGCCTACGCGATCGTGCGCACTTGGCGGGAAGAGCACCGCTACGGCTGAGCGCGGATCGCGGCGAGCAGCTCCTCGCCGCGGGAGATCACCGGCACGCCCGAGCCGGCGAGCGGTCCGGGGACGTCGGCCCACGCCGCCTCCGGGCCGAAGACGTAGTAGGTGTCGTAGACGATCCCGGAGTAGCCGAGCCCGCCCAGGTCGACGTCGGCCAGCCACCTGCCGATCACGGCCTCTCCGTCCCACCACTGGCTGACGCGCGGGTCGGCCAGCGTCGACGCGTCGATCGTGTGGCGCGCGTCGGTGGAGCGCTGGTTGAGCCAGACGACGTAGAAGCGCACGCCGTCCGACGGCTCGGCGCCGAGGACGTTGTCCCGGACCCAACGGGCTCCGGCGATGCAGGTGCTTCAGGTGGGGGAGAAGGTGAGGAGGACGCGCGTCTTCCCGGCGTCCGCCTCGAACGCCGAGCGGAGGTCGAGCACGTTCGCGAGCTCCTCGACCCCGTCGCCGGCGGGCTGCGCCTCCGGTGCGGGCGCGCCCGCGCCCGCCTCGCCGCCGCCGCCGCAGCCGGCGAGCGCGGCCGCCGCGAGCACTGCGAGCGCGGCGCGGCGGACGGTCACGCGCGAACCCGCGCCGAGGCGCCGTCGAGCGCGTCGAGGGCGGCGCGGATCGTCATCCCCTCGCCGACGAAGATCGGCGTGTCCCGCTCGGTGTAGGCGGAAGCCTCGCTCTCGCGCAGCGTCAGCATCAGGTGCATGAAGTCGGACGGCTCCTCGCACTCGAACGCGGTCATGAACTCCTGGTCGTCGATCCCGAACGAGTACGTCGTGTGGTTGTGGATCGACTCGAACTCGCGCCCGATCCGGATGTGCTCGTCCATCGCGCGTTGGCGGTCGTCCAGCGGCAGCGCGTACCAGGGCCGCACCTTCACGAACGGGTAGACGACGAGGTACGGCGAGCCCTTCGGCACGATCTTGCGGGGGCGCCGAGCCTGCGTGTACGGCGAGGCCTTCGTCGTCGCCAGGTAGTTGTACGGCGTCTCGAGCCAGCCGGCGAGCGCGGTGGCGTTCAGCGCGGCGCCGAGCTCGCCCAGGTCGGCGTAGCGCTCGGTGATCTTCCAGAGGAAGAGGTCGCAGTCGGGGCGGACGCCGGCCGTCGAGTAGGCGCGGAGGTGCTCGAAGCGCTCGCTCCAGCTCTCGACCACCTCGGCGAACGCGTCCTTCATCGCCGCTCGCTCCTCGACGGGGAGCCGGCGCCAGGCGGGGTCGGCCTTGTAGAAGGTGTAGGCGACGTACTGGCCCGCGGCGGTCTCGCTCACGGGCACATCGTACGTTCCAGGGCCTCCCGGACCGGCACCAGGCTCGCCTTCGGCGTCCCGTCGACGTAGTAGACGCCCGACTGGAAACCGGTCAGCGCGGGCTCGTCGTGGGAGTGGAAGAGGAGCAGCCCGGCGACGCCCTCCTGGCAGGCGGCGAGCTCGATTGCGCGACGGTAGAAGCGGGCCTGGGTCGCCTCGTCGACGGGGTCGCCCGGCTCCTCGCCCGTGTAGAGCGAGGCCTTCTCCGCCGGGATCGCCGTCTCGACGCCGAGCTCGCCGTACAGCACGGGCAGCCCGGGCCCGAATGCCTCGTCGAGAAGCGGGCGCAGCTTCTCCTCGTAGTCGGCGAGCCCGATCGACTTCGAGTCGGGATGCGTCGGGCGGTCGGGCGGGACGCTCGAGCTCGCCGGGTACGGATGGAAGGCGAGGCCGTCGAGCGGCGGCTCGTCGCGTCCGCTCGCGCGGTACGCGGCGCCGAGGTCGCGAAGGAAGGTCGTCGGCGAGTGCGTGTCGCGCCCCGTGCCCGGCCGGTCGATCCCGCGCGGGGCGAGCGCGCCGCCCCAGACGTTGACGCCCCCGGCGGCCTCCTCGATCGCGTCGTGCACCTCGGCGAGCAGCTCGAAGTACGCCGGCGCGGCGACGTTCTCGCCGTCCGGCCCGAACTGCGGCAGCCAGAAGCGGTTCAGGTTCGGCTCGTTACCGACGATCACGTCGCGGATCGCGGGCACGTCCCGCACGATCGCGGCGGTGTAGGAGGCGAACTGCCCGCGCGCCTCGGGGGTCAGCGGCGTAGTTGCCGACCCGCGGTGGAAGACGGCGAGGAAGATCCGCAGCCTGCCGGCGCGGTCCGCGACGTCGCGGAGCACCGCCAGCTCGTCGGCCGATGGCGCCGCGAGCCCCGGCTCCCAGTAGCTCGTGATCCCGACGGCGCCGAAGCCGGCGTCCCGCAACTGCTCGAGCGCCGGGCCGGGGTGGCGGACCGCGTCGTCGACCGCGCCGACGAGGAACGGCTCGTCGTTCCCGCCGCAGCCCGCGAGCGTCAGCGCCGAGAGCGCGAGAGCGACCGCAGCGCGAACGGCCTGCTGACGCGCACGACCGGCTTGGCCGGCCGGGTCGCGTGCACGAAGGAGACCGAGAGCCGGTAGCTCCCAGGGGCGACTCGGGCTCCGAGCTGGAACGAGACACGGCGTCCGGGCGCCGCGCGGCCGTTGCGCCAGGCCGTGACCGAGCCGGCAGGCAGCCGCACGAGTCGTGCGCGGTAGACGCAGTCGCGGTCGCACCGGAGCGAGATCCTACGCGCGGCGGGCGTGAACGCGACGACGGGCCGGACGGCGAGCGGGCACTTGCCCGCGGTGCCGCCGGCGATCGCGCCGATCGTGTCGCGGACGACGCCGAGCGACGACTTCGGCGTGCCGTCGGGATAGAGCACACCGGACTGCCAGCCCGCGAGCCCGGGCTCGTCCTGGACGTGGAAGAGGAGGATCCCGGCCACGTTCGACTGGCAGGAGGCAAGCCGCAGCGCCTGGGCGTACGCCGCGCCCTGCGCGGCCTCGTCCACCGGTCGGGTGGTCGCCGGCTCCGTGCCTTCGTACAGGGCCGCCTTCTCGGGCGGGACGACCGACTCGATCCCGTACTCGTCGTAGAGGATCGGCAGCCCGGAGCCCGGCTGCCCGGTGCCGTCGAAAGCCTGCCCGAGCAGCCGCACGAGCTTGTCCTGGTCGGCGAGGCCGAGGTGGTCGGGGTCGGCCGGGACCCGGTCGACGGGCACGCTGGAGTGCTCGCCGTAGGGGTGGAAGGAGAAGCCGTCCATCACGGGGGCGGTGCGGCCGCCGGCGGCGTACGCCGCACCCCACTCGCGGATGAAGCGCGTCGGCGAGATCGTGTCCCGGCCCGTGAACGGCTTGTCCACGCCGCGCGGGGCGAGGGCGCCGCCCCAGACGAGCGTCTCGGGCGCCGCCGCCTTGACCGCGTCGTAGGTTGCCGCGAGCAACTCGTTGTACGCGGGCGCCGACGCGCCGGAGCCGTCGAGCTCGAACTGCGGCAGCCAGAAGCGGTTGAGGTTCGGCTCGTTCCCGACGATCACGTCGCGGAAGGTGGGGTTCGCGCGCACGACCTCGGCGACGTACGCGGCGAACGCGGCGCGCGCCGCCGGGGTGAGCGGCGTCGTCCGCGAGCCGGCGTGGTAGACCGAGACGTAGACGCGCACGCCGTGCAGCGCCGCGGCGGCGGCGACGTTCGCGAGCACCATGGCCTCGTGCGCGGTCGGCGCCGCCAGCCCGGGCTCCCACGTGCTCGTCACCCGGACGGCCCGGAAGCCGGCGAGCCGGAGCAGGCCCATCGCCGCCTCCGACTCGACGAGCGTCGGCGCGCGCACGGCGTCCTCGGCTGCGCCGAACGCGATCGACGGCCCGCCCGCCTGCGCCGCCGGCGCGAGCGCGAGCGCCGCCGTCACTGCCCCGAGAGCCCTGATCATCGAGGGCTAAGGTAGCCGCGGTGGCCGACGTCAGGGACAAGCTGAAGGGCCTGCCGGCCAGACCGGGGGTCTATCTCTTCCGCGACGAGCAGGGGGAGGTCCTCTACGTGGGCAAGGCGAAGTCGCTGCGCCCGCGCGTGCGCTCGTACTTCCAGGCGGGCCGGGGCGACAACCGCCACCAGATCCCGAGCCTGGTCGGCCGGATCGCCGACCTCGAGGTGATCCAGACCTCGACCGAGGTCGAGGCGCTCCACCTTGAGCAGAACCTCGTCAAGCGCCACCGGCCGCCGTTCAACGTGCGCCTGCGCGACGACAAGTCGTTCCCGTACATCGCGGTCACGGTCGAGGACGAGTACCCGCGCGTGATGTTCACCCGCGAGCGGCACCGCCGCGGCGTCCAGTACTTCGGCCCCTACGCGAACGCGAAGAAGGTGCGCGAGACGCTCGACGTGCTCAACCGCGTCTTCCAGTTCCGCCCGTGCGAAGGCCCGAAGCCCGGCCGTCACTCCGGGATCCCGTGCCTCGACTTCCACATCGAGCGCTGCCACGCGCCGTGCGTCGGCTACATCTCGCAGGAGGACTACCGCGCGATCATCGACGGCGTCGTCGACTTCCTCTCCGGCGACACGAAGACGATCGTGCGCGAGCTGCAGCGGCAGATGCGGGAGGCGGCGGCCGACGAGCGCTTCGAGGACGCCGCCCGCTACCGCAACCGGCTCTTCGCGATCGAGAACCTCGCGGAGCGGCAGGGAGCCGACCGGCGCGAGACCGGCTCGATCGACGTGATCGGGATCGCCGCGGACGGCGAGCGGGCCGCCGTGCAGGTGTTCCCGCTCCGCGGCGGCAAGATGATCGACCGGCACGGGTTCCACCTCGAGAACGTGGAGGGGCAGGACGTGACGACGATCCTGGAGGCGTTCTGCCTCGAGTACTACGGCAACGCACCCTCGATCCCGCCGCAGCTGGTGGTGCCGCCGGAGGCGACCGGGCTCGAGGCGCTCGCGCAGTTCCTCACCGAGCTCCGGGGCGCCCGCGTGAGCGTGCGCGCCCCCGCCCGTGGCGAGAAGAGGCGGCTGGCGGAGCTGGCGGCGCAGAACGCCCGCCTCGCGCTCGAGTCCGAGTCGGTGGTCGCCGAGCAGAAGCGGCTGCGCCGCGTGCACGCGCTCGAGGAGCTGCGCGAGGCGCTCAACCTCGAGAGCCTGCCGCTGCGGATCGAGTGCTACGACATCTCGAACATCCAGGGCCAGGAGATCGTCGGCTCGATGGTCGTCTTCCAGGACGCGGTCGCGAGGAAGGCGCACTACCGCAAGTTCGCGGTTCGCGGCCTGGAGGGGCAGGACGACTTCGCCGCGATGGCCGAGGTCGTGTCGCGCCGCTTCGCGCGCCTGCGCACGGGGACGGAGGAGGAGTACGACGAGGGCTTCGCGGCGGCGCCGAACCTCGTCGTGATCGACGGCGGCAAGGGACAGCTCTCCGCCGCGCTCGCGGCCATGCAGGCCTACGACCTGCCGCGTGTCGCCGTGATCGCGCTCGCGAAGCGGGTCGAGGAGGTGTTCGTGCCCGGGCGCGCCGGCCCGATCCTGCTCGACCGCCACTCGGCGGGATTGCAGTTGCTCCAGCGTGTTCGGGACGAGGCGCACCGGTTCGCGCTCGGCTTCCACCGGCAGCGGCGCTCGGCGCGGGCACGCGAGTCGCTCTTCGACACGCTCGAGGGCGTCGGCCCGGCGCGCCGGCGGGCGCTGCTCCGGCACTTCGGCTCGACCGAGGGCGTGCTCGGCGCCTCAATGGAGGAGCTCGAGGGGGTGCCGGGGGTCCCAGCTAAGACCGCCCGCTCGATCTACGCCCAGCTGCACAAGACCGGCCGGCCCGGCTAGGAGGGCGCGGGGTCCTTGCGCCCCGTGAGCGAGCGCCAGTCGGTGTGCCCGAGCGTGAGGAAGAGCGCGGTGAAGCCGATGATCATGTTCACGGTCATCAGCGTCAGCTTCATCCCCACCGAGAACGAGAGCAGCCGGCTCGTCGAGACGGCCCCCTTGAAGATGACGACGATGAACGCCTGCTCGGTGCCGATCCCGCCCGGCGAGATCGGGACGAGCGTGGCGAGGCTCTGCGTCACCTGGACGAGCAGGATGTTCCGCAGCGACTGCTCGACCCCGAACGCGTCGAGGAAG
>DATKBA010000142.1:0-9659 GCA_035514455.1 Gaiellaceae bacterium | reverse complement strand
GCGCGCTCGGCCGCCGCCGCGAGCGCCGTGGCGCCGTCCCCCTCCTCCGGCGCGAGCGCGTCGGCGGCGCGAGCCGCGCCGTCGGCGAGCTCGGTCACGTGGCGCAGCCGCTCGCGCTCGTCGCGCAGCGCCTGCTCGCCGCCGGGCTCGAAGCCCTCGGTCGCCTCCACCAGCGCGGCCAGCTCGCGCAGGCGGGCCTCCTCGGCCGCCGCGTCCCGCGTCAGCTCGGCATGGCGCCGCCGCGCCGCGCCGAGCTCGCGCCAGGCCAAACGCGCGTCGCGCCTGCGGCGGAGCTGCTCGTCGCCGCAGAACGCGTCCAGGACGTCGAGCTGGTAGGAGGGCTTCGCGAGCCGCCGCTGCTCGAACTGGCCCGACATCGCGATCAGCCGCTCCGCGGCGGCGGCGAGGTCCTCGCGCGCGACCGCACGCCCCCAGGCATACGCGCGCGTCCGGCCGTCCGCGAAGACGCGGCGGGCGAGGACGAGGCCGGGCTCGTCCTCGGGCGCCAGCTCGACGAGGCCGGCGAGCTCCTCGTCCTCGAGGAAGCCCTCGGGCAGGTCGAGCTCGGCCTCCACGTACGCCTCGGCGCCCGCGGCGCCGATCGTCCCCGCGTCGCCCTTCGCGCCGAGCAGCAGCCCGATCGCCTGCGTCAGGATCGTCTTGCCCGCGCCGGTCTCGCCCGTGATCGCCGTCAGGCCGGCGCCGGGGGCCAGCTCGCCGTCGCGCACGAGCACGAGGTTCTCGATCCGGAGGCTACGAAGCAAAGGTCCTGCGATAGCGGCTGAAGAACGTCACCTCGGGGAGCGTCGCGAGGAGCGACCGCTGCTCGCTGACGCGGGCGAGCGTGCGGGCGCCCGGCGCCAGCTCGCCGACGGCGTGGCCGTCCACGAGCACCGTCGTGGGCACGTCGGGCGTGCGGTTCCAGACGATCAGCTCCGAGCCGCGCGGGATCACGAGCGGGTGCGCGTCGAGCGCGTGCGGGGCGACGAACGTGACGGCCATCGCGTCCATCCCCCACACGAGCACGGGGCCGCCGTTCGAGAAGTTGTAGCCCGTCGAGCCCGGCGGCGTCGAGCAGACGAGCCCGTCGCAGCCGAGCCGGCCGAGCGCCTCGCCGCCGACCGCCCACTCGAGCTGGATCATCCGGCCGACGACTGCGCTCGTCACGACGATGTCGTTGAGCGCGACGCGCCGCTCGCTGCCCACCTCGACGTCGAGCGTCGGCAGCTCCACGACCTCGTAGTCCCCGGCGAAGACACGGGAGAGCCCCGTCTCCAGGTCGTTGCGCTCGATCGAGGTCAGGAAGCCGACCCGGCCGAAGTTGACGCCGATCACGGGCACGTCGGTGCCGAGGAAGCGCGTCAGCCCGCGCAGCATCGTCCCGTCGCCGCCGAGCACCACGGCCAGGTCGACGTCGTTGTCCTCGGCGCTCCCGGGCTCGAGGCCGTGCTTCTCGACCTCCTCCGGCCCCAGCACGAGCTCGACGCCCGCCTCGCGCGCGACCGTGGCGAGCCGCGCCAGCGCCGGGCCGATCGTCTGCGCCTGGCCGTGCGTGACCACGGCCGCACGCGTGACTGCGCGGCTAGCCGACTGCTGCACGGATTCGCTCGTCGATGTCATCCAGGAGCACGGGTTCGGCGCTGTCGATCAGGTGGACGAAGAACTCGCGGTTGCCCTTCGGGCCGGGCAGCCGTGAGTCTACGACTCCGACCGTCGTCGCACCCCAGCGCAGGGCCGCGTCGACGACCTCGCGCAGCACCCGCCGGTGCACGTCGGCGTCGCGGATCACACCGCCACGGCCGACCTCTCCCTTCCCGGCCTCGAACTGCGGCTTCACCAGGACGATCGCGTCGAAGCCCGGCTCGAGCAGCCGCAGCACGGGCGGGAGCGCCGTGCGGACGCTGATGAACGACACGTCGCAGACCAGCAGGTCTGGGCGAAACGGGAGCGCGCCGAGCTCGCGCGCGTTCGTCCGCTCGAGCACGGTCACGCGGGGATCGCCGCGGAGCTTCGGGTGCAGCTGGCCGTAGCCCACGTCGACCGCGACGACGCGCGCGACACCGTGCTGGAGCAGGTAGTCGGTGAAACCGCCCGTGGACGCGCCGACGTCGATCGCGTTCCGGCCGTCGAGCTCGACCTCGAGCTGCTCGAGCGCGTTCGCGAGCTTCTCGCCGCCGCGCGAGACGTACCGCGGCGGCCGCTCGACCTCCAGCTCGGCGTCCTCAGACACCTGGTGCCCGGGCTTGTCGTAGCCGGGGACGAGCCCGGCGAGCACGAGCGCCTGCGCCTGCGCGCGGCTCTCGGCCAGGCCGCGCTCGACGAGGAGGACGTCGAGCCGCTTCTTCATCGCCGCAAGGGTAGTCCGCCCGGGTGCTACAAGACCGTCATGGAACTGCGTGGAGACGTCGTCGTCCTGCGGCCGCTCGTGGAGGGGGACGTCGAGCGGATCGTCGAGCTCGGCGCCGACCCGGAAGTGGCGCGCTGGTGGCCGGGCCTGACGCCCGAGCACGTCCGGGAGAAGGCGCGCGGCGAGGACGAGGGCGTGACGGTCTTCGCGATCGTCGCAGACGGCGAGGTCGCGGGGATGATCCAGCACTACGAGGAGACCGATCCCGACTACCGTCACGCGGGCATCGACCTCTTCCTCGGCACGCCCTTCCACGGCCGCGGGCTCGGCACGGACGCGGTGCGGACGATGGCCCGCCACCTCGTCCGCGACCTCGGCCACCACCGCGTCGTGATCGACCCCGACGCCGCGAACGCGCGTGCGATCCGCTGCTACGAGAAGGCCGGCTTCAGGCGTGTCGGCGTGCTGCGGGAGTACTGGCTCGGCCCCGAGGGCGCGTGGCGCGACGGCGTCCTGCTCGACCTGCTCGCCGCCGAGCTCGAGTGAGCTTGTGTCTATCAGTCACAAGCCCTCCCGTTTCCGCTTAGCCAAGCCGCGCACGAGGAGCTTGTGTCTATCAGTCACAAGCTTCCGTCAACCGGAAAGGTGGATGGAGCCATCCGGGCCGAGCGTCCAGTGCGGGTTGTGCGCGACCTCCCACGGGTGGCCGTCGGGGTCGACGAAGACGCCCGAGTAGCCGCCCCAGAACGTCTCGGCGCAGCGGCGCGGGATCGTCGCGCCGGCGGCCTCCGCCTCTGCGATCACGGCGTCCACCTCGGCGGGCGAACCGACGTTGTGGGCCAGCGTGACGCCGCCCCAGCCGCCGCCGTCCTCGACGCCGCTGTCCTCGGCGAGCTGCCCGCGGCCCCAGAGGGCGACGATCATCCCGCCGGCCTGGAAGAAGACGACGTCGTCGTCCGGCTCGGCGCCGGTTGTCCAGCCGAGCGTCTCGTAGAACGCCCGCGAGCGGGCGAGGTCGCCGACACCGAGCGTGACGAGGCTGACGCGCTGCTCCACGTCGCGACTCTATCCGGCGAGGTCGCAGGCGAGCTCGACCGGAGCGAGGAAGCAGTCGTCGCCGTCGACCCTCTGTGGCTCGCCCGCCCGGAAGAGCGCGTCGACCACCGCGCGAAAGATCAGCGCGCGGAGCAGGAGCTGAGGAAAGTCCTCGACGTCCTCGACGACGTCCAGCAAGCTCGCGTCGGCACCCTCCCAGAGGAGCGCGTCGCCGACGACGATGGCGGAGGCGAAGCCCGGCGGGCGCCAGTAGGGCGAGAAGTCGATCACGGCCGGCATCAGCCCGTCCGCGAAGAGGACGTTGCCGGTCAGGTCGCCGTGGACGAACTGACTCGCGCTCGCGTCGATCGGCCGCAGCGCACCGACGAGCCGCGCGAGATGCTTGACGTGCGCGAAACGCTCGGCAGGGAGATCGCCCCAGGCGACGCGCTCACCGATCGCCCACTCGTTCGTGCGCCGATCCAGAAACGACGCGCGCGGGACGCCGCGGAGCGCCGCGTGGAAGCGCTCCCCGACAGCGATCACCTCCGGCCAGGCACGCTCCCGGTGCTCGCCCGGCACGTACTCCCACGCGCACCAGCCGTCCCTGAATCCTCGAAGTCGCGAGACGCGGAAGCCGTTGCAGTCGAGCCGGTGAAACAGCTCTGCCTGCCATGAGAGCTCCTCGACGGAGGTGTCCACGGGCTTCAGAACGAGCTCGCCGCACCGCCACGCAGTGCCCCTGCCGCCGGTGAGCCGCTCCGGCTCGTTCGAGACGTCGAACGCCGCCAGCAGGTCCGGCGGCGGCCTCACCTAGGCGGTGCGGGCGGCGAGGCCGCCGACGATCTCCGCGAGGACGCTCGTGTCGGCCGGGACCGCGTCGAGCCGGGCCCGCGCGCGGGCCGCGGCCTCGTCCGCGTGGCGCCGCGCCGCCTCGGCGCCGTGCGCCGCCGCGTAGCCGTCGCCGTCGAGCAGGTCGTCCACGACCTGGAAGAGCAGGCCGAGCTCGCCGCCGAACGCGCGCCAGGCCGGCTGCTCGGCCTCCGGCACCTCGGCGACCCAGAGCGCGACGCCGACGGCGGCGGAGAAGAGGGCGCCGGTCTTGAGCCGGTGCAGGCCGGCGAGGTCGCCCGTGTCGCCGGTCACGTCGCGGTACTGGCCGCCGATCATCGCGAGCGTCGCCTCGGCGAGCTCCCGGCCGACCAGCGGCGACGGGTACGAGAGCGCCAGCCGGAACGCCTCTGCGAGCAGCGCGTCGCCGGCGAGCAGGGCCGTGGCCTCGCCGAACGCGACGTGAGCCGACGGACGGCCGCGGCGCTCGTCGTCGTCGTCGAGCGCCGGCAGGTCGTCGTGGACGAGCGAGAACGTGTGCACGAGCTCGACCGCCGCAGCGGCGGGCAGGCAGTGCTCCGCGACCGCGCCGGACGCCTCGCAGACCGCGAGCGAGAGCACGGGCCGGACGCGCTTCCCGCCCGACTCGAGCGGATAGCGGAGCGCCTCCTCGAGGCCGCCGAGGTCGGGCGAGAGCGCGAGCTCGGCGAGGTAGCCCTCGACGAGGGCACGCAGCGCGTCAGGGCTGCGGAGCATCCGCGCGCGCCCGGGCCTTCGCGAGCTCGGCCTCGACCTCCTTCGCGAGGTCGGCGAGCTCCGTCAGCACCTCGACCGCGGATTCCGCGTCCTCGGCCGCGGCGAGCCGCTCCAGCTCGTCCCGCGTCGCCTTCAGGCGCTCGAGCAGCTCCTCGGCGCGGCCGAGAGCCTCGTCCGCGGTCCCGCTCACGTCGCCACCCCCTCCTCCCTGGCCACGCGGCCCAGGATCCCGTTCACGAGCCGGGCCGCGTCCTCGGACGCGTACCGCTTCGCCAGCACCACTGCCTCGTTCATCGCCACCTCGGGCGGCACGCTCTCCTCCTCCAGCTCGTGGATCCCGATCCGCAGGATGTTCCGCTCGAGCGTACCCAGCCGGTCGGCGGTCCAGCCCTCGGCGCTCGCCGTGATCCGGGCGTCGAGCTCCTCCGCCCGCCGCGCCACCGCCTCGGCGAGGTCGAGCGCGAACGCGTCGGGACTGCCCTCGTAGAGCGCCGTCAGCGGCTGTCCGGTCAGGTCCCACTGGTAGAGCAGGAACAGGGCCGTGCGCCGCGCCGGGCGCCGTCCGGCGCTCACGGATCGAGCTCCTCGACCGAGACGTCCACGGCCCTCACATCCAGACCCGTGCCCTCGCGCAGCGCCGTCGTCACGCCCGCCTGCACGGCGCGGGCGAGCTCGGGGAGCACGATCCCGTAGCGGGCGGCGAGCTCGAGCGCGACGTGAACGCCGCCGCCTTCGACCGAGACGTCCAGGCCCCGCCGGGGGCGCCGCACGCGGGCGCCGTCGACGCGCTCCGCGGCCGCGACCACGAGCCCTGCGAGAGCGTCGGCCTGGATCGTGATCGACCCGGCCGCGCTCGGGATCACGTGCGCGTCGCGGCTCACGGCGCCGCCTGCACTGCTGCCGCGAGCGCCGGGAGGCGCCCCTCCATCTCGGCCAGGAAGCTCGTCGAGTACTCGCCGCTGCCGAACTCGGGCGAGCGGAGGATGTCGAGCGCCAGCTCGCGCGTCGTCGGCACGCCCTCGAGGACGGTCTCCTCGAGCGCGCGGATCCCGCGGGCGATCGCGGCGGGCCTGTCCTCGGCCCAGACGATCAGCTTCGCGATCAGCGAGTCGTAGTAGGGCGAGATCGCCGAGCCCTGCTCCAGGTGCGTGTCGATCCGGACGCCCGGGCCGAGCGGCGGCCGGAAGCGCGTGATCGTCCCCGGCGCGGGAGCGAACCCGCGGGCCGGATCCTCCGCGTTGAGGCGGATCTCGAGCGCGTGCCCGCGCCGAGGCGCCCGCCCGGTGAACGGCAGCCGCTCCCCGGCCGCGATGCGCAGCTGCTCGCGGACGACGTCGACGCCGGTGACGAGCTCGCTGACGGGGTGCTCGACCTGGAGGCGGGCGTTCAGCTCGATGAAGTGGAAGGTACCGTCGGCGCCGAGCAGGAACTCGAACGTGCCGGCGTTCTCGTACCCGATCGTCCGGCAGGCGCGCTCGGCCGCGGCCTCCATCTCCTCACGGGTCTCCGGCGTGAGCGCGGGCGAGGGCGACTCCTCGACCAGCTTCTGGTGGCGCCGCTGGATCGAGCACTCGCGCTCGCCCAGCGTGAGCACGCCGCCGTCCTTGTCGCAGAGCACCTGCACCTCGACGTGCCGCGCCGGCACGAGCGCCTTCTCGAGGTAGAGCGACCCGTCCGAGAAGGCGGCCTCCGCCTCGACGCGGGCGTTCGAGTACGCGCTCTCCAGCTCGTCCGGGGAGTGGACGAGCCGCATGCCCTTCCCGCCGCCCCCGGCCGTCGCCTTCAGCAGCACCGGGAAGCCGAGCTCGTCCGCGGCGACGCGCACCTCGGCGAGCGTCGCGCCTCCTTCCGTGCCGGGCACGAGCGGGACGCCTGCAGCCCTCAGCTCCGCCTTCGCGCGCGCCTTGTCGCCCATCCGCTCCATCACGTCGGCGGTCGGGCCGACGAAGACGAGGTCGTTCTCGGCGCAGGCCGTGACGAAGGCCGGGTTCTCGGAGAGGAAGCCATAGCCGGGATGCACGGCCTCGCAGCCGGTCGTCTGCGCGGCCGCGACGACGTTCGGGATCCGCAGGTAGCTCTCCGCGGCGGCGGGTGGCCCGATGCAGACGGCCTGGTCGGCGAGCCGGACGTGGAGGGCGTCCGCGTCGGCCGTGGAGTACACCGCGACCGCCTCGGCGCCGAGCTCGTGGATCGCGCGGATCACGCGGACGGCGATCTCGCCGCGGTTCGCCACGAGGACGCGCGAGAACATCAGAGGACCGGGGGCGCGACGATCGGCTCGAGCTCGAACAGGAGCTGCCCGAACTCGACCGGCTTGCCGTTCTCGGCGTGGATCGAGGTCACCCGTCCCGCCGCGTCCGTCTTCAGCTCGTTGAAGAGCTTCATCGCCTCGAGCAGGCAGAGCGTCTGGCCCGGCGTGACGACGTCGCCGACCTCGACGAAGGGCAGCTGGCCCGGCTCCGGGGCGCGGTAGAAGACGCCCACCATCGGCGACTCGACGCGGATCGAGCCCGCGGCGGCGGCCGGGAGCACGGGCAGGTCGGCCGGCTCCTCGTCCGCGAACGGTGTGGCGGGCTCGAACGCGGGCCGCTCCTCGGCGCGGCGAACGGAGACGCGCATCCCCTCGTCCTCGATCTCCACCTCGGCGACGCCGCTCTCCTGGACGATCCGGACGAGCTCGCGGATCCGCTGCTCCCGGGTCTCCTCGAGCGTCGTCTCGCCTCGGTCGTCGCGGTTGTGCCGGGCGCGGATCGCGTGCAGGAGCGCCTCGGCCTCCTCGCCGAAGAGCGCGATCAGGACGAGCTCCTCCTCGCTCGCGGCGAGTCCCTCGGCCTCGAGGCGCACGTCCTCGGCGGTCGGCGGGTCCTCGTCGAGCGGCCCGATCCCGTCCGAGAGGAGCGAGACGGCGCGGGCCACCGTCGGGTCGATCGAGCCCGGCGGGCTGCCGAAGCCGCCCTGGACGAGAGCGCGGAACTCGTCGACGACGGTGCCGTAGCGCCGGGCAGAGAGGACATGGATCAGGGCCTGCGAGGCGAGGATCTGGCCGATCGGCGCGGCGAGGGGCGGCCAGCCGGTCTCGCGGCGGATCTGCTGCAGCTCCTCGAGCGTCTCGAGCAGTCGGTCGTCGGCCGCGTGGGCGCGCAGGTGCGTGTCGAGCGCCGCGACGAGGCCGGTCGGGAGGTCGTACTCGGCCGCGCGGACCGCGAGCCGCGGCGCGTGCGGCGTCACGATCTCGTCGCCGACGTGCTCGTCGACGAGGTCGCAGGCGTCCCAGAGCGTGGCGACGTCGACGCCGGTGTCCATGCCCATCCCCGCAAGCGCAGAGGCGAGCGACTCGCCGGCGACGCGGTGGAGCGAGAGCGCGAGCGGGTAGACGGCGCAGGCGAGCAGGTCGGCGCCCGCGCGGGCAGCCTCGATCGAGTCCGCGAGCCCGGCGCCGCCCGCGCCCTGGCAGTAGAAGCCGACCGGGAGCCCCGAAGCCTCCTTCACCCGGCCGACGAGCTCCGCGGCCTGGTGCGGCTCGAGGCCGCCGCTCGGGTCGTGCACGAGCGCGCGGGTGGCCCGGATCTCCGGCAGCTCCTTGGCCTGCTCGGTGAGCTTGTCCATCGCGCTCTCGTCGCCGGGGCTGTAGACGAGCCCGGCGTGGAACTCCTTGCCTGCCTCGACGATCGCCTCGCCGGGCTCGCGCAGGTTGGAGACGTCGTTGAGCGGATCGTGGAGGCGGAAGACGTCGATCCCGTTCTCGGCGGCGGAGGCGACGAAGCGGCGGACGAAGTCGGCGCTCACCGGCCGCGAGCCGACGAGGAAGCGCCCGCGCAGCGCGATCCCGAGCGGCGTCGTCGTGCGCGACTTCAGCGCCCGGATCCGCTCCCAGGGACTCTCGACGCCGCGGCGGACGGCGGTGTCGAAGACGCCGCCGCCCGAGACCTCGAGCGCGGCGAAGCCGGCCCGGTCGAGCACCTCCGCGAGCAGCAGCAGCTCGCTCGTCGGCACCTTGCCGGCGAGGGGCTCCTGCGAGAGCAGGCGGATGGTGGTGTCGACGAGGCGCGGCACGAGCGGCAGCCTACCGAGTGCCGGCCCGGGGATGGTCGGAACGGCTCGCCTGGCGGGAGCCGCCCGGCCGGGGCGTCAGGCGCGGGAGATGTAGCGGCCCTCGCGGGGGTCGACCTTGACCCGGTCGCCCACGTTCACGAAGAGCGGCACCTGGACGACCGCTCCGGTCTCGAGCGTCGCGGCCTTCGTCACGTTCGAGACCGTGTCGCCCTTCACGCCCGGCTCGGTGTCGGTGACGGCGAGCTCGACGGACGCCGGCAGCTGCACGCCCGACGGCCTCCCACCAACGAAGAGGAGCTGGACCGGGGTCGACGGCTGCATGTAGGGCAGCTCCGCCTCGAGCGACGAGTGCGGCAGCGAGAGCTGCTCGTACGTGCTCTCGTCCATGAAGACGACCTCGTCGCCCGAGTCGTACAGGTACTGCATGTTCTTCACCTCGGTGAAGACACGCGGGAACTTCTCGCCCGCGCGGAAGGTCTTGTCGACGACGGAGCCCGAGTCGACGCTCTTCACCTTCGTGCGCACGAACGCGCCGCCCTTGCCCGGCTTGACGTGCTGGAACTCGACGATGCGCCAGACCGAGCCCTCGAGCTCGATGTGCATGCCGTTCTTGAACTCGTTCGTGCTGACGACCTCG
>DATKBA010000141.1:0-6137 GCA_035514455.1 Gaiellaceae bacterium | reverse complement strand
CCGCTCGCCGAGCTCGCCTCCGCCGACGAGGCGTTCACGTCGTCGTCGGTGCGCGAGGTGATGCCGGTGACCGAGCTCGACGAGTCCCCGGTCGCGCCCGGCCCCGCCGCCGGCGAGCTGCAGGCTGCCCTGAGGCGGGCGGCCGGGGCTACGCTTCGGCCATGAGCAAGGTTCGCCTCGGCGGGATGGCGCTCTCGAACGGCGTGCTCGTGCACGGGCCGACGGCATGGGCGTGCGCGATCCGGACACCCGCGGGCGGGATCGAGGTCGCGAGCGCGCGCAAGCGGCTCTTCGCCCCCGGGATCCAGCAGCCGTTCCTGCGCGGGCCGCTGCGGCTGGCGGAGTCGTTCGCGATCATCCCGGAGCTGCGCCGCAGGCTTCCCGCCGCCAGGCTGCCGTTCGAGCGGCCCGGCGTCCTCGCCGCGACCCTCGCCAGCGCCGTCACCGTGCAGGTCGTCCGCAAGTCCGACCACCTGGGCGAGGTCGCACGCGAGCTCCTCGCCGGCGCGCTCTCGCTCGTCCCTGCCCTGATGGCCCTGCGCGGCGGCGAGCTCGCCGCCTACCACGGCGCCGAACACGTCTCGATCGGGACGTACGAGCACGGGGAGAAGCGCGCGAAGGAGCACGAGCGCTGCGGCTCGCACCTGATCGGCCCGCTGCTCGCCGCCACCGCGGCGGGGAACCTGCTCGCCTCGCGCGCGCCCGAGCGCCTGCGCGGCCCAGCGCGCGCCGCGGGCGCCGTCGGCGCGGTCGGCGCCGCGGTCGAGGTCTTCGCCTGGATGACGAAGCACCCCGGCCACCCGCTCGCGAAGGCGCTCGCGCGTCCCGGGCACGAGCTGCAGCACCGGCTCGCGACCGCCGAGCCCTCGCCCGCGCAGCTCGAGGTCGCCGAGGCGGCGCTCGCCGCGTGCCTGGAGCTCGAGCATGGCGACAATTAGCCGCCGCACTCCGGGGGCTCCTGGCTCGTCGCTGGCGGGGCGCGGCCGGAGAGGACAGTATGAGTAATACGGACTCGGAGAGCCGCGTGCCGCCAGCGGCGAGAGGCGGCGGCGGAGCCGGGCTTCGCCCGGCGGGAGCCGCCGCCGGCCAGGGGCGCCCGGAGCGCCTGCCGCCGGAGGTGTTCGACCTCCCGGTGGAGAAGATGCGCGAGGGCTACTACACGGACGCGTACTTCAACCACACCCGCGCCACCCTGCTCCAGGACGACCGCCACCCGCGCGTCGTGATGCAGGTCTTCCAGCGCAACCAGGCCATGCTGGGCGGCACCGACGAGGCGATCGCGGTCCTGAAGCTCTGCTCGCACGACTGGGACGCGCTCACGGTGCACGCGCTCCGCGACGGCGACCGGGTCGAGCCGTGGGAGACGGTGATGACGATCGAGGGCGACTACACGCTCTTCGCGCACCTCGAGACGGTCTACCTGGGCGTGCTCACCCGCCGGACCCTGATCACCACCAACACCGCCCGCGTGGTCGAGGCCGCCAACGGGAAGCCGATCATCTTCATGCCGGCGCGGCACGACCACCACCGCGTGCAGACAGGCGACGGCTACGCGGCCTACGTCGCAGGCGCGATGATCGGCGCCGAGATCGGCGTCACCTCCGACGCGCAGGCGTCCTGGTGGGGCGGCCGCGGGGTCGGCACCGTCCCGCACTCGCTGATCGCCTCCTACGGCGGCAACACGGTGCTCGCGGCGACGAAGTTCGCTGAGTGGGCGCCCGAGGACATGAACGTCGTCGTACTCGTCGACTTCGAGAACGACTCCGTGCGCACCGCGCTCGAGGTGGCGCGGGCGCTCGGGCCGCGGCTCTGGGGCGTGCGGCTCGACACCTCCGGCCAGCTCGTCGACCGCTCGCTCTGGAGCGAGATGGGCGACTTCGACCCGCGCGGCGTCAACGAGCGGCTCGTCCGCAAGGTGCGCGACGCGCTCGACACGGACGGGTTCGAGCGGGTCCGGATCGTCGTCTCCGGCGGGTTCACCGTCGAGAAGATCGAGCAGTTCGAGCGACGGGGCGTGCCCGTCGACGCCTACGGGATCGGCTCGTCGCTGATCCGCGGCCAGAACGACTTCACTGCGGACATCGTGATGGCCGACGGCCGCCCGTCTGCGAAGGTCGGCCGCCGCTACCGCCCGAGCGAGCGCCTCGACCTCGTCAGCTGAGCGCGTCGCCGACGACGCCCGGCCACTCGGCCATCGGCACGTCCGAGCGGACGAGGTGCGCGCCCGACCCGGCGAAGCGCGCGAACGCCGCGTCGGCCTCGTCGGTGTAGTCGATCGACCCCGGCACGACCACGGAGGAGGTGCAGTCCTCGAGCAGGTATACCTTCTCCTCGAGGCCGCGCTCGACGACGTTCGGGTCGGAGAGCAGGTCCTCGATCGTCCACGCGACGCAGTGGCTCTTCGCCTGGCCGGCGATCACAACCGCGTCGTACTGGAGGAGGCGCTCGACGAGCGGCTGGTTCCGCTTCCCGAGCGGCTCGCCCTCGAGGTCGACGTCGACCTCCGGCCCGAGCATCGAGTAGTGCTCGGTCAGCGGGTTGTCGCCCTTCGGCTGGAAGTCGAGCGGCGCGTAGCGGGCGACCGAGTGGAAGAAGAGCGCCTCCTCGACCGCCGAGACGAGCGCGTAGCCGATCCCGCCGAGCATGGCGTGGAACGGCCAGACGGTGAGGCTGTACTTGCCGCCGCGCTCGAGCTCCGCCGTGTAGTAGCGCAGGTGCTCCTCGGCGTAGGCCGGGTCGAGGCCGAGCCCCGCGGCCGCGGGAGCGCTGATCCGCCAGCGCCCGGCCTCGACGTCGCCCGCGGTGACGAGCGTGAACGGCTCCGGATGCCGGCCCTCCGCGTCGACCAGGAGCACGCGGTGGAAGATCTGTAGCGCCTGGTGCGTGTCGAGCGTGGGCACGATCTGCGTCAGCGAGCCGAGGTTGCGGTAGACGAACTCGCACAGCCGACGCGAGTCGTCGAGCGCGCCGGTGCCGCTGCGCCCGGCGACGAAGAGCTCGAAGCCGGGCGTGCAGAACGTGTTCTGGACGTCGACGACGACGAGGGCGACCCGGAGACCGTCGTCGGTGACCGGCCCGAGCGCGTGCTGCTCGCGCCAGCGCTGCGCGTCGTCGAAGCGGGCGGCGTAGTCGACCCGCCACACCTCGCCGACCCGATCGGCGCTCCAGTGCGGAGGCAGGGGAAGGGGCTCGCCCACGGCAGTAGTGTAGGAACGTGGTTCCGCCGCTCGTCGAGCAGGCGCTCGCGCTCGCCGAGCGCACCGGGTTCGAGAGGTCGTGCAGCCCCGAGACGGGCCGCCTGCTCCAGGTGCTCGCCGGCCAGCGCGGACGGTTGCGGGTCGCGGAGATCGGGGCCGGCTGCGGCGTCGGCTCGGCCTGGCTGCTCGCCGGGCTCGACCCCGAGGTGCCGTTCCTCACCGTCGAGCCCGACGACGGACGCGCCGCGGCGGTCGCCGAGCTCTTGGCGGGCGACGCGAACGCCCGCGTCCTCCACGGCGGCTGGGCCGACGTGCTCCCGGCCGAGGCGCCGTTCGACCTCCTCTTCGCCGACGGCGGCCGCAGCAAGGAGCGCGAAGAGCTGCTGGGGCTGCTCACGCCCGGCGGGACGCTGGTCATGGACGACCTCACGCCGGGGCGCCCGGGTCCCGATCCGGTGCGCGAGCTCTGGCTCGGCCATTCGCGCCTCGTCGCGGTGGAGCTCCAGGTTTCCTCGCGCGAGGCCGTGATCGTCGGCACACTTCAGAGCTGACGACGCCGTGCCGATAGGGGGTTGAGATGCCGGACGTGGGGGAGCTCTTGGACAACATCGGTGGCTACGCGCTCACCTGGCTCCCGCTCGTCTTCTTCGGCCTGATCATCTACCTGCTCTGGCGCACGCTCCAGTACATGCCGCGTGTAAAGCCGGCGAAGCTGGAGGCGAGCGCGAGCTCCTCGGTCACCTGGGCCGACGTGGCCGGGGTCGAGGAGGCGAAGGCCGAGCTGCAGGAGGTCGTCGACTTCCTCCGCCATCCGAAGCGCTTCCACCGCCTCGGCGCGCGCGTGCCGAAGGGGATCCTGCTCTACGGCCCGCCCGGCACCGGCAAGACGCTGCTCGCGAAGGCGGTGGCGCGGGAGTCGGGCGCGAAGTTCTACTCGCAGAGCGCGTCGGCGTTCGTGGAGATGTTCGCCGGCCTCGGCGCCTCCCGGATCCGCAAGCTCTTCGAGGAGGCGCGCAAGAACGCGCCCGCGATCGTCTTCATCGACGAGCTCGACGCCGTCGGCACGGCCCGCCAGGGCGGCGGCTTCCACCGCGAGCACGACCAGACCCTGAACCAGCTGCTCGTCGAGCTCGACGGCTTCGACGAGGGCGCGCAGGTGATCGTGATGGGCGCCTCGAACCGGCTCCAGGACCTCGACCCCGCGCTGCTGCGCCCCGGCCGCTTCGACCGCCAGGTGCTCGTGTCAGCCCCCGACCTCGCCGGCCGCGAGGCGATCCTGAAGGTGCACACGCGCGGCAAGCCGCTCTCGTCCGAGGTCGAGCTGGCCGTGATCGCCCGGCAGACGTCCGGCCTCACGGGTGCCGACCTCGCCAACCTCTGCAACGAGGCCGCGATCTTCGCCGGCCGCCAGGAGCGCACGACGATCCTGATGGAGGACTTCGACGGCGCGATGGAGCGGGTCGTCGCCGGCCTCCAGCAGCGCCGCGTGGTCACCGAGAAGGAGAAGCGGATCCTCGCCTACCACGAGGCCGGCCACGCGCTGATCGCGCACCTGATGGGCGACCTGCTCCCGATCCAGAAGGTGACGATCATCGCCCGCGGCGACGCCCTCGGCTACGCGTACTACCTTCCGCTCGAGGAGCGCTACCTGCACACGAAGGAGGAGTTCGTCGACGTGATGAAGGTCGCGCTCGGCGGCCGCGCGGCGGAGCAGATCGTCTTCGGCCGCGTTACCAACGGCGCCTCCAACGACCTCGAGAAAGTGACGGAGATCGCGCGCGCGATGGTGTTCGAGTACGGGATGTCCGAGGCCTCGCCCTCGCGCACGATGCGCGCCGACAACTACGCCCTCTCCGAGGAGACGAAACGGCTGCGCGACTCCGAGCAGGCCCGTCTGACCGACCACGCCTACGAGGAGGCGCAGCGCCTGCTCGTCAAGCACCGCGCCTCGCTCGATCGGCTCGCGGCTCAGCTGCTCGAGCGCGAGACGCTCACCCGCGACGAGCTCCACGAGCTCCTCGGCGGCATCGGCCCCGAGTCGCGGGCCTCGGAGACGGTGGGCACCGTGCGCGCCCTCCCCGCGGCCGGCGAATAGCGCTTCGTTAGCATCGGCCGCGTGCGGGCCCGCGGCATCCATCATCTCGGCGTCGCCGTCCACGACCTGGACGACGCGCTCGCGACCTACAAGCGCCTCTTCGGCGCCGAGCTCGAGCACCGGGCCCGCGTGGAGGAGCAGGGCGTCGAGGCGGCGGCGGTGCTCGTCGGCACCGGCCGCGTCGAGCTGCTCGCGCCGCTCGGCGACGAGACCCCGGTGGGCCGCTTCCTCGCCAGCCGCGGGCCGGGCATGCACCACGTCGCCTACGAGGTCGACGACGTGCAGGCCGAGCTCGACCGACTCTCCAAGGCGGGCGCCGAGCTGATCGACGCCGAGCCGCGTCCGGGCCTCTTCGGCCTCCAGGTCGCCTTCGTCCATCCCGACGCCGTCCACGGCGTCCTCACAGAGGTGGTGTCCACTTGACCGAGCCCGACTCCGTCCGCGTCGAGCTGTGCTTCGACGGCGGCCAGATCATGGGCGCGACCGTGACCGTGAAGGGTGCCGACGAGCTCGAGCGCGCCCTCGCCACCGACGCCGGCGGCACGATCATGCTCGACGCCAGCGACGGCCGCTTCACCGTCATCCTCGCGCGCGTCGTCTACATGAAGCGCTACGCGCGCGAGTCCCGCGTCGGGTTTGGGATCTAGGCGCCGGGAACACGTCCTGCGATGACCGAGACGACCCAGAAGGGTCCCCCCGCTGCCGAGATCCGCAAGCTCGTCGAGCGGGGCCAGCAGGGCGACCGCGCCGCGCTCGAGGAGCTGTACTTGATCCACTTCGACCGGATCTACAGCTACCTGCACATGACGGTCGGGAACCGGCACGACGCCGAGGACCTGACCACG
>DATKBA010000140.1:0-7577 GCA_035514455.1 Gaiellaceae bacterium | reverse complement strand
CGGGAGCGCCGCTGATGCGAGTCGTCCACGTCCACCGGATCGCGGGGATCGGCGGCTCGGAGCGCCACCTGCTGGCGCTCCTACCCGCGCTCGCGCGGCTCGGCGTCGAGCCTGCGCTCGTCGGCCTCGACGTCCCGGGGCCCTCGCCCGAGCCGTTCTACGCCCGGCTGGCCGCAGCCGGTGTGCCCTGCGTGCGCGTCCCCGCGCCGCGGAGCCTCGATCCGCTGCTGCCCGCACGTCTGCGCCGGGCGCTGCGCTCGCTGACGCCGGACGTCGTGCACACGCACCTCGTTCATGCCGACGTCTACGGCGCTCTCGCCGCCGGGCGCACGCCGCTCGTCACCACCAAGCACAACGACGACCCCTTCCGGACGGGGCCCTTCCGGCTCGTCGAGCGCGCGCTCGCGCTCCGGGCGCGCCGGGTGATCGTCATCACCGACGCGCTCGCCCGCTTCACCGTCGAGCAGGTGGGGATCCCGGCGGCGAAGGTCACGACGATCCACTACGGGCTCGACGAGCTGCCTGACGCCTGGGGGCCGAATCCCGTCGTCGAGCTGCCCGCGGGGGCCCGGGTCCTGCTCGCCGTCGGCCGCCTCGTCCCGCAGAAGGGCCTCGAGGTGGCGGTGGCCGCGCTCCCCACCGTGCGAGAGCGGCACCCGGACGCGGTGCTCGTCGTGCTCGGCGAGGGCCCGGAGCGGGCGCGGCTGGAGGCCCGGTCCCGGCAGCTCGGCGTCGCGGACGCGGTCTTCCTCCCCGGCCGCGCCGGGGACGTCGCGGCCTGGCTGCGGCAGGCCGAGGTCCTCGTCCACCCCGCCCGGTGGGAGGGATTCGGGCTGGTCCTGCTCGAGGCGATGCTCGCGTCGCGCCCGGTCGTCGCCGCGCACGTCAGCGCAGTGCCGGAAGTCGTACGCGACCGCGAGACGGGCCTCCTCGTCCCGCCCGACGACCCGGCGGCGCTGGCGGCGGCGCTGAACGCGCTGCTCGGCGACCGCGAGCTCTCCGCCCGCTACGGGACAGCCGGGCTCGCGCGGGCCCGCGCGAAGTTCTCGGTGGCGCGCATGGCGGAGCGGACGCTCGCCGTCTACCGGGCGAGCCCCGCTGCCGCGAGGACGGCGTCGGCCCACGGCTCCACGGAGTGACGCTCCAGCACACGGCGCCGCAGCGAGCGCCCGAGCGCCGCCCGCGCCGCCGCGTCGAAGGAGGCGAACGCCTCGAAGCAGTCGGCGAGGCCCTCGGCGTCGTCGCGGTCGAAGCGCAGCTCGTCGGGTAGGAGGTCGTCGAAGATCGGGTTCGCGCCGATCGCGGGCAGGCAGCCGGCGCAGGCCTCGTACACGACCTTGTCCGGGGCGCCCGTCTTCGTGGCGTTCACGAGGGCGTCCACGTCCGCGTGGAGATCCGGGATGCTGGCGCGGGCGACCGGGCCGGCGAGCTCCACGGCGTCGCCGAGCGAGAGCTCCGCGAGCATTCGCTCGAGCCCGCGCCGGTAGCGCTTCTCCTCGGAGGTGAGGGTCGGCCCGAACGCCCGCAGGGTGATCGGAAGACCGCGGTCCAGCGCGATCCGGACCGCCCGCAGGACCGTCTCGTAGCCCTTCGCGTCGGAGTAGCGCCCCAGGGCCAGGAGCCGCAGCGCGCCGTCCGGCTCCCTCGGCGGCCGGCAGCGGAACTCGCTCACGTCGATGCCGTGACCGGTGGCGACGAGCTTCGGGGTGTCGAGCGGGAACGACCGCGGGTCGACGGAGACGACCGTCGTCGCGATCTTCTCCGCCAGGCGCAGCGTGAGCGTGGCGCGCCAGTGCGTGTACCAGAGCAGCACCGGCACTCGAAGGGGCCGCGCCAGGGGAGCCGCGAGCGCCGCGTAGATCGGGCACATGTGGGCGATGACCGCGATCTCGGTCCCCGCGGGCGCCCGCAGCTCGCGCGCGAGGGCGAAGGCGAAGCGGAGGCCGCGCAGGACGCGCAGCGGCGCCCGGAAGCTGTGGAAGCGGCAGTTCGGCGGCAGCGCGCTCGGGACGGCCCCGAACCCGAGCACCGCCACCTCGTCGACGCGCCGGGCGAGCGCGGCGATCATCGGAACCGTCGCCGCGAGCGCGGGGTGCCCGGGGTCGACGTGCTGGGTGATGAACACGACGCGCTTCACGCGAGCACGTGCTCCACCAGCTCGACCTGGCGGGCGGCGAACTCCTCTGCCGACACCGTCCAGCGCGGCGCCGCGGCCGCTGCCCCCTCCGCGAGCCGCGCCGCTAGCCCGCCGTCGGAGAGGACGCGGACGAGCGCGGCGGCGAGCGCCGCGATGTCCCCGGGAGGCACGAGCAAGCCGGAGACCCCGTCCTCGACGACGTCGGGGATCCCGCCGACGCGCGCTCCGACCACGGGCCGCCCGCGGCAGAGCGCCTCGACGAGGACGCGGCCCATCCCCTCGGAGCGCGACGGAAGCACGAGGGCCGTCGCGGCGTCCAGCGCCCGCGCCACCCCCTCCGCGGGCAGCGACTCGTCCCAGTCCACGCGGCCGGGAAGCTCCTCGACGAGCGCGGACGCCACCCGCGTCAGCGTCCCCGTGCCGACGAGGTGGAGCGTGGCGTTGGGGATCTCCTGCGCGACCCGGCGCCAGGCGGCCGCGAGCCCGTCCACGTTCTTGTAGCGCTCGAGCACGCCGACGAAGAGCGCGCGCGGCCGTTCCGGCAGGGGAGCGGGAGGCCGATCGAGGAAGGTGTCCAGCTCCATGTAGGCGGGGAAGAGGCCGGCAGGCTCGACGCCCTGCGCGCGCACGAGGCTCGTGGTGTAGCCCGAGACGGTGCGCACCCCGTCGGCCGCCCGGACGACGGCGTCTCCGATGCGGTCCGCGAGCGGGTCGAGCAACCGGCGCAGCCGAGAGCCGTACAGCCTCGTGAACGTGCGCCAGTCGCCGTGGACGTCGAGCACGAGCTTCGCCCGGCTGCGGACGAGCGCGCGGGCCACGAGCACGGCCGCGCCCTCGTACGGGCTCTGCGCGACGACGGCGTCCGGGCGGAAGCGGCGGAGCTCCCGGGCGACGCGCAGCGGAAGGAGCAGGTAGAAGGCGGGGCCGTCGAGAGCGGGTCGCCCGAGCGGCCGGGCGAGCGAGAAGACGCCGTCCGACCGCGCGGAGCCGGGAGCCGCGGCCGCGAGGACGCGTACGTCGGCCAGCCCGGCGAGCGCCTCCCACTTCCGCGCGAGGCCCGGGGCGAGCGGCAGGCGGTACCGCGTCCGCGCGACGAAGAGCACGCGCCGTCTCACCGGCGGCGGGCGAGGCCGAGGAGGACCTGCTCGACCCGCGCGAACAGGACGCCGGGCGCATACGGCGCCGCGGACGGCAGCGTCCCCGCGCGCAGGCGCTCCCGCAGCGCCGGGTCGGCGAAGAAGCGCTCGAGCGCGGCGGCGAGCGCCGCCGGATCGCGGGGCGCCACGAGCAGGCCGTTCTCACCGTCCCGGACGACCTCCGTCACGCCGCCCACGTCGGTCGCGACGACCGGTGTGCCCACCCCGAGCGCCTCGACGAGCCCGTGCGGGAAGTTCTCCCAGCTCGAGGTGAGCAACGCGGCGTCGGCGGCGGCGAGCAGCTCCAGCACCTGTTCGCGCGGCAGCGGGCCCACGAAGCGGACCCGCCCGGCGAGGCCGAGGTCGGCGGCGCGGCGCTCGAGCGCCGGCCGCTCCCCGCCGTCGCCTGCGACGACGAGCGCCACGCCGGGGGTGCGGGCGAGCGCCTCGAGCGCGACGTCGAGCGACTTCTGGGCCGTCAGCCTGCCGGCGAAGGCCAGCGTGGGGCCGTTGAGGCCGAGCCGGGCGCGAAGCTCCTCGCGGCCGGCCGCGGGACGGCGGGCGGGACCGGGGTTCGGCAGGATCGAGACGCGTTCCGGGGCCACGCCCCAGCCGACGGCGAGGCCGGCGAGGTAGGCGCTTGGGCAGAACACGTGCGCGGCCGGGCGGAGCGTCGCCGCCCTGACGAGGCGAAGGACCGCCGCCTGGACGCCGCCGCCGCCGCGCTGGAAGCCCTCGACGTCCCCGTCCACGAGCCCGCGCCAGCGCGCCCGCTCGAAGGCCGGGTCGCCGGTCAGCTTCACGGCGTACGGCCGCCGGGCGGCGGCGGCGCCGGCGGCGCTGCGGGCGAACATCCCGGTCGTGTAGACGACGTCCGCAGCCCGGGCGCGACGGGCGATCTCGAGCGCCGCCGCCGCGTGCCGTGCCGGGGCGGGCAGGCGCCTGCTCACCCAACGGACGGGGTGGGAGGCGCCGGGAGGCGGACCGTCCGCCGTGACGACCGCCTCGACGCCGTGGCCGCGCCCCGCCAGGAAGGCGCACAGCTCGGTCGCGTGCGTCGCCGGGCCGCCGACGTCGGGCGGCCAGATCCCGGAGACGACGACGACCCTCATCGGACGAGCGGCTCCGCCCCGCCGGCGCGCGGCGCCGGCCGGCCGGGCCCGACGTGCGCGCGGCGGATCCTGACGAGCAGGAAGGTCCACAGGCCTGCGAAGACGAGCGTGGACAGGAGCACCGCCGCCGCCGCGCCCGTCGCGCCCCAGCGCCCACCGAGCAGCAGGACGAGCGGCAAGAGCACGGCCGTCTCCACCCCGTGGGTGGCGATCCGCAGCCCGGGGCGGCCGATGGAGACCGGAAACGACTTCGTCCAGCCGAAGACGAGGGCGATCCCGGCCGCGACGACGATGAGGCGCGTCGCCTCGACCGCCGGCAGGAACGGCTCGCCGTACAGGAGCTCCACGATCGAGGGCATCAGCCACCAGAGCAGCGGCACGAGCACGGCCATGAGAACCGCAGTCGCGCCGACGTAGTGGCGGAGCAGCCGGTAGACGCGGTCGAGGCGACCCGACTCGAAGTCGCGCGTCTGCTCGGTCAGGAGCACCAGGCGGGCAGGCGCGCTGAGGGAGGCCAGCCCGGTCTGCGGCGCCTGTGCAGCCCGGAAGAACCCGACCTGGAGCGGCGTCGAGACGACTCCGAGGAGCAGCGGCGCAAGCGACGTCCGGCCCGTGACGAGAGCGGTCGCCGCGGACGACTTGAGCACGAACCGGATCAGCTCGCCCCGGTCCGGCCCGATCGGAGCCGGCGGAGCGGCGGGGAAGCGGCCGAAGGCGGCCCACGCGGCGAGCGAGATCGCCAGCGTCGCGAAGACTTGCGCCACGAGGATGCCGGCGACGGCCTCGACGATGCCGTACTGGGCCCCCACGGCGATCCCGGCCAGCCGGAGCGCCATGGCCAGGGCCATGAACGCCGCCCGCAGGTCGTACCGCTCACGGACGATCAGGACGGCGCCGGCGAGGCTCTCGGGCGCCTGGACGACAGGGATGAGGGCGGCGAGGAGCAGCGGGCCGAACAGGCCCTCGGCCCCGAAGACGGCGCCGGCGAGGGGCGCGAGACCGGCGATCGCGAGGGCCGCCAGTCCTCCTCCCGCCAGCTTCACCCGGGCGCCGACGGCGAACAGCCGTCGCAGCCGCCCCCAGTCCTCCTCCGCCGTGTAGCGGAACCCGTACTTCACGGCCGCCTCCTCGACCGTCGCGTCGAGCAGCACCTGGAAGAACGCGGTCGCCGCCAGAACGAGCGCGAAGAGCCCGAAGTCGCGCGGACCCAGGAGGCGGGCCGCGACGACGGTGGAGGCGAGGCCGAGCGCCGCGGAGGCGTAGACGCCGACGGCTGTCGCCGAGCGGCGCCAGACGACTCCCGATCGCATCAGGTCGGCCAGTATAGTGGCGGATCTTGGGCGGCTCGCTCACGGGAGCCTCGGCGCGAGTCGCAGCCGGTGCACGGCCGGCTGCGTACGTTCTCGCAGCGGCGGTACCGCCCCTCTTCCTCCACGCCGCCTACCAGCCGGACGTCGTCCTGCGGCTCGGCGGAGTGAGCCTCACCCTCACGCTCGCCGATGCAGGCGTCGCAGCCGTGGCGGCGGCAGCCGTCGCGACAGCCGTGCGGGAGGGCGTGGGCCCCCTCGCGCGTGCGCCGTGGGTCTGGGCGGCGCTCGCGGCCCTCGCGCTCGTCATCCTCGCGTCCACCGGCTGGGGAGCCCTTCGCGATCCCCGCTACCCGTTCGCCGAGAGCCTCGTGAGCGCCCTGAAGTTCTGTGAGTACCTCGTGCTCGCACCCTCGGTCGCGCTGATCGTGCGGCGGCGCGAGGACGTCCTCGTCGTCCTCGCCGCGCTCGTGGCGTGGAGCGCAGTCGCAGCGGCGGTCGGGCTCCTTCAGTTCCTCGGGACGATCGAGCAGTTTCGCGGCCGCCGGCCGGGAGAGAGGCAGCCGTCGTGGATCGGCGTCCACGACTTCGCGGCGCTGGCGGGCGCCGTGATCGCGATCGCCTTCGCGGGACTCCTCCTCGCCGTGCGCATCCCGCGTGTGCTCGCGGCGGCGGCCGGCGTCGCGGGCGCCGCCGGCCTCGTCCTCGCCGCCGCCCTCGACGCCGTCGCGGCCATGCTCGTCACCGTCGCCGTGTTCGCGCTCCTCGCCGCGCGCGCGCGCGTGCTGTCGTACCGGCGGCTGATCGCCGCGGTCGCGATCGCGGGCACCGTGACGGCCGGCGCGCTCGCCCTGCGGGCAGGGGACGTCGACCAGTTCCTGCGCTTCCTCGGGATCCGCCCCGCCGCAGCCGAGACCTTCGACGAGGTCCAGACCCATGCCCACCGAACGGTCCTGCTCTACATCGGCGGACGGATCTTCCTCGACCACCCCGTGTTCGGAGTGGGCTGGCAGGGCTCGGCGCAGCCGTTCGTGTTCGAGAACTACGTGCCGGACGCGCGGCGTCGCTTCCCCGAGCAGCCGGACCGCGTCTTCCCGGCACCCTCGCGCCGCTGGGGCGTCCAGAACGCCTACCTCCAGGCGGCGGCGGACATGGGCGTCGTCGGCCTCGCGGCCCTGCTCGGCGTGTTCCTCGCCGCCTTCCTCGCCGCCGTCTCCGGCATTCGCCGGGCGGGGCACCTCGCTCCGCCGCTCGCCCTCTCCTGGCTCCTCGTCGCGGGCGCGGGGCTCGCCGCCCTGGGACTGTACGCCGGAGCCCCCGTCGACGCCCTCGCCTGGCTCGGCGTGGGCCTCGCCGCCGCGGAGCCGCGCACGTGACCGGCGGCCGCGACTGGCCGGGGGAGGACCGTCGGCACCCTCGACTCGACTCGCCGACCTGGGCCGTCCGCGCACCGCTCGCCGACTGGCTGCGCGCGGAGGCGGAGCGCGCGCGCCGCGCGTCGCCCGTGCGCGTGCTCGACGTCGGCTGCGGCGTGAAGCCCTACTACCCCTTCTTCGCCGAGGCGGCCTCGGAGTACGTCGGCGTCGACGCCGTGGCCAACCCGGCCGCGGACGTCGTCGCCCCCGTCGAGGAGCTGCCCCTTCCCGACGGGGCCTTCGACATCGTCCTCTGCAACCAGGTGCTGGAGCACGCCGACGATCCGGCGCGGGCCGTGAGCGAGCTGCGGCGCGTCCTCGCGCCTGGAGGGCGCGTGCTCGCCTCGACGCACGGGGTGCAGGTGTACCATCCGTCGCCGGACGACCTCTGGCGCTGGACGCACACGGGCCTCGAGCGCCTCTTCGCCGCCAACGGCGAGTGGGCCTCGCTCACGGTCCGTCCCGCCGGA
>DATKBA010000139.1:0-5227 GCA_035514455.1 Gaiellaceae bacterium | reverse complement strand
CGAGGAGGTCGCGATCGGCGCGATCATCGGCGCGCCGCTGCTCCTGGCCACGATCGCGATGGCGCTCGTCGGCCTGGCCGCGCTCCTCTACCGCGGGCGCCGGCCGCAGGGCCTCGCGATCGTCGTGCACCGGCCGACGCTGACCCGCGACCTCGGCTTCTTCGTCGCCGCGCTCTCGGTCGCGCTCCTGCTCGGCCTCGGCGCGCCGAAGCCGCTCCAGCTCGCGGGTGCGGTCGTCCTCGTCGTCGCCTACGGCGCCTACGTCCGCTGGACGCTCCGCCACAGCGGCCCCGTCTCCGAGGAGGAGGACATCCGCCCGCTGATCCTCGACACGACCCGCAGCGACCCGCCCTCGATGACTACCGTCGTGATCCAGCTCCTCGTCGCGCTCGGCGCGATCGTCGGCGGCGCCCACCTCTTCGTCGAGCAGGTGCTCCACGTGGCCGAGAGCGCCGGCGTCGAGCCGCTCGTGCTCGCGCTCGTCCTCGCTCCCTTCGCGACCGAGCTGCCGGAGAAGGCGAACAGCTTCTTCTGGGTGCGGGACGCGAAGGACCAGCTCGCGCTCGGCAACATCACCGGGGCGATGGTCTTCCAGTCGACGCTGCCGGTCGCGATCGGGCTCGCCTTCACCGACTGGGAGCTCGAGACGTACGCCGTCCTCGCCGGCGGCCTCGCCCTCCTCGGCGGCTGCGTCGCGATCGTGACGCTGCGCCAGCGGCAGCGGTTCAGCGGCTGGGCGATCCTCGTCTGGGCGCTGCTCTACGCGCTCTTCGTCGGCTACGTCGCCGTCTCGGCCTGACTAGGCGCGCAGCACGACCTCGAGCGCGGTCCCGCGCCCGGGCCGCGAGCTGAGCGCGAAGCCGCCGTCGATCGTCTCGGCGCGCAGGCGCATGTTCTTCAGGCCCTGGCCGGCCGCGGCCTCCTCGCCGTCGAAGCCGACGCCGTCGTCGCGCACGCTGACGATCCGCCGGCCGAGGCGCGGCCCGATCCAGACCTCGGCCCGCTGCGCCCCCGCGTGCTTGCGCACGTTCGCGAGCCCCTCCTGGACGATGCGGAAGACCTCGATCTGCTCGTCGGGGGCGAGCAGGATCGACGTGTCGATCTCGACGTCGACCTCGAGCCCGCCGTCGGCGGTGAGGAACTCGACGTAGCGGCGCAGCGCCGCGTCGAAGGGCGCGGTGCCGCTCGCCGAGGAGAGGGCGAGGACTGCGAAGCGCGCCTCCTGCTGCGCGGCCGCGGCCGCTTCCTTCAGCTTCGGGAGCGTCTGCTCGAGCGGCGAGCCCGCCTCGAGCATGCTGGCGTGCGTCGAGACGGCGAACAGGTACTGCGCGAGGCCGTCGTGGATCTCCCGTGCGACGCGCGCGCGCTCCTCGGCGACGGCGCGGCCGAACTCGGCGAAGCTGATCGCACGCCACACGCCGACGAGCAGCACGCCGTAGGAGAGCAGGCGCAGGAAGTCGGCCTGCGAGACGAAGTCGCTGGAGACGTTCGGGGTGAAGACGTAGTGCAGCTCCGCGAAGAGCGTCAGCGTCGCGCCGAGCGCGATCCAGCTGTCGAGGTCCTCGCCGCGGACTCGGTAGCGGATCGCGAAGCCGAGTACGGCGACGAGCGCGAGCAGCGCGAGGAACGAGGAGGCGACCGTGAGCTCGAGCGGGCGCCCACTCTTCTCCGAGGCGCCGAGCAGGCTGAGCTCGGCGCCGAAGCCCCGCAGCGGCAGCCAGATCGCGAGCAGCGCCAGCAGCACGACCGCCATCCCGGCGAGCAGCACGCGCTTGCGCGCGACGATCCGCGGTGCGGGGACGACCGGCGCGAGCGCGATCAGGGTCGCGGCGAGGACGCGTGCGCCGATCGCCGCCCAGGCCTCGGGTGGGCCCTGGTCGTCGCCGCCGAGCACGGGTGCGATCGAGAAGGCGAGCGTGCCGACGCCGGCGACGCAGAAGCCGGCGGCGAGCAGCAGGTCGAGCACGCGCCCCTCGACCGAGAAGCGGACGCCGGCGAGGATCGCGACGATCGTCGCTGCGAGGACGACGGCCGTGTCGAGCACGAGCCGCCCCTCGGGCAGCTCGTACGTGGTCCGGAGGACGGGATTCGTGAGGAAGAGGGCCGTCGCCGACCCGAGCAGGGCGACCAGCAGCAGCTCGCCGACGAGCCACCCTTCGAACGTGTCCTTGGCGCTTCTCTGCACTTCCCCCTAATCGGCAGCGAGTCCCCTGCCGATGAGAGGCACATGGCAGAGCGAATTCTCGTCGTCGACGACCACCCGCTGACCCGCGACGCGCTCGCGTCCCTGCTCGCGCAGGGCGGCTTCGACGTGGTCGGGGAGGCCGCGGACGGGGAGGAGGCGCTCGGCCTCGCGCACGAGCTCCAGCCCGACCTCGTCCTGCTCGACCTCTCGATGCCCGGCCTCGACGGGCTCGCCGCCCTGCCGCGCCTGCGGGCGGCGGCTCCCGGCTGCGAGGTCGTCGTCCTGACGGCGTCCGGCACCGAGGACAACCTGCTCGCGGCGATTCGCGCGGGCGCGGCCGGCTACCTGCTGAAAAGCGAGCCCCCGGAGCGGATCGTCGCGTTCCTCCGCGGCGTCGCGAACGGCGAGGCCGCGCTGTCGGGCGAGGTCGCCCGGCGCCTGCTCGACCAGGTGCGTGCCGGTGGCCGGCTCGGCGGCGGCGTCCCGGACGGGATCGCCCACGCGCTCTCGGCGCGGGAGGTCGAGGTGCTGCTACTCCTCGACGACCACCTCTCGACCGACGACATCGCGAAGCGCCTGTTCATCTCCGAGCACACGGTCCGCTCGCACGTGAAGAGCCTGCTGCGCAAGCTCGGGGTCTCGTCGCGCCGCGACGCGCTCGAGCAGCTCTCGCTCGCACGGCGCTAGCGCGGGTCGCAGTGACACCGGGCAATACCCCACCGCGGGGGAGTCGATTCACGAAGGCTGGGCGATGAGCCGCGAAGCGTCCGCGCCGATACCCGGGGCAAGCGATTCCTCCGAGGGACGCTGCGGCGCAAGTGGTAGAGCGGTCGGCGAGAGCCGGCCGTTCGCGTTCTAGGCTTCGAAGCCGCTGTGAGCCGCTCCGACGAGCTCGGGCAGCGTGCGCAGGTTGTAGCCCCCCTCGAGCACGGCGGCCGTCCGCGGCGCGAGTGCGGCGCAGCGACGGGCCAGCTCGAAGAAGCCCTCGGCGGTGACCTCCATCTCCGAGAGCGGGTCGTCCACGTGGGCGTCGAAGCCGGCCGAGACGAGCATGACGTCGGGCCCGAAGCCCGCCACGGCCGGCTCGACGAGCTCGTCGAAGGCGCGCAGGTAGTCGGCGTCGCCGGAGTGCGCCGGCAGCGGCAGGTTGAGCGTCGTCGCGTCGCTCGTCCCCGGGCCTCCGGTACCCGGGTAGAGGGGCCACTGGTGCAGCGAGACGAAGAGGACCGAGTCGTCGCCGCGGAAGATCGCCTCGGTGCCGTTGCCATGGTGGACGTCGAAGTCGACGATCGCGACCCGCTCGAGCCCGAGCTCCTCCTGCACATAGCGGGCGGCGACGGCGACGTTGTTGAGCATGCAGAAGCCCATCGCGCGGTCGGCGAGCGCGTGGTGGCCGGGCGGCCGCACGAGCGCGAAGCCGCCGCGGTCGACGGCCTCGAGCGCGATCCCCGCCGCGAGGATCGCCGCCTCCCACGTCGTCTCGGAGGCGATCGTGTCCGAGTCGAACAGGATCGGCCGTTCGATCGCCTGCAGGAACTCGAGGTGCCGCGGCGTGTGGACGCGCGCCGCCTGCGCCGGGGTCGCGCGCCGGTCGACCGTCTCCCCGTGGAGCACGAGCAGGCGGTCCTGCCGCTCCGGGTGGTCGCCGGTCGGGTGCAGGCGCGCGAGGTCGGGGTTGGTCAGGAGGTCGACAGCGCCTCCAGCCGTCCCGCGAGCCGGCCGAGCCCCCACTCGCCCGCGAGCGCGGCCGCCCGGCCCCAGGTCGGCTCCTGGTCCTCGAGCGGCGGCAGCGGCGCCTCGGCGTCCATCTGCGCCACGTGCCGGTAGAGGCGGAGCGCCTCCGCCTCGGCGGGGAACCGCCCTGCCGCGAGCGCCTGCTCGAGGCTGCCGTACTGCCGCAGCAGGTCGGCGGCGGTCTTCGGGCCCACCCCGCGCGCGCCGGGGATCCGGTCCGAGGGGTCGCCGCGGAGGGCGATGAAGTCCGGCACCTGCTCCGGCTCGACGCCGTAGCGCTCGCGAACCTCGGCCGGCCCGATCCGCGCGAGCGGCCCGCCCCCCTTCTGCGGCTGGAGCACGGACGTCCGCTCGCTGACGAGCTGGAACGTGTCTCGGTCGCCGCTCGCGACGAGCGCCGTGCCGCCGCGCGCCTTCTCGAAGGCGACGCCGGCGGCGAGGAAGTCGTCGGCCTCGTAGCCCGGCAGCTTCGCGGCCGCGAAGCCCATCGCCAGCACGAGCTGCGGCGCGAGATCGAGCTGTTCGAGCAGCTCCGCGTCGAAGTCGCGCCCGCTCTGGTAGGCGGGGAGCGCCTCGTGCCGGTAGGTGGGGACGGTGAGCGTGTCCCACGCGACGAGCATCGCGCGCGGCCCCTCCTCCTGCCAGAGCCGGACGAGCAGCCCGCCGACGCCGTCGAGGAGGTTGCCGGCGCCCCCGTCCGCGCGCCGGATCGACTTCGGCAGCGCGTGGTAGTAGCGGTGGGCGAACGAATCGCCGTCGACGATCAGGAGCGGCTTGTGTCTATCAGACACAAGCTTTCCAACCCGCGTCCCGCTGTGCCGCAGCCGCTCCGTCGCCGAGGGAGCTTGTGTCTATCAGACACAAGCTCCTCACGCCGACGCTTCGAGCTCCGCGATCGCCGCCATCAGCCGCTCCGTCGCCACCTGCGCCGCGTCCTCGCGGCCGGCCAGGTCGTCGAGCGGGACCGGCGGCCCATAGGCGACGCGGAGGCGGGCGAGCCGGCCGAGCCGGTCGGTGCCGACGATCCCGGCGGGCACGAGCGGCACGCCCGCGTCGAGCGCGATCCGCGCGGCGCCGGTGTGGGCGCGCGCCTCGTATTTCTTCCGCATCCCCTTCTTCCGCCGCGTCCCCTCGGGGAACATGACGACGATGTGCCCCTCGCGGCACAGCTGCGTGGCGGTCTCGATCGCGACGGTGTCCTTCTCGCCCCGGCGCACCGGGAAGGCGCCGGCAGCGGTCGCGAACTGCTTGAAGGGCGTCCAGAAGAGCTCCGACTTGGCCATGAAGCGGAGGAACCGCCGCGGGAAG
>DATKBA010000138.1:0-24938 GCA_035514455.1 Gaiellaceae bacterium | reverse complement strand
GCGCGCTCGTTCAGCGCGGACCGCGTCTCCACGTAGCTCGACAGCGGCTGGTAGTAGAGGACGCCGACGAGCGCAAGGACGCCGAGCACGCACCAGCGCAGCACGATGGTCGCCCGCGGCGAGCGCCCGCGCTTCTTCGCGCGCGGCTTGGCCCGCGCCGGCTTGGCGGGTCGCTCCACGGTTCTGGTCGCACGGCGGATGGCCACGGGAAGACGATTCCCCGGCCGACCCGCGCCTCCTGCAAGCCTCTAGGCCACCTCGACCTTGATCACGTTGGTCGAGCCCGGGATGTTGACGGCGGTGCCGGCCGTGAGCACGAGCCGGTCGCCGGGCTCGATGATCTCCGTCCGGCGCGCCGCGTCGATCGACGTCTCCCAGAGCTCCTCGACGTCCGCGCACTCGGAGATGCGCACGGGCGTCACGCCCCACTCGAGCGCCATGTGCTGGAGCGAGTGATGGTGGTGCGTGAGACCGATGATCGGCCGGCGCGGCCGCAGGCGCGCGACCGCCGACGCGGTGCGGCCCGTGAACGTGGGCACGAGCAGCGCCTTGGCCTCGATCGCCTCGGCGATGTCGCAGGCGGCGTTCGACATCGCCTGACCGATCGTCGGCTGCTCCTCGGCCTCGGGGATCTCGTGCCGGTAGCCCAGGCTCGGCTCGACCGCGCGGGCGATCCGGTCCATGTACGCGACCGACTCGAAGGGGAACTCGCCGATCGCCGTCTCGCCGGAGAGCATGATCGCGCTCGTCCCGTCGAGGATCGCGTTGGCCACGTCGGAGGCCTCCGCGCGCGTGGGCTCGGGAGCGTGGATCATCGACTCGAGCATCTGCGTCGCCGTGATCACGGGCTTCCCGCGCTCGAGCGCGCGCAGGATGATCCGCTTCTGCAGTAGCGGCACCTCGGCCGCGCCGATCTCGACGCCGAGGTCTCCGCGCGCGACCATCACCGCGTCGGCCTCACGCAGGATCTCGTCCAGCACGGCGACGGCCTCCGCCTTCTCGATCTTCGCGATCACGTGCGCGGTCGAGCCGGCCGCCTCGATCAGCATCTTCAGCGCCTGCACGTCCGAGGCGGAGCGCACGAACGAGAGCGCGACGAAGTCGCAGCCGAGCTCGAGCGCGAACTGGAGGTCGTCGATGTCCTTCCGGGTCAGCGAGGGGATCGGCAGCGGGACGCCGGGGAGGTTGACGCCCTTGTGCGACGCGACCGTGCCGCCGACGAGCACCTCGCAGACGGCGCGGCCGCGCTCGACCTTGCCGACCCGCAGGCGGACGGCGCCGTCGTCGATCAGGACGTCGAAGCCCGGCTGCAGGATCGACCCGAGCACCGCGGGCGCGATCGGCAGGTCGCCGTCGCGGGCCCCGTCCTCGCCGGAGATCGTCACCTCGCCGCCGCGGCGGAGCTCGATCGGCTCGGCCAGCTCGCCGATCCGGAGCTTCGGCCCCTGGAGGTCGGCGATCAGCGCGACCGGCCTGCCCGTCTCGGCCTGAGCGGCCCGGATCGCCTCGGCGCTGGTCGCGTGGTCCTCGTGCGTGCCGTGGGAGAAGTTGAGCCGCGCGCCGTCGATCAGCTCGACGAGCTGGGCGAGCACGCCCGGCTCCGCGGAGGCGGGCCCGATCGTGGCGACGATCTTCGTCCGGCGCGGGATCACGGCCATCGCTACAGGCTATCCGCGGCGCGCCCGCGGAAACGCGGACCAGCCCGGATACACCGCCCGCTCGCCGAGCTCCTCCTCGATCCGCAGGAGTTGGTTGTACTTCGCCGTGCGGTCCGAGCGTGCCGGGGCGCCCGTCTTGATCTGTCCCGTCCCGAGCGCGACCGCGAGGTCGGCGATCGTCGCGTCCTCCGTCTCGCCCGAGCGATGCGACATGACGGCCGTGTAGCCGTGCTCCTGCGCGAGCCGGACCGCCTCGACCGTCTCCGTCAGCGTGCCGATCTGGTTCACCTTGACGAGGATCGAGTTGCCCACGCCCGCCTCGACTCCGCGCCGCAGCCGCTCCGGGCTCGTGACGAAAAGGTCGTCGCCGACGAGTTGCACGCGGTCGCCGAGCTCGCGCGTCAGCTGCGCCCACGCGTCCCAGTCGTCCTCCGCGAGCCCGTCCTCGATCGAGACGATCGGGTAGCGCTCGCAGAGCCCCGCCCAGAACGCGGGCATCTCCGCACCCGACTGCTCGCGGCCCTCGAAACGGTAGACGCCGTCGGAGTAGACCTCGCTCGTCGCCGGGTCGAGCGCAATCGCGACCGCGTCGCGGTGGCCGGCGCGCTCGGCGGCCTCGAGGATCACGTCGATCGCCGCCTCGCTCGACTCCAGGTCTGGCGCGAAGCCGCCCTCGTCGCCGACGAGCGTCGACAGCCCGCGCTCGCCGAGCACCCGCTTCAAGGCGTGGTACACCTCCGCGCCGATCCGGAGTCCCTCGGCGAACGTGTCCGCGCCGACGGGCACGAGCATGAACTCCTGCAGCTCGATCGAGTTGTCTGCGTGTGCGCCGCCGTTGATCACGTTCAGCATCGGCACGGGCAGGGTCGCGGCGGCCTCGCCGCCGAGGTAGCGGTAGAGCGGCTGCCCCGCCTCGGCCGCGGCGGCCTTCGCGACCGCGAGCGAGACGCCGAGAATCGCGTTCGCGCCCAGCCGGCCCTTGTTCGGCGTGCCGTCGAGCTCGATCAGCCTGCGGTCGAGCTCCTCCTGACCGGCTGCGTCCATCCCCGTGACCTCGCGCTCGATCTCGGCGACGTTGGCGACGGCCTTGGTCACGCCCTTCCCGCCCCACTCGGGGCCGCCGTCGCGCAGCTCGACCGCCTCGTGCACGCCGGTCGAGGCGCCGGAGGGGACGATCGCACGCGCCGCCGCACCGGACTCGAGCGTCACCTCCACCTCGACGGTGGGGTTGCCGCGGGAGTCGAGCACCCAGCGGCCGTGCACGTTCGCGATCGACGTCATCCGGTCTCCTCCTTGGCGAGGTCGTAGTAGCGGTCCTGGTCTGCGAGCGGCAGCGTGGCCCATGCCTCCCCCGCGGCGGCGGCCAGCTCCTCCGCCCGCTCGACGCGGCGGACGAAGCGCTCGTTCGTGCCGCGCAGCGCGAGCTCGGGATCGACGTTCAGGCGCCGAGCGAGGTTGACGACGGTGAAGAGGAGGTCGCCCACCTCGTGCGCGACCGCGGCGTCCGGCTCGGTCTCCGGGCTCGGCTCGCCGGTGCGCGCGACCTCGCGCTCGAGCTCGGAGAGCTCCTCGCGCACCTTCGCGAGCGGGCCTTCGAGGTCGGGCCAGTCGAAGCCGGCCGCGACCGCGCGGCGCTGCAGCTTGCGGGCGCGGAGGAGCGCCGGCAGCGCGGCGGGGACGTCGTGGAAGATCCCCTCCCGCCCCTCCTGCTCCGTCTTCACCTGCTCCCAGCGCTCGCGGACGCGGCCCGCGGTCTTCGCCTCGACCTCCCCGAAGACGTGCGGATGGCGCCGCACGAGCTTCGCGTGCACGGCGCGCGCGACCGACTCGAGATCGCCCTCGCCCTGCTCCTCGAGCAGCAGCGCGAGGAAGTAGACCTGGAAGAGCAGGTCGCCGAGCTCGTCGAGCAGCTTGGCGGGGTCGCCCGAGCCGGCGGCGTCGGCGACCTCGTAGGCCTCCTCGACCGTGTGCGGGACGATCGTCCGCGCGGTCTGCTCGCGGTCCCAGGGGCAGTCGCGGCGCAGGCGCCGCGTCAGCTCCTGCAGCTCTAGGAGCGCCTCGTCAAGCCGCGCGTCCCTGGCCGGCCGGCTCACGCCGGGCGAAGCCCGGCTCCGCCGGCCTCACGCCGCTCGCAGCACCCGGCTCTCCGCGTCCGTACCGCCGTACTGTCCGCTCCGGCCGTGCACCGCGAGCGGCGTGCCAGGAACGCACGGTTCGGCAACGGGCTACTCGGTCTCGGTCGTGGTGGTGCCGGTCGCGGGAGGCGGCGGGTTGAAGCCGACGGCGTACGAGACCTTGTCCTCGTACTCCTTCTTCAGCTCGTCCACCCACTTCGTCATCGCCTCGTTCTTCTTCGTCTGCTCCAGCTGCTGCTTGATCGAGTCCTTGACGTCCTTGAGCGGTGTCACTTTGGCGGGCTTCGTCGCGGACAGCGCCTGGATGATGTGGAAGCCGAACTCGGTCTTGACCGGGGCCGAAGTCTCGTCGATCTTCAGCTCGAACGCCGTCTTGTCGAACGGCGCGACGGTCTGGCCCTTCGAGATCGTCAGCTTGCCGCCGTTCGCCTTCGAGCCGGTGTCCTCCGAATGCTTCTTCGCGAGCGCCTCGAAGTTGCCGCCGTCCAGGAGTTGGGCGTGGAGGTCGTCCGCCTGCGCCTTGCCCTTCACGAGGATGTGGCGCACCTCGCGGCTCTCGGGCTGGCTGTACTGCGCCTTGTTGTCCGCGTAGTACTTCTCGACCTCCTCGTCGGTCACCTTCACGCCGCGGGTGACCTGCTCGAAGATCCGCTCGGAGACGATCTGCGCGCGAATGTCGTTGCGCACCTGCGCGTCGGACAGGCCCTGCTCCTTCAGCTGCGCCTCGTACTTCTTCATGTCGCCGCCGAAGTACTGCTTCCGGATCTGCTCGAGCCGGTCGTCCACCTGCTTCTCCGTGATCTCGACGTCCAGGTCCGCCGCTTCCTGCTCGAACTGCTCGCGCTGGACGAGGAACTGGACGGCCTGGTCGCGGAGGGTCTGGAACTCCTTCGAGCCCGCCTTCGGGAACTCGCGCTTCTGGTTCGTGTAGCTCTTCTTCGCCTGCGCGATCAGGGCGTCGTAATCGCTCTTCGCGATCGTCTCGCCGTCGACGACCGCGACCGCATCGGCCGGGACCTCGTCGCTGCCGCTGCCGCAGGCGGCGAGGCCGAGGACGAGCGTGAGCGCACAGACGAAGAGGGCGAGGCGAGAGATGGTCATCGTGAGAAAGCTCCAGATAGTCGCAGTGAGGCGTCGTTTCAGGCCGCCCGACGAGCTACCACGATAGCATCGACGAGGCCGATCGCCCCCTCGAGCGCATCGGCGCGCTGCGAGACCTCCCGCTTCGCGCTCGTGTAGACCGCCGTCTCGGAGACGTCCCGGAGCGCCCGCAGCTCGGCGGAGCCGAGCACGAGCGGCCCCACGGTCGCCCGTCCGCCGCGGTAGACGAGGTAGTCCGCGCCGAGGCGGGCGAGCTTCAGCTTCGCCTCCTGGATCGCGAACAGGTGCTCGACCGGCTCGGGCACCGGCCCGTAGCGGTCCTCGAGCGCCGCGTGCAGCTCGCGCAGCTCGTCGTCCGACTCCGCGAGCGCAAGGCGGCGATGGATGTCGATCTTGAGCGCCTCGGAGGCGACGTAGCTCGCGGGCACGTAGGCGTCGACGCGCGCGTCGACGCGCACCGGCCGCGTCGCGAGCCGCCGCTGGCCCTGCAGCTCCGCGACCGCCTCGGCCAGCATCTCGACGTAGAGCTCGAAGCCGAGCGCGGCGACGTGGCCCGACTGCTCGGCGCCGAGCAGGTCGCCTGCGCCGCGGATCTCGAGGTCGCGCATCGCGATCTGGAAGCCGGCGCCGAGCTCGGTGTGGTCGGCGAGCGTCGAGAGCCTGGCCCGCGCCTCTGGCGAGAGCTCCATCGCGTCGGGGTAGAGCAGATAGGCGTGCGCGGTCACGTCCGAGCGGCCGACCCGCCCGCGGATCTGGTAGAGCTGGCTCAGGCCGAGCATGTCGGCGCGCTCGACGATCAGCGTGTTCGCCTGCGGGATGTCGATCCCCGACTCGATGATCGTGGTCGAGACGAGCACGTCCGCGTCGCCGCGCAGGAAGGCATGCATCTTCTCCTCCAGATCGCGCTCCCGCATCTGCCCGTGCGCGACGATGAAGCGCAGCTTCGGGCAGAGCTGCCGCAGCTTCTCGGCCGCCTCGTCGATCGTCTCGACGCGGTTGTGCAGGTAGAAGGCCTGCCCGCCGCGCTCGATCTCGCGCTCGAGCGCGGCGGTGACCAGCTCCTCGTCGTACTCGCCGATCGTCGTGCGGATCGGGCGGCGCCCTTCGGGCGGCGTCTCGATGATCGAGATGTCGCGCAGGCCGGAGAGCGACATGTGCAGCGTGCGCGGGATCGGGGTCGCCGAGAGCGCGAGCACGTCGACCTCGAGCCGCAGGCTCCGCAGCAGCTCCTTCTGGGCGACGCCGAACCGCTGCTCCTCGTCGAGGATGACGAGGCCGAGGTCCTTCGGGATCACGTCGCGCGAGAGGACGCGGTGCGTGCCCACCAGCACCTCGATCTTCCCCTCGGCGAAGTCCCTCAGGATCTGCTTCGTCTCGGCCGGCCGGCGGAAGCGCGAGACCATCTCGACGCGGACGGGGAAGTCGCGGTAGCGGGCCTTGAAGGTGTTCCAGTGCTGCTCGGCGAGGATCGTCGTCGGGCAGAGGACGAGCGTCTGCTTGCCGTTCACGGCGGCGGCGAACGCGGCGCGGACGGCGACCTCGGTCTTACCGAAGCCGACGTCGCCGCAGACGAGCCGGTCCATCGGGCGCGGCGCCTCGAGATCCTCCTTCACCGCCTCGATCGCGCGCGCCTGGTCCTCGGTCTCGCGGTAGGGGAACTCGGCTTCGAGCCGCTCGAGCCACTCGTTGCCGAGGTCGTACGGCGTCCCCGGCGCCTGCTGGCGCTGCGCGTAGAGGGCGATCAGCTCGGTCGCGAGCTCCCGCACGCTCTCGCGGGCGCGCGTCTTCAGGTTCTGCCACGCCTTGCCGCCGAGCTTCGAGAGCGCGGGCGAGCTGGCGTCGGCGCCGATGTACTTCGAGATCTTCCCGAGCTGCTCGTGCGGCACGTAGAGCCGGTCGTCGCCGCGGAAGGCGAGGAAGAGGTAGTCCCGCGTGACGCCCGCGACCTCCTTCGTCTCGAAGCCGAGCAGCGTCCCGACGCCGTGGTCCTCGTGGACGATGAAGTCGCCCGTGCGCAGGTCGGCGAAGGAGGCGAGCGCGCGGCCGAGCCGGCGGTCGGCGCGGGGCGGGCGCTTGCGGAAGACCTGCGTGTCGGGCAGGAGGACGAGGCCGAGCTCGCGCCAGACGAAACCGCGGCGAGCGGGCGCGACGGCGAAGAGGATCTCGGGCTCCTCGGGGAGGTCCTCGCCCGCCTCGAGCACGCGCGCGTCCGCCCGCTTGAGCAGGTTCTCCGTCCGCAGCGCCTCGCCCGCGTGCGGGAAGGCGACGACGACGCGGTTGCCGCCGCGGACGAAGCCCGTCAGCTCCGTTTCCGCCTCGGCGAGGCCGCGGGCGGCGATCGCCGGGCGCTGCGCCTCGAACGAGAACGGCTGCGACTGCGGGAACGGGTCGAGCTCGGACGTGCCCGCGAGCGAGATCGGCTCGAGGCCCTCCTCCGACCAGACGCGCCGCACCTCGTCCGGCTGCCAGACGAGGTCGGGCGCACGGCCGAGCACGGGGACGAGGTCGTCGGGGATCTCGGGGGCCTGCGGCTCCTCGTCCGTCCAGTCGGGACCTAGTGACACTGTGTCACTAGCACTCCGCTCGGCGGCCGGGTAGACGACGGCGCCGTCGACCGGGTGGAGCGCGCGCTGCGTGAACGGCGAGAACGCCCGCACCTGCTCGATCTCGTCGCCGTAGAGCTCGACGCGGAGCGGCTCGCGCCCGGTGGTCGGGAAGACGTCGACGAGGCCGCCGCGGACGGCGAACTGGCCCCGCTCCTCGGCGCGGTCGACGCGCTCGTAGCCCGCGAGCGCGAGCTGCTCGGCGAGGCCGTCGAGGCCGGGCTCCGAGCCGACGTCGAGCAGCACGGGCTCGGGCCGCTCCGGCAGGGGCGGCATGCCCTCCGCGAGGGCCGTCGCCGAGGCGCAGACGAGCCCGCCTGCGGCGAGGACGTCCAGCGCGCGAGCCCGCTCGCCCACGAGGTGCGGCGGCGGCTCGAGCCCGGAGCTCCAGCGGACACCGCGGCCGGGCAGCAGCGCGACCCGCTCGGAGCCGACGAACCAGCCCGCCGCCTCGGCGGCGTCGCGGGCGTCGGCGTCCTCGGGCAGGAGGCAGACGAGGCCGCGCCCGAGCTGCTCGTACAGGGTCGCGAGCACGAGCGGCAGCACCGGCTCGGAGACGCGGGCACGAGAAGGCAGGGCGGCCGCGAACGCCTGCAGGCGCTCGAGCGCGAGCAGCTCCCGGACGAACGCGTGGAGTACGGGACGGTCCATGACGAACGGCGGAACCGGGGTTCCGCGGGGATTCAGTCTACGATGAGGCGCATGTCCGACCGCGCGCCCGAGTCGATGACGGCAGCCCAGCGCGACGAGCTGGCCGAGGAGTTGGCCGAGCTCGAGGGGCCGAAGCGCGCCGAGATGGTCGAGGCGATCGCGACCGCGCGCTCGTTCGGCGACCTGTCGGAGAACTTCGAGTACCACGCGGCGAAGAACGAGCAGGGGCTGCTCGAGCGGAGGATCGCGATCCTCCGCCGCCGGGTCGAGAACGCCGTGATCGTCGAGAAGGCGGCGGAGGGCGTCGTCGGCGTCGGCTCGGTCGTCGAGGTCGAGGACGAGCAGGGCGGACGCTTCGAGGTTGAGATCTCGAGCCTCGGCGGCGGCGTCTCGACCGACTCGCCGCTCGGCTCCGCGCTCGTCGGCGCGAAGGTCGGCGACAAGGTCCAGGTGGAGGCGCCGAAGGGCCGCTGGACGGCCCGCATCGTCTCCGTTCGCACGGCGTAGCGTGCCTCGGCTGCTGCTCCACGCGGAGGGGGCAGCTGTCTTCGCCGCCGCGACGCTCCTTTACTTCCACGGCGACCATCCCTGGTGGCTCTATCTCCTGCTCGCACTCGCGCCGGACGTCTCGATGGCCGGCTACGCCGCCGGCGCCCGCATCGGTGCGGCGGCCTACGACGCCGCTCACACCTACGCCGTGCCGGTGGCGCTCGCCGCCGTCGGCGTCGTCGCGGACGCGGGCACGCTCGTCGCCGTGACGCTGGTCTGGATCGCCCACATCGGCGTCGACCGCGCGCTCGGCTACGGGCTCAAGTATCCGTCGGGCTTCAAGGACACGCACTTGCAGCGCGTCTAGATGGGCTAGCCGCGCAGCCAGGCGACGTCCGGCTCCCAGCCGTCGATCACCCCGCCGAGGCCACGCTCCCGCGCGAGCGCCTCGACGTCGCGGAAGAGCGCCTGCTGCGTGCCGGGATCGCCGGAGCCGAGGATCCGCTGCAGTCGCGGCAGGAGCACGTCGATCCCCCAGGCGTCGCCGGGGAGCGGCTCGAGGCCGAGCTCCCAGCCCAGGAACTTGTTGAACGGCCGGACCCGCCGCTCCAGCGCGAAGAGTGTGGTCAGGAGCGGCGGCACCGACTCGGCGGCGTCGAGACGGGCCTCGAGCCGGAGCTCGTTCGCGCTGTTGCGGGCGGCGCGGTAGTACGAGTTGACGTAGTCGTCGAGCGCCGCCTTCGCGAGCGCGTGCGCCTCCTCCTCGCCGAGCCGGGCCTTCGCCTCGAGCAGCTCCGCGATCTCGCCGCCGCGGTCGAGCACCAGCTCGCAGCGGACGTAGCTGTAGCGGTCCCACTCGCTGCCGGAGCCGGGCAGGCCCGTCCGCTCGAAGGCGGAGCGGCGGAGGACGAAGACCTCCACGGGCGAGCCGTGCGGGGTCGAGTAGGTGTCGGGTGGGCCGTCGCGGAGCACGAGCCGCACGTCCCAGTCGGAGTCCGGCCGAACGCGGAAGCCGCGACCGCGGGAGCCGGTGAGGATCAGGCCGAGCACGTCGTCGTCGGCACGCGCGCGCTCGACGAGCTCGGCGTACGCAGACATCAGTTGAAGCGTCGCTGCGCCTCGTCGAGGCCGTCGCGCGCGAGGGCCTCGACGGCGTCGGCGGCCCGGCCGATCAGCGCCTCGGCGTCGTCCTCCGGCTGGAACGGGCTGAGCACGTAGTCCGCGACGGGGCGCCGGTCGCCGCGGCCGGGGCGGCCGACGCCGACGCGGACGCGGAGAAACTCGGCCGACCCGAGCGCCTGCCTCGCCGAGCGGAGCCCGTTGTGCCCCGCAAGGCCGCCGCCGAGCCGCACCTGCAGCCGGCCGGCGTCGAGGTCGACGTCGTCGTGCACGACCGCGATCTGCTCGGTCGGGAGCTTGAAGAAGCGGGAGGCGGCGGCGAGCGAGCTACCGGAGAGGTTCATGTACGTCTCCGGCTTCAGGAGCGCGAGCCGCAGGCCGTCGAGGCGCACCTCGGCGAGCTGCCCCGAGAACTTCGAGCGGAAGGAGCCGTCGTGCCGGCGCGCGAGCTCGTCGACGACCATCCAGCCGGCGTTGTGGCGGTCGAAGGCGTGCTCCCGGCCCGGGTTGCCGAGGCCGACGACGAGCAGGTCCAGCGTCGAGGCGGTGTCGCCCCGACGGAACAGGCGCATTACTCCTCGGTGGAGTCGGCGCCGGAGGCGGATTCGCCCTCGGGCGCCTCGCCGGCGGCAGCCTCGCCCTCGGCGAGCTCGCCCTCCTCGCCCTCGGCGAGCTCGCCCTCCTCGCCCTCGACGGGCTCGGGCTCGATCTCGCGCGTCGGCGCGGTGACCGTGGCGATCACGGTGTCGTGCGGATCGTCGAGGAAGGTGACGCCCTCGATCGCCGCCAGATCCTCGAGGCGGAGCGTGTCGCCCATCTCCATGCCGCTGACGTCGGCCTCGATCGACTCGGGCACCTCCATCGGCAGCGCCTCGACGTTGAGCGAGGTCGACGGGGCGGAGAGCACACCGCCCTCCTTGACGCCGGGTGCGACGTCGCCACCGACGAGGTAGACCTGGACGGCCGCCTGGATCGCGACGTCGAGACGCACCTCCTGCAGGTCGACGTGGCGCACGAAGCCGCGGACCGGGTCGCGCTGGTACTCCTTCAGGATCGAGGGGTGCGTGGAGCTCTCCCCCTCGAGCACGACGTCGAGCACCGCGTGCAGGCCGGACGAGGTCGTCAGCGCCGCGCGGAGGTCGCGCACGTGGATCGCGATCGCGCGGGCGCTCGTCTTGCCGTAGAGGACGCCCGGCACGTAGCCCTGCTTGCGCAGGCGCCGGGACTCGGGCGAGCCGAGCCGCTCACGTTCCTTCACTTCCAGGCGATGACGCTCTCCGGCCACGGCGGCGGATGATAGCGCACGGCTAGTAACAGACTGTTACTAGGTCTAATTGATGCGGAGATCGACGCCCAGGAGCAGGAGCGGCCAGAGCAGGATCGCGAGCACGGCCGAGGCGACCTGCTTCAGGGTCCCGACGTTGTCGAGGTAGTCCTTCGAGGCGGCGACGATGACGCCGATCGCGAGGTAGATCAGACCGAGGAGCTTGCGCGGCAACAGCATCAGAAGAGTTGATTTTCCCCGGCGAAGATCGCTGAAACCGAATCGTCGGCGAAGACGTTGTGGATCGTCTCCGCGAGCAGGCCGGAGATCGAGAGCACCTCGACGTTGTCCGGCTTGCGAAGCGGGTCGACCGGGACGGTGTCGGTCACGATCACGCGCTCGAAGGCGCTCGCGGCGATCCGCTCGAGCGCCGACCCGTTGAAGAGCGCGTGCGTGGCGCAGGCGACCACGCGCGTCGCGCCCGCGTCGCGCAGCGCGTCGGCGCCGGCGCAGAGCGTGCCGGCGGTGTCGATGATGTCGTCGGTCATGACGGCGACCTTGCCGTCGACGTCGCCGATCACGCCGGTCACCTTCGCCTGGTTGTGGCCGGGCCGCTCCTTGTTGAGGACGACGAGGCCGCCGCCGATCATCTCGGCGAACTTGCCCGCGAGCTTCGCGCGGCCCGTGTCCGGCGCGACCGCGACGCGCTCGACGTCCGGGCCGAGGTAGTCGCGCACGTGCTGGGCGAACATCGGCACCGCGACCATGTGGTCGACGGGGATCCGGAAGAACCCCTGCACCTGGCCGGCGTGGAGGTCCATCGTGATCACCCGGTCGACGCCCGCCGTCTCGAGCAGGTCGGCAACGAGACGGGCGGTGATCGGCTCGCGCGGCCGGGACTTCTTGTCCTGGCGCGCGTAGAAGTACCAGGGGATCACGGCCGTGATCCGCTTCGCCGAGGCGAGCTTGGCCGCGTTGACCATGATCAGGAGCTCCATCAGGTTCTGCGCGATCGGCGTGTCGGCGGTCTGGACGATGAACATGTCCGCGCCCCGCACCGACTCCTTGAAGCGGAAGTACGGCGAGCCGTCGGCGAACACGTCCTGCTCGACCTCGGTGAGCGCGACCCCGAGGTGCCCGGCGATCTTCCCCGCCAGCGCGGGATGCGACGTGCCGGCGACGACGGCGAGCCGCTTCTGCGGCGTCAGCGAGACGGCGCGGCCGACCTCGAGCTGCGGCGCGGGCGGGGCCGAGTGACCCTCGAGGCCCGGCAGCGTCTGCTCAATCGTCCCGCTTTCCACCACGCCCTTCCTTGTTGACCTGCCTGGGCGGGAAGCCCGCGAGCGCGTTGTCCGGGACGTCGTCGGTGACGACGGACCCGGCCGCCGTCCACGCATCGTCGCCAACAGTGACCGGAGCAACGAAGACATTGTCGACACCGACGCGGACGTTGTCGCCGATCGTGGTCCTCCCCTTCGGCAAACCGGCCCGGTGCGGGAAGTTGGCGGTGATCGTGCCCGCGCCGATGTTCGTCCCCGCTCCGATCTCAGCGTCGCCGATGTACGAGAGGTGGGGCACCTTGGTCCCTTCGCCGATCGTCGCCTGCTTCAGCTCCACGAACGTGCCGGCCTTCGAGCCCGGCCCGAGCACCGTGCCCGGGCGAAGGTAACAGAAGGGCCCGACGACCGCGTCCGGGCCGATCTCGGCGTCGATCGCGACCACGTGCGGCCCGATCTCCGCGCCGGCCGCGACCGTCGTCGCCCCGCGCAGGACGGTGAAGGGATGCACGGTGGCGTCCGGCTCGAGCTCGACGCCCGGCTCGATCCACGTCGTCGCCGGGTCGGCGATCGCCACGCCGGCGAGCATGTGCGCGCGGTTGATCCGGTCGCGCAGGGCGGCCGCGGCGGCGGCGAGCTCGACGCGCGTGTTCACACCCTCGGTTTCGGCCGGGTCGGCGGAGACGTGGGCGGTGACGCGCTCGCCCGCCGCGACGAGGTCGCGCACGGCGTCGGTCAGGTACAGCTCGCCCTGGGCGTTGTGCGGCTGCAACCGCTCGAGGGCCGGCCAGAGCACGTCGGCCCGGAAGACGTAGATCGAGGAGTTGCACTCCGTGAGCCCGAGCTGCTCCGGGGTCGCGTCGGCGGCCTCGACGATCGCGGCGACACCGCCGTCGGCGGTGCGCACGACTCGACCGTACGCGCGCACGTCGGCGGGCTCGAACGTCAGGACGGTCGCCGCCGCCCGCTCGCTGCGGTGGGTCTCGATCAGCTCGCGGAGGAGCTCCGTCGTCAGGAGCGGCGTGTCCCCGGAGAGGACGAGGACGCTCCCGGCGGCTCCGACCGCGTCGCGGGCGGAGCGGACGGCGTCGCCGGTGCCGAGCGCGCGCTCCTGCACCGCCACGGGCGTGTCGCCGAACGCGTCGCGGCTGTCGGGCGAGGCGATCACGACGAGCGGCTCGGGGCCGAGCGGCCGGGCGGCCTCGAGCACCCAGTCGACCATCCGGCGGCCGAGGATCGGGTGAAGGTGCTTCGGCGTCGCCGAGCGCATGCGCGTGCCGAGCCCGCCGGCCATGACCACCGCTGCGAGTGAGGTATCCGTCACGGGGAAGCTGGGGCGCCAGGATTCGAACCTGGGATCACGGGACCAAAACCCGTTGCCTTACCACTTGGCCACGCCCCACGGTTCGGGAGTGCCATTCTAGCCGCGGTCGCGGAGGAGGATGACGAGCGCGACCACGGCGAAGAAGACGAGCGCGACCACGGCGAGCGCAGTCACGACGAGCGCCAGCGCCGGCACGAGGACGACGGCGACCTGAGAGACGGCGAGGATCCACGAGACCTGGCGCACGTCGTCGCGCGCCGCGGTCCGGCCCCCCGTCACGTAGAGCGCGAGGGCGCCGAGCGCGAGCAGGACGACCACCCACCAGTCGATCTCCCCGACGAGGACGAGGATCCCCTCAACCAGGGCGATCAGGAGCGCGATCCGCAGCCGGTACTCGCGCAGGCCGCGGCCGAAGCGGTTGCTGCCGTGCTCGATCGTCAGCGGGCGGTCCACGCGACAACCGTACCGGGCGCCGCTCAGCCGTACCAGGCGGGAGCGGTGAGCCAGGTGCGGGCGGCCCCGCGGAGCGCACGGCGGGCGGCGGTGGCGTGCCGCCGGTGGTGGAAGAGGCCGTAGACGACCGGCCCCGCGCCGCTGACGTCCGCGCGGAAGGCCCCGAGGCGGGCGAGCTCGGCGGCGAGCGGCGAGGAGGCGAGGTCGTTCGGCGGGAGGGCTGCGAGGTCGCGTGGGCGCCGGACCTGCGCGAGCGCCTCGTCCAGCCGCGCACGGCGCCCCTCCCAACCGGCCGCGCCGCCGCGCTCGTCGAAGCGGCGGTAGACGGCGGCGGTGGACTCCTTGACCGCGCCCGCGTGCAGCGCGAGCAGGATCCAGTAGTCCTGCGGCAGGTCGAGCGCCTCCAGCTCGGAGCCCTCGCCGCGGCCGAGCTGCGGCCCCTGGTGGAGGAAGAAGGGCACGTCGGCGCCGAGCGTGGCCGCGAGCGCCACCAGGTCGGCGTGCGGCAAGGGCCGCGCGAGCGTCTCGTTCGCGAGCCGCAGCGCCGTCGCGGCGTCCGAGCTGCCGCCGCCGAGACCCGCGGCGACGGGGATCCGCTTCGTGATCGCCGCCCGCCAGCGGGGCTCGACCCCCGCCGCGGCCGCGAGCGACGCGAGCGCCCGGTGGACGAGGGTGTCGCCCGGGAAGCCCGTCACGCGCAGCGCCGGCGCGGGCTCGACCGCGACGCGGTCGCCGAGGTCGACGCGCTGCAGCACGGTCGCCACTTCGTGCTTGCCGTCCGTGCGCGCCGGCCCGACGACGAGCGCAAGGTTCACCTTCGCGGGTGCGGGCGCCCTCACAGCGCCTCGGCGAGGGCGACGAACTCCGGCGGCGCGAGCTCCTCAGCGCGGGTCGCGGGAGCCCTGCCGATCGCGTCGAGTGCGGCCACCGCCTGCTGCCGGGAGGCGAGCCCGGCCAGCGCGAGCGAGTTCGGGAGGGTCTTGCGGCGGTGCCCGAAGGACGCCTCGACCACGCGCTTGACGCGGTCGAAGGCGGGTGGAAGCTCGGTCCGCCGGAAGGCGACGAGCGCCGAGTCGACGTTCGGCGGCGGCCGGAAGACGGTGCGCGCCACCGGGTGGAAGCCGGTGCGCCGGGCGGCGAGCTGGACGAGGACTGAGACGGCGCCGTACGCCTTCGTCGACGGCTCGGCGAAGAAGCGGTCGGCGACCTCGCGCTGCACCATCACGCACCAGAGCTCGACCGACGGAAGCGCCGCGAGGCTCTCGGCCAGAATCGGCGTGGCGACGTTGTAGGGCAGGTTGGCGACGAGCTTCGTCGGGCGCGGCTCGAGCGCGGCGAGGTCGAGCGCGAGCGCGTCGCCCCAGTGGACGTCGACGTTCGGGCGCGCGGCGAGCTCGGCGAGGTGCGGCTCGAGCGAGCGGTCGAGCTCGACCGCGTGCACGTGGGCGACCCGGTCGGCGAGGAAGCGCGTGAGCACGCCCAGCCCCGGGCCGATCTCGAGCGCCACGTCGCCCGGGCCGAGCTCGGCGAACCGCCCGATCACGCCGAGGATGTTCTCGTCGGCGAGGAAGTGCTGCCCGAGCCGCTTCTTCGGCGTCACGGTCACCGGCGACTCCGTTGCCGGTGAGCTTTAGGGGGTGTGGGGGAACTTGGAAGTTCCCCCACAGAGCAGAAGAAGGGGGTTCGTGGGGGAAACATGGTTTCCCCCACGGGAGCGAGCCGAAGGCGAGCGACGGTCACGGCAGGCGGAAAGCTGCGTCGGCGTTGGCGTCGATCTGCGCGGCGAGCTCGGCCGCGTCCTCACCGCGTGCGGCCGCGAGCGCCGCAACCGTGTGGACGAGGTGGGCGGGCTCGTTCGGGCGGCCGCGGAGCGGCTGCGGCGAGAGGTACGGGCTGTCGGTCTCGGCGAGGATCCGGTCGGCGGGGACGGCAGCGGCCGCCTCGCGCAGCGCGGAGGCCTTCGGGTAGGTGACGTTGCCGGCGAACGAGAAGTACCAGCCGCGCTCGAGCCCGGCCGCGAGCAGGCCCGGCTCCGAGAAGCAGTGCATCACGACGGTACCCTCGTGGGCGCGCAGGATCGCCTCGGTGTCGTCGTCGGCGCTACGCGTGTGGACGACGACCGGCAGCTCGAGCTCGCGGGCGAGCGCGAGCTGGGCCTCGAAGAGGCGGCGCTGCTCGGGCTTCGCCCCCGCGCCGTAGTGGTAGTCGAGGCCGGCCTCGCCGACGGCGACGGCCCGCTCGTGGGAGAGCAGCTCCCGCAGCTCGCCGACCCGCGCCGCTTCCCCGGTCGCCGCCTGGTGCGGGTCGATCCCGAGCGCCGCGTAGACGCCGTCGTTCGCGGCCGCGAGCGCGAGCGCGGCCCGGCACGACTCGATCCCGGTCCCGATCGTGATCACCCGCGTCACCCCCGCCTCCCGCGCGCGCTCCACCGCCTGCGCAGGCTCCTCGAGCGCGTCGAGGTGCGCGTGCGTGTCGATCACGCGGACGAGGTGGCCGGCTCGTCGATCCGCGGGAAGAGCGGCTGGGCGGGCTCGATCCCGGACGCCGCCACGGTGCGGCCGTAGGCGACGTTCTCCCAGGCGACGTCCGGCGGCTGGCCGAGCGCGGCGAGGATTCGCTCGGACGTGTCCGGCAGGTATGCGGCGAGGGCAACGGCCGCGATCCGCAGCCCGTCGGCGAGCTCGTAGAGCGCGCGGTCGAGCTCGGCCGCGCGGCCCTCGTCCTTCGCCAGCTCCCACGGCTTCGTCTGCTCGACGTGGCGGTTGAGCCCGCGGACGTAGTCCCAGATCGTCTCGAGCCCTCCGGTCACGTCCCAGCGGTCGAACGCGGCCGGGATCTCGTCGTGCAGCAGGCCGGCGGCCGCCTTCAGCTCGCCGGGGTGCTCCGGCGCGGACGGCAGCTCGCCGTCCCGATAGCGGGCGATCATCGCGGTCGTGCGCGAGACGAGGTTGCCCAGGTCGTTGGCGAGCTCGCGCTCGTAGCGCTCGTGGAAGCTCTCGATCGTCACGTCCGTGTCCTGGCCGAGCTGGACGATCCGGACGACCCAGAAGCGGACCGCGTCGACGCCGTACACGTCGATCAGGTCATAGGGATCGACGGCGTTCCCGAGCGACTTCGAGATCTTCCGGCTGTCGATGTTGAGGTACCCGTGGACGAAGAGCTGCCGCGGCGGCTCGTACCCGGCCGAGAGCAGCATCGCGGGCCAGTAGACACAGTGGAAGCGGAGGATGTCCTTGGCGAGCAGGTGCCGCGCCGGCCAGAGCCCGAGGTCGGCGCCCGGCGCGTAGCTGAGCGCGCTCAGGTAGTTGATCAGCGCATCGGCCCAGACGTAGGCGACCTGATCCGGATCCCACGGGATCGGGACGCCCCAGGTCTGCGTGGCGCGGCTGATCGAGAAGTCGCGCAGCCCGCCGGCGATGAAGCTCTTCGCCTCATTGGCGCGGAAGCCGGGCTGGACGAAGTCGGGCCGCTGCTCATACAGCTCGAGCAGCCGGTCCTGGTAGGCGGAGAGCCGGAAGAACCAGTTCTTCTCCTCCAGCCACTCAGGCTCGACACCGTGGTCGGGGCACTTGCCGTCCACGAGCTCGGCCTCGGTCTTGAACGCCTCGCAACCGACGCAGTAGAGGCCGGCGTAGACGTCCTGGTAGACGTCGCCGTTGTCGTAGATCCGCTGCAGGAAGTCCTGGACGAAAGCCTTGTGCCCCTCATCGGTCGTCCGGATGAAGAAGTCGACCGACGCGTTGACCCGGGCGGGCAGCTCCTGCCAGTCGACGACGATCCGGTCGACGTACTCCTGCGGAGTCAGCCCTTCCTCCTTCGCGACGCGGGCGACCTTGTCCGCGTGCTCGTCGACACCCGTCAGGTAGAAGGTCTGCTCGCCCCGCTGCCGGTGGTGGCGCACCAGGATGTCGCCCACGATCGTCGTGTACGCGTGGCCGATGTGCGGCGTCGAGTTGACGTAGTAGATGGGTGTCGTCAGGTAGTAGCTCATCCCCGTGGATGATAGGCGCAGCCCTCCACGCGACCCCGGCGGCCGCGGCCGCCGCGGCCGCAAGCCCGCCTAGGAGCAGGAGCAGTCCGCGGCGCGCGTCCTCCCGCTCGGCGGCGAGCCGCGAGAGCGCGGCCGCGAGCGGTGGACGGACGGCGTCGTGGGGCGCGGGCCGGGCGCTCGGCGCCGGCACGGTCACGGCCGGGGCCGCGGCGGGGCGGGGAGCCGCCTCGCGCCGGGGCGCAGGTGGAGGAGCCGGCCGTGGCGACGGCCGTGGAGCCGGCCGTGCTGAGGGCAGCACGCGCGCGGCGGATGGTGCGACGGGCTCCGCCGCGGGCCGAGTGGGCGCCGGCGGGTCGGGAGCCGCCGGAGCCGCTGGGGCGGCGACAGGGACAGCCGGCAGCGCACGCGGCGGCACCGGCCGCTGCGCGGGGCGGACGACCGACGGCGCTGGCAGCGTCACGGGCGGCTCGAGCGCCGCGACGGCCTGGGGCTCCGGCGGAGCCGGAGCGGGGGCGGCGGCGGCGGGCGCAGGCGTGGGGTCGGGGACGGGGACGGCGGCGCTCGCCGCGGGCAGCTCCTCGACAGCCGTCTCCGCGGGCGCTGCAGGAGGCGCCGGCCGGGCGGGCAGCAGGCCGAGCGGGTCGACGTAGCCCTCCGGCTCGGAGGCGACCCGGATGCCAAGGTGGAGATGCGACGCGGCGGTGACCGCGTCGGCGCTCTCGCCCACGGCACCGACGATCGCGCCCTCCTCCACGACCGCGCCGCGGGCGACGCCGAGCGAGCCGAGCTGGAGCAGCGTAACCGCGTAGCCGTCCCCGGTCTGGATCGTCAGCGCGCGGCCGCCGCCCGGGACGGAGCCAGCGAACGAGACGACGCCGGCCGCGGGCGCCCGCACCTCGGTGCCCACCGGCACGCCGATGTCGACGCCGCGGTGTTGCCCGCCCGCGTAGGGGTCCGCGGCGAGGGAGAACGGGCGCAGCAGTGGGCCGTCGACCGGCCAGGTCCAGGCACCCGCGACCGGAGCGACGGCGAGCGACGCCAGCACGGCCGCGGCGGAGAGGATTCGCCGCATGGGAGACCGCCTTCGTTGTCGTGAGGAGCAACTCCGCTCACGCTAGCGGCGTGGCTCAGCGGCTTTTCAACGATTCCGAGTAGAGAGTGTTACGAGAGACTCGCGTCAGCCGCGCGACCACGTCCGCTGCCTGCCGCCGCGGCACGCCGGCGCCGACGAGCTCTCCGACCGCGGCGAGCGCCTCCGCCTCGCCGGCCCCCTCGGCGGGCTCGCGGCCGCCCCCGACGACGAGCGTGACCTCGCCCTTCGGCGGCTCCGGGAACCGCGCCGCGAGCTCGGCCGCCGTGCCGCGCGCGACCTCCTCGAAGCGCTTCGTCAGCTCGCGGCAGACCGCCACCTGCCGCTCCGGCAGCGTCTCCGCGAGGGAGCACAGCGTCGCGGGCAGCCGCTGCGGCGACTCGAACGCGACCGCGGCGTGCGGGTGGCCGAGGAGCTCCCCCCACAGCTCGCGCAGCGCCTTCCCGCCCCGGGGCAGATAGCCGAGGAAGCGGTAGCCGTCCCCGGCGAGCCCGCTCGCGACCAGCGCGGTCTCGACGGCCGACGGGCCGGGCAGCACCGTCACCGGCACGCCCGCCTCCAGCGCCGCCGCGATCAGCCGCGCGCCGGGGTCGTTGACGCCGGGCAGGCCGGCGTCCGAGACGAGCGCGACGCGCTCCCCCGCCTCGAGCCGGGGCAGCAGGGCCGCGGTCCGGGACGCCTCGTTGTGCCGGTGGTAGCTGAGCAGCGTCGCGCGGATGCCGTGCCGGTCGAGCAGCCCCTTCGTGTGCCGCGTGTCCTCGCAGAGGACGACGTCGGCCTCGGCGAGCTCGCGGAGGACACGCAGCGTCACGTCCTCCAGGTTCCCGATCGGCGTCGCGCAGACGGCGAGGGGCATCTAGCGGGCTCCGAGGGCCTCGAGCGCGAGCAGCCCCGCGCCGATCACGCCCGCGTCCTCGCCCAGCTCGGCCGGGACGATCCGCAGGCCCGCCCGCGCGGGCTCGAGCGCCTCGCGCCGGGCGATCTCGAGCGCGGCGGGAAGCAGGTGCTCGAAGGCGGCGAGGCCGAAGCCGCCGCCGACGACGACGAGCTCCGGCGCGAACACGTTCACGAACGAGCCGATCCCAACGCCGAGGAGATGCCCCATCTGCGAGAGCGCCTCGAGCGCCTCCGCGTCGCCCTCGTCCGCCCGGCCGACGAGGAGCTCGGCGGTCGCCCCCTCACCCCACAACTTCTCGGCGGCGCGATCGGCAGCGCCGCCGGAGGCGACGGCCTCGAGGTGGCCGCGGCCCGTGCAGGTGCCCTGGCAGGGAGGCCCGTCCGCCACGACGGCGACGTGGCCGAGCTCGGCCCAGCCGCGGAAGAGCGCGCCGTCGAAGATCACGCCGCCCCCGACGCCGGTCCCGAGCGTGAGCAGGACGAGGCTGCCCGCCCCGCGACCCGCCCCGAGCCGCCACTCCGCGAGCGCGGCCACGTTGGCGTCGTTCTCGACCGCCGCCGGCACGCCGAAGCGGGCCGACATCAGCTCCGCCAGCGGGAGGTCGGCGAGAGGGATGTTGATCGAGCCGAGCACCCGGCCGGCCTCCCGGTCGAGCACGGAGGGGACTCCGAAGCCGAGCGCGTCGACGCCTGTCCCCGCGACAGCCTCGATGCTCTCCGCGATCGCCGCGACGAGCTCGTCCTGAGAGGAGGTCGGCGTCGGCACCTCGAGCCGGTCGAGCACCTCCCCGCGACCGTCCAGCGACGCCGTGAGGATCTTCGTGCCGCCGAGGTCGACGCCGATGACGCGTTTGGGGCTCACGGGCCGCGGCTACCATACCCGGCCGGATGGCGGACGGAGACAAGCCCTACCGGGTCTACAGGGGCGGCCGCGCCAAGGGAAAGGTCCCGAGCCCGCCGCGTCCGGAGCGGCAGGGGCAGCCGAAGCTCCGTCGAGCACAGAGCGGACGGCCGCGCTGGCGGCGCCGTGCCGGCCTCACCGCCGCCGCGCTCGCGGTCCTGCTCGTCGTCTGGCTCGCCGCCGGCTACCTCGCCTTCCGCGCCGGCGTCCAGGAGGCGAACGACCGCCTGCCGCCGGCCGTGGCGGCGAGCCTCGCGCCGCAGGAAGGCCTCGTCCTCTCGAAGCCTTCGTTGATCCTACTGCTCGGCACCGACGGCGACCGCACCGCCGCCCGCTCCGACGCGCAGCGCTCCGACTCGATCCTGCTCGTCCGCACCGATCCGAAGCGCCACCGGACCGCCTACCTCTCGATCCCGCGCGACCTGCGCGTCGAGATCCCCGGGCACGGCACGAACAAGATCAACGCGGCCTTCCAGCTCGGCGGGCCGGCGCTCGCGATGCGGACCGTGACGGCGCTCACCGGGCTGCGGCCGAACCACGTCGCGATGGTCGACTTCGACGACTTCCGCACCGTGATCGACGCGCTCGACGGGATCGAGGTCGACGTGCCGAAGCCGATCCTCTCCAACCGCTTCGACTGCCCGTATGCGACCGCGGCCCGCTGCCAGCAGTGGCAGGGCTGGCGGTTCGAGCAGGGGAAGCAGGAGATGAGCGGCAAGCGGGCGCTGATCTACTCGCGCGTCCGCGAGAACCGGCTCGACCCGGCCGAGAACGACCTCACGCGCGGCGAGCGGCAGCAGGCCGTCGTCGAGGCGATGACGGACAAGATCGTCGGCCCCGTCACGTTCCTCAAGCTCCCGTTCATCGGCGACGAGCTCGTCAGGCCGCTCGCCACCGACCTCTCGGCCGGCCAGCTGCTGCAACTCGGCTGGGTCAAGTTCCGCGCGAACGCGGGCAGCGCGCTCCACTGCCGCCTCGGCGGCGAGCCGCAGTCCTTCGGGGAAGGCGCGGTGCTGATCGGCACCGAAGAGAACGCGGCGACGATCGCGATGTTCACCGGCCTCTCGGCCCCGCAGCCGCCGCCGCCCGGGACGACCTTCGGCGCAGGCTGCCTGGTCGGACGCTCGACCGGTTAGGGTCTTCCGGTGGGCATCCTCGGCTGGATCCTGTTCGGGCTGCTCGCGGGCGCGGCCGCCCGCGCGCTGACGCCCGGCCGACACTCGATCGGCTGCTTCGGCACGCTCGCCGTCGGCGTGATCGGGGCGCTGCTCGGCGGCTTCCTCGGCGAGGCGGTCTTCGACACCGAGATCGACTTCGGCTGGGACCTGAAGCCGTTCCTGCTCGCGGTCGCCGGCTCGATCGTGCTGCTGCTCGGGCTGAACGCCCTCAACCGGCGCTAGTCGGCGGCCGCGGCCTTCTTCTCGCCGCTCTCGGACTTCTTCTCCGAGGAGCCTGACTCGCCGCCGCTGCCGTCCTTCGAGCCGTCCTTCTTCTTCGCGCCCGAGCCGCGGCCGTAGTCCGTGCTGTAGAAGCCGGAGCCCTTGAAGTGCACCGAAACCGGGTAGAGCACCTTCTCGACGGGGCTCGCGCTGCACACCTCGCACTTCTCCGAGGGCGGGTCCGCCATCCGCTGGAAGACCTCGAAAGTGTGCCCGTTCGGGCAACGGTACTCGTAGATCGGCATGGCGGCCAAGGGTAGATGATCGAGCGGCGGTTGGCGTGTGGCCGGGGGCGGCCGAGACCGAGCTGATCGTCGCGATCGGACGGGCGTGCGTACCGGAAGTACGCACCCCGGCCGAGCGTGGCGAGCAGCGATGCGTCGCGGTCGTCATCCGGCTGCACGCCAGGCGCCGTTCGGTCATCTCTCGCAGGGCACACTGTCGGCAACGATGGGCGAGACCGCACAGGCAGAGCGGCTCCGGAGCCGCGAGCTCGCCGCGGCGCGAGCCTGGGCGCAGGCGCACTGGTTCGGGCTCGGCGTCGCCGCGATCGCGCTCGCGGCCGCCTCGTTCCTCTTCCACCAACTGCTCGCCTGGCCGCCGCACGAGGACGAGGCGCTGCCGCTCTTCCTCGGCCGCCACCCGCTCGGCGACCTCTTCCAGGTCGTGCTCGAGGAGCGCGGCGGCGCGCCGCTGCACTTCCTCCTCGCCTGGGCGGTCGCCCACCTGGGCCTCGGGCTCGAGGGCCTGCGAACGCTCTCGGCGGCCTTCGCGGTGGGAAGCCTGCCGGTGGTCGCGCTGCTGCTCGCCCGGCTGGCCGGCCCGGCGCGCGCCCTCGTCGCCACGGCGGTCGTGGCGACGAGCTGGACGTTCCTCTTCCACGGGATCTACGGCCGGATGTACAGCCTCTTCCTCTTCACGAGCGCGCTCTCGTTCCTCGCGCTCCTGCACGCGGTCGACCGCGGCGGGCGCAGGGCGTGGGCGCTGTGGGCCGTCGCGATCCTGGCGGCCGTCGCGACGCACCCCTACGGCGCGCTCGTGCTCGCGGCGCAGGGGACGTACGTGCTCGTCGCCAGGCGCGAGCGGCTGCCCGGCGCGCTCCGGGCGTTCGGCGCTGTCGCCGTGCTCGGGATCCCGTTCTGGCTCACCGACCTCGTGCTCGCGGGACGCTTCGACGCGGGCGTGGGCGGCGGCGGCAGGCTCGACCTGGCGGACTACCTCTGGCAGGTCGCCGGGGACTTCACGGCCGGCTTCCCCGTGCTCCCAGCGGTGCTCGTCGCCGCTGCCGCCGGCGTCGCCGCGCTGCCACGCGACGCACGGGCGCTCGCCGCCTGCGCGGCGGTCGTGCCGCTCGCGGCGCTCGTAGTGACGCGCAGCTCGGGGTCGTCGGAGACCCGCCACCTGATCTTCCTGCTCCCGTTCGTCGCGCTCGCAGTCGGAGCCGGCCTCGCCCGGCTGGGCCGGGTGTGGGCGCCGGCGGCGCTGGCCGCGCTCGTCATCGCGCAGGTCGCGTGGACCTGGGAGCGGACGCCCGACCTGTTCGAGTGGGAGCCCGACGCGCGCCAGGAGGCCCGGGCGGAGGCGGCCGCCTACATCGCCGCCGTCACCGACGACGACGACGTCCTGCTCGGCTACGACCCGCTCTTCCTCCAGGCGTGGGAGCTCGACGACGACTTCCCGCTCGTCACCCTCCCCCGCGCCGACGCCGACCTCGCGCTCCACAACCTGCTCGCGCTCGAGCGGCCGCTCGGCCACGGCGTGTGGGTGCTTGACGCCAGCAAGACGACGAACGCGGTCCGCTCGCTGGAGATCCCGCTGACGTCACCCCGGCCTGCCGAGGCGTTCGACTCCCGCGTGTTCGGGCCGTTCCTCGTCATCCGCACGCGCGACCCGGTGGTGACGCCGAAGACCTATCTCGAGCGCGCCGGCCAGGCGATGCTCGTCGGCAAGCGGCTCTACCTCGGCGACGCCGACATCAACCTGCCGACGATCGAGCGCGCCGCGCGGGCGCTGCGCGGCTACGGGGCCGCTCGCTCGCCCTCGACGAGCTCGCGGTAGCAGGGCGCCTCCTCGAACGCCGCGAGCCCGGCGGGCGTCTCGCGCCGGCGCTCCTTCGGCCGGAGCCTGCGCGCCGTCGCGATCGCGGCGGAGGCGCCCACGGCCGCGCCGACCAGGAACGAGCGCATTCGCGAGCCTCGTGACTCCCCGTCCATGGGACGATGGTACGGGAGCTTCCTCCGGTTGGGGGTGCCCGTCGCCGCGGTGCGATGGGTGGCGCGAGGCAAGGACGCAGGGAGCGTCCATAGTGGTGCTATGGACGCGACTGAGGACGCCGCCTCGCGCCGGCCAGCGCAGCGCGGAGACATGGCCGCCCGTGCCGGAGGAAGCTCGTGATCGTCACGCTCGGCGACCTGCTCCTCGACGTGATCGTCCGGCTCGAGCAGCCGCTCGCCGAGGGGGCGGACGCGGACGCGACGACGCGACTCGGCCCGGGTGGCCAGGCGGCGAACGTCGCCGCGTGGGTGGCGGAGCTCGGCGGCACCGCG
>DATKBA010000137.1:0-11128 GCA_035514455.1 Gaiellaceae bacterium | reverse complement strand
TTGATCCCGAGCCCCTCCGCCTTCGCGCGCGCGTACGGGACGAGGAAGGAGCCTCCGATCGCGGCGATCGCGAACGCGAGCGCGACCTCGTTCCCGTCGCGCATGAAGACGAGCGCGATCGCGCCGAGCATCAGGCCCTCGCCGACCCGGTCGAGCGTCGAGTCGAGGAAGCCGCCGAACGGCGTCTGCTTCCCGCCCGCCCGCGCGAGCGCGCCGTCGAGGATGTCCAGGATCGAGCCGACGACGAAGGCGAGCCCGCCGAGCCAGAAGAAGAGGTGCTCGTCCCGGTACTCGAAGTAGACGAGCACCGCGCCCGCCGCGCACAGCGACACGCCCGCCCCGGTGAGCATGTTCGGCGTCACGCGCGTGCGCGCGAGGCCCGTCATCGAGCGGGACGCGATCCCGCGCGCCCCGGCGGTGTACGCCTCCTTGAGGGTCATGCCGGCCGCAGCCGGCGCCAGGGGCGGTAGACGATCGCCCCGGCGACCGCGGCGACGAGGATCCCCGCCGCGATGTCGAGCCAGAAGTGGTTGCCCGTCGCCATCACGGCGAACCAGACCCACGGCGCCCAGGCAAGCCAGAGCACCTTCGCCCAGCGCCGGCGCACGATCGCCGCCATCACCACGCTCACGATCAGCGCGTCGAGCGCGTGCAGGCTCGGCATCGCCGCGTACGGGTTCGCGGAGAACGCGACGAACGTCGACGAGTGGTTCACGGTCGAGTGGGCGGCGAGCGTGTCCGTGAAGCCCGCCTCCGGGAACATCCGCGGCGGCGCGGTCGGGATCGCCACGTAGCAGGCGAGCCCGATCAGGTTCCCGAGGATGATCGTGTTCCGGAAGGCGTAGAAGCGGTCGTGCGCGTGGAGGTACGTGTAGATGAGCGCGAGCCCGACGACGGCGAACTGGGAGAGCCAGTAGGTGAGCGAGGTCGCCTGGATCAGGAAGCCGGAGCCCTCGACGGCGCGCTGCAGCGTCAGCTCGAACATCGAGCCGAGGCTGCGCTGGAAGTCGATGATCCACTCCCCGTTCGCGAACGCCAGGGCGACGCCGCCCCTGTCGGCGAGCCCGCGGGCCAGCTGGTAGACGGCGTAGAAGCCGAGCCAGAAGCCGACCTGGAGCAGGAGGTGCGCCCAGCCGCGCGGGAGCCTGCGGTGCTGGTCTACGGCTCCGGGATAGGTCGACATGAAGCGGCCAATCCTACCCGCCGATGTAGCTCATCTCGACCTTCGGCAGTTCCCGCGTCGCCTCGGATCGGCGTTCCGAGTAGCGGTCGGTGCGCTTGCCCCAGATCCCGGCGAGCTGCCGCTGCAGTTCCTCGTCGGACGCCCCGCCGCGGATCGTCGCGCGCAGGTCGTGCCCGCGCAAGCCGAAAAGGCACGTGTAGAGCCGGCCCTCGGCCGAGATGCGCGCGCGGGTGCAGTCGCCGCAGAAGGGCTGGGTGACGGAGGCGATGATCCCGATCTCGCCGCTTCCGTCCACGTAGCGCCAGCGCTTGGCGACCTCGCCGCGGTAGCTCGCGCCGACCGGCTCGAGCGGCAGCTCGGCCGAGATCCGCTCGACCAGCTCCGCGGCCGGGACGACGTCGTCGAGTCGCCAGCCGTTCGTGGCGCCGACGTCCATGTACTCGATGAACCGGAGCGTGTGCCCGTGCTCGCGGAAGTACCGCGCCAGCGCGAGGATCCCGCCGTCGTTGAGGCCGCGCTTGACGACTGCGTTCACCTTGACGGGCAGTCCCGCCGCCGCGGCCGCCTCGATCCCCTCGAGCACGCGCGTGACCGGGAAGTCGACGTCGTTCATCGCCCGGAACGTGGCGTCGTCGAGCGAGTCGAGGCTGACCGTGACGCGGTGCAGGCCCGCAGCGGCCAGCGCGCGGGCCTTCGCTGCAAGCAGGGACGCGTTCGTCGTCAGCGTCAGCTCGGCGCCGAGCGGCGCGAGCAGCGCGATCAGCCGCTCGACGTCCCTGCGCACGAGCGGCTCGCCCCCGGTCAGCCTCAGCTTCTCGACCCCGAGGGCGACCGCCGCCCGCGCGACGCGCTCGATCTCCTCGAACGTGAGCAGCTCCTTGCGCTCGAGGAAGCGGTACTCGCTCCCGAAGACCGACTTCGGCATGCAGTAGACGCAGCGGAAGTTGCAGCGGTCGGTGACCGAGATGCGCAGGTCGCGCAGCGGCCGTCCGAGGCGGTCGAGCGTCATTGAGGGAGCCTAGCGGCGCCGGTTCGTCATGTGGTCGAGCCGGGCCGCGAAGCGGCCCCTTTAGGGGTCAACGCATGCGACGGAAATCACCGCGGCTGGGGCCGGCGGATCACGATCAGCATCCGCGCGACCTCGGACGTGGCCCTCGAGTACGTGCACGAACTGCTCGTTCGGCTGGATGATGAAGTCTGTCATCGCTGCCCGCGGCGCCAACGTCGACAGGAGCGCCTGCACCCCGTGCGGTCCCTCCGGAACGAGGATCTCGATCGTCACGCCCTCGACCGAGTAGTGCATGCCACTCGGTCGTCGGCGCGGACGACGACCGGGTCCGGGTGTCGCGCCTGGGGGACGAGGTCGGCGAGCCGGATGTCGTAGAACCGCCCGAGGCGGCTGAGCCGGCCCATCGTGATGTCGCTGCGGCCCGTCTCGATCAGGGAGAGCAGCGAGCGGGAGATTCCCGTCGCCTCCGCGACCTGGGTGAGGGAGAGCCCACGGGACTTGCGCGCGCTGCGGAGAGCGGTCCCGAGGCCACCTCGTCCGCAGTCACGCCGTGGCCGTGGGATGGAAGCTGCAGCGGCTCGATGCGCACACCATACGTGTGCACGCTCCCGGGCCATCCGCGGCGGGTATGAAGGGCGGTCTCGTCGTCAAGGAGGAGGACGTAGCCCGAGCGACGTTACGTCGTGAGTAGGCTGACCGCGCCGGTCGCGGCGGTGGCGCGCCTGCGCGCGAGGGCGGTCGCCTCGACGATCTCGGCGCCGATCGCGACCGCGACCTCCTCGGGCGAGCGGGCTCCGATCGCGAGCCCGATCGGGGCGTGGATGCGGCCCAGCCCGGCCTCGTCGACGCCCTCGGCCCGGAGCCGTTCCTCCCGGTCGGCGGTCGTGACCTTGCTGCCCATGGCGCCGATGTAGACCGCCGGGGTCTCGAGCGCGGCGAGCAGGGCGGGGACGTCGAACTTCTCGTCGTGGGTGAGCACGCAGATCACCGTCGTCGCGTCGACAGGCGCGCGCCGCAGGAAGCGGTCGGGCCACCCGACGACGAGCTCGTCGGCCTCGGGGAAGCGCTCGGGCGTGACGAACGCGGAGCGCGCGTCGCAGACCGTGACGCGGTACCCGAGCAGCTTGCCGACGCGCGCGAGCGCGGCGGCGTGGTCGATCGCGCCGAAGACGTACAGCGCCGGCCGGGGCGTGAGGGCGTGGACGAAGACGGTTTCGCCGTCGATCTCGGCGAGCGCGCTCTCACCCGCCTCCAGCAGGCTCGCGACGGCGCCGGCGGGGGCGTCGACGAGGGCCTGGGCTCCGAGCCGGTCCCCCGTCGCCACCATCGTCAGGGCGACGGGACGGTCGGCGCGGACCGCCTCGTCGAGGCCGGGGACGAGCGAGGTGTCGAGCGCCGCGATCAGGATCCCGACCGTGCCGCCGCAGGCGAGGCCGACCTCGAACGCGGCGTCGTCGGCGATCCCGTACTCGCGCAGGCGGGCGGAGCCGCCGTCGAGGACCTCCTGCGCCTCCCGGATCACCGAGGGCTCGACGCAGCCGCCGGTGACCGAGCCCGCGATCTCGCCCGCGTCGTTGAGGGCGAGCGACGCGCCCGGGTCGCGGGGGGCGGAGCCCCGCCGCTCGACGACGGTCGCGATCGCGGCGCGGCGGCCGTCGGCGTGCCAGCGCGCGAGGGTCGGAAGGAGGTCCCGCATCCCCTCACGGTATCCGCTCGGAGGGGGGTTCGGAAGCCGCCGCAGCGGGAACATTCCCGTTTGCAAACGAGGAAAGGACACCTGATGGACAAGAACCGGATCGAGGGGAACCTCAAGGAAGCCGAAGGCAAGCTGACCGGCGACGAGGCGCGCGAGCAGGAGGGCAAGGCCCAGGACTCGTGGGGCAAGGCAAAGGACAGCGCCGACGACGCGTTCGAGAGCGCGAAGGACCTCGGCGACAACGCCTGGGAGTCCACCAAGGACACCGCCGACGCCGCCAAGGACGAGGTCGACAAGCGGGTCTAGCGGCAACCGGCTCGCGGCCGGCTCGATCGGACGAGGACGCCCACCGGGGGCGTCCTCGGCGTTTCCGGAGAGAATTGCGCGGTGCCCGCCCTCGTCGCGCTCGTCCTCGTCACCGCCGTCTGGGGACTGACGTTCGTCCAGGTCAAGGACGCGGTCGCGCTCTACCCGCTCTTCGCGTTCCTGGCGGTCCGCTTCGCGATCGCCGCGCTCGTGCTGGCGGCGCCGGCCGCGGGGCGGATGCGCTCGCTCGGCCGGCGGGGCGGGACCGCGGGCGCCACGCTGGGGCTCCTGCTCGCGCTCGGCTACGCGCTCCAGACCGCCGGGCTCGCGCGCACGACGGTCTCGAGCGCCGGCTTCATCACCGGCCTCTACGTCGTCTTCACGCCGCTGCTTGCGCTGCTGCTCTTCCGAACGCGGGTCGGCCGCGCCGTCTGGCTCGGGGTCGTGCTCGCCGTCGCGGGGCTCGCGATGCTCTCGGGCGTGGGGGCCGGAGACACGGGCGGCGACCTGCTCGTGCTCGGCGGCTCGGCCGCCTACTCGCTCCAGATCGTCCTGATGGAGCGTTACGCGCCCCGTTACGACGCGGTCGCGTTCACGCAGGCGGAGATGCTCGCCGCGTGCGCCGGCTTCGCGGTCGTGGCCGTGGCGCTCGGGCAAGTCGAGCTCCCGCGCGGCTGGACCGTCTGGGGCGCCCTGCTCGTGACGGGGATCTTCGCGAGCGCGCTCGGGTTCCTCGTCCAGACGTGGGCGCAGCGCCGGTTGAGCGCGGCGCGGACGGCGCTCGCCTTCGCGCTGGAGCCGGTCTGGGCAGGCCTCTTCGGCTTCTGGCTCGCCGGCGACCGGCTCGGCGTGCTCGGCTGGGGAGGCTGTGCCGTGATCATGGCGGGCATCGCAGTCGCCGAGCCGGAGGCGGGACGGACGCTACGCAGGCTCGTCGGCCGCCCCTGAGTTTGAAACTAGCGATATGCGGGGAAATCAGCGTGCGCTGCCGATACGAAGTCCATCGCCGCGAGTGCGCCTTGGACCACCCCACGAAGTTCCGACCTCAAGCCCGAGGCCGGAGCAGGCCGCTCGGCGTCCCCTCGCCGACGGCGAAGCTCCATGAGGAAGGAAGCCCATGAAGCTCTTCAAGAACCGGACCGCGGTCGTTCTGCTGCTCCTGGTGTCGCTGATCCCGCTGACATTCGCCGGCAGCGTCGTCGCCGCGTCCCCGCCGACCGTCAGCCTGGGAACAGCGGACAGCTTCGCGATCCTGGCCGGCTCCACGGTGACGAACGTGCCGGTCTCCTCGATCACGGGTGACGTGGGCCTCAGTCCTGCGGCCGGCAGCTTCATCGGAGTCACGTGCGCCGAGGTCACCGGCACGATCTACTCGGTCGACGCCACCGGCCCGCTTCCCTGCCGTGTGACCAACTCCGGCCTGCTCACGACCGCCAAGAACGACCTCACCACCGCCTACAACGACGCCGCCGGGCGGACGCCCGACTCGACCCTCATCGCAGGCGACAACCAGCTCGGCGGGCAGACGCTGATCGCCGGCGTCTACCGGTTCGGCAGCGCCACGACCGCCAACCTGATCGGCAACCTGACGCTGAACGGCAGCGCCAGCGACATCTGGATCTTCCAGGCGACCTCCACTCTCGTCACCGCCTCGTCCAGCTCGGTGACTTTCACCGGCGGTGCGCAGGCCTGCAACGTCTTCTGGCAGGTCGGCTCGTCGGCGACCATCGGAACGAGCACGAGCTTCGCCGGCACGATCATGGCCGACCAGTCGATCGCGCTGCAGACGAACGCGACGCTGGCCGGGCGAGCGCTGGCGAGGATCGCCGCCGTGACCCTGGACCAGAACACGATCACCAGGCCGGTGTGCGCGGCGTCGACCGGAGAGGCGCCGGCCGACGTCGGTGTCGTCAAGACGGCGAGCCCGTCCTCGGTCGCCGTGGGCGGCAATCTTACCTACACGTCGGTCGTCACGAACAACGGCCCGGGCGTCGCCACGGGCGTCGCGTTCAGCGACGTGCTCCCGGCCGGGCAGACCGCCTTCTCGGCCACGACGACGCAGGGCACTTGCAGTGGCACGACAACGGTCACGTGCGCGATCGGCACGCTTGACGTGGGCGCGTCGGCTACGGTCGTGATCAGGGTCACGGCCGCGACCGCCGGCACCTTCACCAACACGGCCACGATCGGCGCCGACCAGGCGGACCAGAACGTCGGCGCGAACAACACCTCGGCGGCGACCGTCGTGGTGACGGCCCCGGCCCCGACGCCGACGCCGCCGCCGGCCCCGACTCCGCCGCCGCCGGCCCCGAAGCCGGCTCCGAAGAAGGCGGCCGTCGCAGGCGGGGCGACTAGTGTGGGCGGTCCGGCCCGGCCGGCCGTGAACCCCCGCGGCTTCACGGGCTAGGAGCGTCATCGGTTCCAACCGGAGCTCGGCAGCAGGGACGCGCCCACGCGCGTCCCTGCGCCGCCGGGCCGTCCTGGCGCTGACGTCCCTTTCCCTCCTCGCCGGATCGTGGGCGGCGGCGGAGCCGGCCTCCGCGGCCGTTCCTCGCACGCACGAGCTGGCCGTCTTCGTGCACGGGCAGACGGCGATGGCGCGCCCCGACAGTCGGTCGGACCGGCGCGTCTGGGTCGAGCGCAGGCGCCCGATCACGGAGGGGCGAACCGTCCTGCCCGTGATCGGCCACCGCACCGACAAGGGCGGGACCCGCTGGCTGAAGGTCAGGCTGCCGGGACGCCCCAACAACCGCACCGGCTGGATCCGGAAGGCGAGGACGGTCCGGTCGCACACGCCCTGGCATGTCGTCGTCGACGTCTCCGAGCGGCGCGTGACCGTGTACCGCAGCGGGCGCGCGGTGCGCTCCTTCTCGGCGGTCGTCGGAGCGCCCTCGACGCCGACTCCGCGCGGCAGGTACTTCGTCGAGGAGACGATCCGCCTCAACGCGTGGGACGTCGGCGCGCCGTACGCGCTCGCGCTCAGCGCGCGCTCCTACGTCCTCCAGCAGTTCGCGGGCGGCCCGGGCCAGATCGCCTTCCACGGCGTCCGGAACGTCGGCGGGAGGATGGGCACCGCCGCTTCGCACGGCTGCGTGCGGCTCGACACCGCGTCGATCACCTGGCTCGGCGAGCGCATCGGCCCCGGCGTGCCCGTCACGATCATCGATTAGGCCCTGACGCTACGCCGGCTCGTGCCCGGCGTGCGTGTGTCTGCAGGTCGCTCGGCGACTCCGCCGGCGGCGACGCTCCACTGAGGAAGGAACAGCATGAAGCTCTTCAAGAACCGGACCGCCGTGGGCCTGCTCGTCCTCGGCTCACTCGTCCCCCTGACGTTCGCGGGCAGCGTCGTGGCCGCAGGCCCGCCCGCGGTCGGACTCGGCACCGCCGCCTCGTACGCGGTTCTCGCCGGCGACACGATCGCGAACACCGGCTCGACCACGATCAACGGCGACCTCGGCCTCCATCCCGGGACGTCCGTGACGGGCGCCCCCACGGTGCTCGGCACGTCGAACGTGAACAACGCGGCTGCGCTCCAGGCGAAGAACGACCTGAGGACGGCCTATCTCGACGCCGAGGGCCGCTCCGGTCCGGTGCTCGTCGCCGCAGGCGCGCTCGGCGGCAGGACGCTCGCCCCGGGTCTCTACAAGGACGACGGCGCACCCGCGTCGCTCGGGATCGCCACCGGGCAGACGCTCACCCTCCAGGGCGACGCCACCTCGGTCTGGATCTTCCAGTCCGCGTCGACGCTGATCGCGGAGACGGGCAGCCGCGTCGTCCTCTCGGGCGGCGCGCAGGCGTGCAACGTCTTCTGGCAGGTCGGCAGCTCGGCGACGCTGAGGACGGGCGCGTCCTTCGTCGGCACGGTCATGGCGCACACGAGCATCACCGCGGAGAACAGCGTCACGGTTGCGGGACGGTTGCTCGCCGGCGCGCAGGCGAACGGCGCAGGCGCGCTGACGCTGAACACCGACACGATCACGCGGTCGACCTGCGCGACGGTGACGCCGACGCCGACCACCCCGACGCCGACGGCCCCGACGCCGACGACGACGACACCCGCGACGCCGCGGCCCACGCCGCGGCCCACGCCGCGGCCGACGCCGGCGAGGCCGGCGGCCGTCGCAGGCGGGGCGACCGGCGTGTCCGGCCCGGCCCGGCCGGCGGTGAACCCGGTCGGCTTCACCGGCTAGCGGCCCAGCCGCCCCACCCGGGGCGGCGGCAGGGGAGGGGGTGCGACTCGCACCCCCTGCCGCCGCCTCGGGTCGGCGGGCTCAGATCAGCCAGGCGCCGTCGCGCTGGACGAGCTCGCCGTCGGCGTAGAGCTCGCCGCCGGGGCGCAGGTCCTTGACCATGTCCCAGTGGACGGCGCTCTCGTTGGTGCCGCCGGTGTAGGTGTAGCTGGCGCCGACGGCGAGGTGGACGGTGCCGTCGATCTTCTCGTCGAAGAGGACGTTGCGGGTGAAGCGCGTGATGCGCGGGTTGCAGCCGAGCCCGAGCTCGCCCAGCCGCTTCGCCCCCGCGTCGGTCGCCAGCACCTCGCGCAGGAAGCCCTCTCCCTCGTCGGCGGTCGCCTCGACGACCTCGCCGCCGCGGAAGACGAGGCGGGCGCCGACGACGTCGTGGCCGAGGTAGACGGCCGGGAACTCGGCGAACGCGATCACGCCCTCGGCGGAGTCCTCGACGGGGCTGTAGAAGACCTCGCCGTCCGGCATGTTCCGGAACCCGGCCGAGACGACGCCCTCGCGGCCGTCGATCCCGAGCGTGAGGTCGGTGCCCTCGCCGATGATCCGGACCGAGCGGGCGGCGTCGAAGCAGACCTTGATCGTCCGCATCCGCTCCTCCTCCGTGTCCCAGTCGAGCAGGCAGGCGTCGAAGACGAAGTCGGTGTACTCGGCGAGGCTCATCCCCGCCGCGGCGGCGGCCGCCTCGGTGGGGAACTCCACGAGCGCCCACCGCACGTCGAGCGCGCGGGCGCGGCGGCTCGCCGGCTCGCCCGCCTGCTGCAGCAGCGTGCGCCGCTCGTGGTCGAGCTCCGCGCCCGCGTGCACGTCCTCGGGGGCGCGGATCGTCAGGCGCGCGTCCTCGTGCTCGACCTGGTGGCGCTCGATCGGCGGCAGCTCGCCGAGCAGCTCGAGCGGGGCCTCGAGGGCCCAGTCGAGGTCGGCGCGGAAGCGCTCCGGCCCCCAGTTGATCCGCGGCAGGTAGTAGGCGCCGCGGCGGGCGATCGCGCCGGCCACCTCGCGGACGAGCGGGCGCGCCAGCGGGCTCGCCCGCACCGAGACCTGCCAGCGCGGTTGCACGTCCAGGCAGCGGTCGACGAGCAGCTCGGCGAGCTCTCGGATGCGCGGGTCGGGCACGGCGGGGGATCGTAGTCGCTGTAGCGTTGGCCCGTGGATGCGGTCGTGCTCGCGCTCGCCTCGGCCGCGCTCTTCGGCTCGATGACGGTCGCGCTCCGCTTCGCGCTGGCGCGCGTCGCCGACGCGGAGGCGGGCGCCCTGCTCACGATCGCCGCCGCGTTCGCCGTCACGGTGCCGTTCGTCGCGCTCGGCGAGGTCGAGCTCGCCGGGACGTGGCCCTTCCTCCTCGCGGGCGTGCTCGGGCCGGGCGGCTCGCAGCTCCTGTTCACGCTCGCGGTCCGGGACGCGGGGCCGTCGCGTACCTCCGTGACGGTCGGGACGGCGCCGCTCTTCTCGGTCGCGATCGCGCTCGCCCTGCTCGACGAGCCGGCGAAGGCGGGAGTGCTCGTCGGCGCGCTCCTGATCGTCGTCGGCGGGATCCTGCTCGTCCGCGAGCCCGGCCGGCCCGAGCACGTGAAGTGGATCGGGCTCGGCTTCGCGCTCGCCGCGACGGTGATCTTCGCGGTGCGCGACAACCTCGTCCGGCACCTCTCGCTCGACACCGAGGTCGCGCCGGCGCTCGCGGCGGCCTCGACGCTTCTCGCCGGCGGCGTCACCGTCGCGCTCTGGCTGCTCGCGACCCGGCGGCGGCTGCCGCTCCGCGGCTTCCTCGCCTTCGCGCCGGCCGGAGCCCTCTTCGGGCTCTCGTACCTCTGCCTCTTCGAGGCTTACTACCGCGGCCGGGTCTCGGTCGTCTCGCCGCTCGTCGCGACCGAGTCGCTCTGGGGCGTCGCGCTCTCGGCGCTGCTCCTCCGCCGGCACGAGCTGGTCGGCCCGCGCCTCTTCGGCGGCGCCGCGCTCGTCGTGGCTGGAGGCGTGCTGATCGGGTTCTTCCGCTGAGGATCTGATACTTTAACGCTTAGATTTTCTCTGAACACGTTGTCAGCGCGAAGGAGCGTGAAACGCACATGGCGAAGACCATCGGAATCGACCTCGGCACGACGAACAGCTGCATGGCCGTGCTCGAGGGCGGCGAGCCGACCGTGATCCCGAACGCGGAGGGCGGGCGCACGACGCCGTCCGTCGTCGCGTTCACGAAGGACGGCCAGCGGCTCGTCGGAGCGCCCGCGAAGCGCCAGCAGGTGACCAACCCGCAGCACACGATCTTCTCGATCAAGCGCTTCGTCGGCCGCAAGTGGGACGAGGTCTCGGAGGAGATGACGATCGTCCCCTACGAGGTTGCGAAGGGCGAGAACGGCGACGCGCGAGTCAAGGTGGAGGACAAGGAGTTCGCGCCGGAGGAGATCAGCGCGATGATCCTCCAGAAGCTGAAGGCCGACGCGGAGGCCTACCTCGGCCAGCCGGTCACCGACGCCGTCATCACCGTCCCGGCCTACTTCAACAACGCGCAGCGCGAGGCGACGAAGTCCGCCGGCACGATCGCCGGCCTGAACGTCCTCCGGATCGTCAACGAGCCGACCGCGGCGGCGCTCGCGTACGGGCTCGACAAGGAGGGCGCCGACCAGACGATCCTCGTCTTCGACCTCGGCGGCGGCACGTTCGACGTGTCGGTGCTCGAGCTCGGCGACGGGGTCTTC
>DATKBA010000136.1:0-2386 GCA_035514455.1 Gaiellaceae bacterium | reverse complement strand
CGGGCGGGGCTACTTGCCCTTGCCCTTGCCGTTCTGAGCGCCCTTGTCCTTGCCCCTCTCCTCGACGGGAGCGGCCTCCACGACCGGCGCCTCGGCGGCCGCGGGCGTGGGCTCGGCCACGGCGACGACGGGGTCGGTGGTGGCCGGAGGCGGGACGGGAGAGCTGGTCAGCTGGCGCTTGCCCTTGCCGTTGTCGTTCTTCTCGTGCGACTTCTCGTGAGGCTGCGCGCCGGCGGGAGCGACAAGCTCGGCGGGGGCGACGACCGCGGAGGGCGCCGGGGCCTCGACCGCGGGGGCCTGCTTGTCCTGGCCCTTGCCCTTGCCCGTGCCCTTCGACTGGCCCGGCGCTGCCGCGACCGGCGGGTCGCTGCGCTTCGGCTGGTCCCGCTTCTCGGCCGCGGGCGGAGCCTGGACGGCCGGCTGCGCCGGCGCGGGAGCCGCTGCGGGCTCGGGCTGCGGGGCCGCGGCCGGCTCGGCGGGCACCGGAGCCTGCGCGACCGGGGCGGCCGCCGCCGGGGCGGCGGGAGCCGCGGCGCGCGGGTGCCCGGGCGGCTTGGCAGTGGCCTTCTCGGCGCGCTTCTTCGGCTTGCGCACCGGGCTTGCGGCGGCCGCCGGCGCGGCGATGGCCGCACGCTGCTCGACCACGGGAGCAGCGAGGAACGGCGCGGACGGGGCCGGCTGCGCCGGCGCGACGAGCGCCGGGGCAGGCGTCTCGACCGTTCCGTGGCGCTTGCCCTCGAGCTTCGGCGAGACCCCGGCGGCGGAACCGGCCGCGGCGGTGACGACCACGGCGGCGGCGGTCGCCTTGACCGCGGCGCTGCCCGCGAGCAGCGTCTTCAGCGCGGCGGCGATCGTGCCGAGGTCGATCATGTGCAGGGCGCGGCGGAAGCTCTTGCGCTTCGGCTTCTTCAGCGTGTCCGGCTGCTCGAGCCCCTGGGCCAGCGAGCGGCGGGCGCGGAAGATCAGCGTCTCCACGGCGGACTGCGAGACCTCGAGCTCCGCCGCGATCTCGCGGTAGGAGAGTCCCTGCCACTCGCGGAGCAGGATCGCGCGCCGCTGCTGCTCCGGCATCGAGGCGAGCGCGTCCTCGATCCCGATCAGCTCGTCGCGCTGCCGGCTCGGGCCGGGAACGATCTCCTCGATCACGTCGAAGTCGCTCGGGCTCTCGATCCGGCCCCGGCGCCACGACGAGCGGCGCCGCGAGAGGCACACGTTCTCGGCGATCTTGAACAGCCACGCCGACTCCGCCTCGGGGACGACGCCGCGGCCGAGCGCGCGGAACGCGTTCATGAACGTGGTCTGGACCGCGTCCTCGGCCTCCTCGCGCGACCCGAGCTGGTGCAGGCAGTAGCTCAGGATCTTCGTCGCGTGGCGCTCGTACAGCCCCGCGGTGGCGGCCGCCTGCGGCGCGCGCTGGGGAGGCTCGACGAGGGAGGCACGACCTATGGACGGAACTGCAGCCAAACCGGGATACCCCCAGGTGAAGAGACGGGTGAGCAGGCGTTCCGCCCGAACGCCACGCTCAGTCTTAGCCCGAAAGCCTACGCACGCAACCCCTTTCGGGGGATCTTTACACCTGACGAGTATTCCTGTTTCAAACCACGAAAGCGCTGGAAAAAGCCCGTTTCAGCTCGACGAAGAGAGCTTCCAGGGCGAGCGCCGGGTTGAGGTTGAACTCCTCCAGCCGGCGCCACGTCTCGCGCACGAGCGCCGCGGCGCGCTCGGCGTCCGGCGAGCGCTCCCGCGTCGCGTCCGCCCGCAGGGCGTCGAGACGGTCGGCGTGCACGGCGGCGCGCTCGGCCCCGGCCGCCACGACGACGAGGTCGCGGTACCAGGAGGCGAGCTCCTCGAGCGAGGCCAGGAGCTCGTCGCGCTCCGCCCCGCGCTGGACGCGGCGCAGCCGCTGCTCGGCCTCGCGCGAGGTCAGCTCGATCCCCTCCAGCTCCACCTCGGCGCGCTCCTTCGCCGCCGTCCCGACCGCCTGCGCGGCCTCGAGGAGCGCGGCCGCCGCGTCCGCCGCGTCGAGCTCCGCGTCCGCGTACACGGCCCGCGCGAGCCGCAGCAGCTCCTCGCGCCGCTCGCGCGCCTTCGGGTCGAGCAGGCGCTCGGCCCGGTCGAGCCGCCCGCCTGAGACCCGGGCGAGCGCGCGTGCCTCGGTGTCGGAGAGCCCGGGCGCGCGCTCGGCGAGGAAGGCGCGCACAGCCGGCTCGGGAATCCGGCGGAACGGGACGAGCTGGCAGCGCGAGCGGATCGTCGGCGGGATCGGCCCGAGCTCGTCGGCGACGAGCACGAGCACCGCGTAGGCGGGCGGCTCCTCGAGGTCCTTCAGGAGCGCGTCGGCGGCGTCCTCGTTCAGCAGGTGCGCGTCGGCGATCACGTAGACGCG
>DATKBA010000135.1:0-3653 GCA_035514455.1 Gaiellaceae bacterium | reverse complement strand
CGGCGTTGATCGGCGCCGCCTTCGAGACGAGCGCCGCCGCTGCGAGCGCCCGCGCGATCCACGCACGTACCGGCGGCAACCCGTTCTACGCCCGGGAGCTGGCCCGGCACGTGGCGGAGCATCCGCGCACCCCGTTCCGCGACGTGCCCGAGGGGATCCGGGACGTCGTGCGAGCCCGCGTCGAGCGGCTCTCGGAGGACTGCGCGGGCGTGCTGGCCGCAGCCGCCGTCCTGGGCGAGTCGTTCGCCCTGAACGAGCTCGAAGTCGTGTCGGTCCGCAGCTCCGAGGAGCTCGAGCACGTGCTGGAGGAAGCCGCCGCGGCAGGGCTGGTGGAGGAGACTCATGCCGGCCGGGGACGCTTCGCGCACGCATTGACCCGCGACGCCGTGTACGCCGGCCTGGGCGCCGGCCGGCGCGCGCGTCTCCATCGTGCCGCCGCTGCTGCTCTGGCCGCCCGGCATGGGCTCGAGACGGGACCCTCTCTCGCGGAGATCGCGCTGCACCGCTGCTCGGGAGCTGCCGACGGCACGGATCTCGAGAGCGCCGTCGACCTCGCGGAGCGTGCCGCCGCTTGGGCCGTCGAGCAGAACGCGTACGAGCAGGCGGTGCGGCTGCTCACACCGGCGCTGAACCTCCTCGCTGACGCGGACGTCGAGCGGCGGCGCCGGTTGACGCGCGCCCGCGCCGTGGCCTTCGCGCGCTTGACACACGCCCTCTTCGACAGCTACTAGCGCGCCGCTGCGACGCGCCGGCGGACCTCCACCGGCGTCACGTCGTCGACGATCTCCGAGACGTTCGTGATCGAGTGCAGTCCGAAGGCCTCCGCATGCTCTCGGATCACGTCCTCGCTCGGGGCCTCGTAGACGCAGTAGGTGAGGATCTCCCCCTCGTCGCTCGCGACGATGTGGCTGTGCTCCCAGACAATGTCGCGGAAGCGCGTGGTGATCAGCTCGTCCGAGTGCGCCGCCGCAGCGAGCATGTCCTCGTCGCTGATCGTCCCGAAGTTGCGTTCGACCAGATAGCGCGGCATGGGAGAATGGTACGCGTTCCGCACGACTGCGGTAACGCCGCCGAAGTAATCTCGGCCCGTGTCGCAACGCCGGATCCGCTTCTCGGCTCCCGACGGGGACGCCGTCGCAGCCGCGTTCGCCGGGCTGCGCGAGAGCCTCGGCGTGGCGCTCGACTTCCCGGACGAGGTGCTCGCGGAGGCGGAGGAGTCGGCCCGCGAGCCGCGGCTGCCGAAGGAGGACGAGACCGGGATCGCGTTCGTGACGATCGACCCGCCCGACTCGCAGGACCTCGACCAGGCGCTGCACGTCGAGCGCGCCGGCGGCGGCTACCGCGTGCGCTACGCGATCGCCGACGTCGCCGCGTTCGTCCGGCCAGGCGGGCCGATGGACCGCGAAGCGCACGCGCGCGGGGAGACGCTCTACGCCCCAGATCGAAACGCGTGCCTCTATCCCTCCGCGATCGCGGAGGATGCGTGCAGCCTGCTCCCGGACGAGCAGAGACCCACACTCGTCTGGACGATGGACCTCGACGCCACCGGTGAGGGCATCTCGGTCGACGTGCGCCGCGCGCTCGTCCGCAGCCGGGCGAAGCTCGACTACGCGGGGGTCCAGCGCTCACTCGACGACGGCTCGGCGGCGGAGTCGCTGCTGCTCCTGCGCGAGGTGGGGCTGCTCCGGCAGGAGCGCGAGCGGCGCATCGGCGGCATCGACCTGCCGATCCCCGAGCAGCTGGTCGAGCTGCGACCGCAGGGCTACGAGCTCTCGTTCCGCGCTCCGCTGCCGGTGGAGCGCTGGAACGCCCAGATCTCGCTGCTGGCGGGGCAGGCCGCGGCCGAGCTGATGCTCGGGGCGCGCGTCGGCGTCCTGCGCACGCTGCCGAAGGCCGACGACGGCGCGGTCGCGCGGCTGCGGCGCAGCGCCGAGTGCCTGGGCGTCCCCTGGCCGGAGGGGCTCTCGTACGCAGAGCTGATCCGCGGCCTCGACCCGGCGGATCCCGTCCAGGCGGCGGTTCTGGCCGAGTCGACCGTGCTGCTGCGCGGGTCGGGCTACGAGGCCTTCGACGGAACCCCACCGGCGCAGCCGAAGCACGCCGGCATCGGCGCCCCCTACGCCCACGCGACCGCCCCGCTGCGGCGGCTCGTCGACCGCTACGTGGGCGAGACCTGCGTCGCGGTCTGCGCAGGGGCCGAGGTCCCCGACTGGGTGCGCTCCGCGCTGCCCGGCCTCCCGGAGACGATGGAGCGCTCGAACCGGCGCGCCCAGCAGTACGAGGCCGGAATCGTCTCGGCGATCGAGGCGGCGGTGCTCGAGGACAGCGTCGGCGACGTGTTCGACGCGGTCGTCGTCGAGGTCGACGAGGACGGCGAGGGCGGGACGGTGCAGCTGACCGCGCCGGCGGTCACCGCGAAGAGCAGCGGCGAGCTGCCGCTCGGCGAGCGCGTCCGGGTGCGGCTCGTGCTGGCGGACGTCGCCGAGCGGCGAGTGCGCTTCGAGCCGGCCTAGCGGGTCTGCGGAAAGCCGAGGTCGACCTTCGACGTGGCCGGGTCGGGCCAGCGCGAGGTGACGACCTTGCCGCGGGTGTAGAAGTTGATCCCCTCGGGCCCGTAGATGTGCGTGTCGCCGAAGAGGCTCGCCTTCCAGCCGCCGAACGAGTAGTAGGCGACCGGGACCGGGATCGGCACGTTGATCCCCACCATCCCCGCCTCGACCTCGAACTGGAACTGGCGGGCGGCGCCGCCGTCGCGGGTGAAGATCGCCGTCCCGTTCCCGTACGGGTTCTCGTTGACCAGGCGCACGGCCTCGTCGTAGGTGCCGACGCGCGTGATCCCGAGCACCGGGCCGAAGATCTCGTCCTTGTAGGCGTCCATCTCGGGCGTGACGTCGTCGAGCAGCGTCACGCCGAGGAAGAAGCCGTCCCCCTCCGGTGCGGTCTCGCGCCCGTCGACGACGACCGTCGCGCCCTGCTCGGCCCCGCCCTCGATGTACGAGGCAACCTTGTCGCGGTGCTCGCGCGTGACGAGCGGGCCCATCTCGACGCCCTCGTCGAGGCCGCTGCCGACCTTGATCTTCGGCAGCCGGAGCTTGATCGCCTCGACCAGCGCGTCGCCCGCGTCGCCGACGGCGACCACCTGCGAGATCGCCATGCAGCGCTCGCCGGCCGAGCCGTACGCGGCGCTGACGGCGGCGTCAGCGGCCATGTCGATGTCGGCGTCGGGCAGGACGATCATGTGGTTCTTCGCCCCGCCGAGCGCCTGCACGCGCTTGCCGTGCTTCGTGCCCGTCTCGTAGATGTAGCGGGCGATCGGAGTCGAGCCGACGAAGCTGACCGCGGCCACGTCCGGGTGCTCGAGCACCGCGTCGACGGCGACCTTGTCCCCGTGCACGACGTTGAAGACGCCGTCGGGCAGCCCGGCCTCCTTGAGCAACTCGGCCGTCCAGAGCGACGCCGAGGGGTCCTTCTCGGACGGCTTGAGCACGAACGTGTTCCCGCACGCGATCGCCGGCGCCCACATCCACATGGGCACCATCGCGGGGAAGTTGAACGGCGTGATCCCGGCCACGACGCCGAGCGGCTGGCGGATCGAGTAGACGTCGACCCCCGTCGAGGCCTGCTCGGACATGCCGCCCTTGAGCAGGTGCGGG
>DATKBA010000134.1:0-14412 GCA_035514455.1 Gaiellaceae bacterium | reverse complement strand
GCGCCGCTCGCACCCGCAAGCGCATCCGAGAACGTCGACGAGACCGCCGTCGCCGAGAACGACACAGCACCCGCCACGGTCAAGCTGCGTGCGCTCCACGACTCAGCCTTGTGATCCGCCAGCGTCAGCGCGAGCGCGACGCCGATCGAAACCGAACCAGCCGAGGCCCCCTCAGCCTTCGTCAGCGCCGAAGCCGTCGTCGACGCAGCCGCGCTCAGCGAACCGAGCAAGGTCGACGGGCCTGCGTCGAAGGTTGCGAACGCGCGCACGTTCGAGATCGCAATTGCAACGGCCGGCGCGATCGAGACGCCGGCGCCGGTCGCCCCGGCCTTCGCCTCAGTCGTCATCGCGTGCGTGGCCGACGCGCTCAGCGTGACCGCACCTGCGTTCGAGAGAACGGCGCCCTGCTCGAGACCGGCGTCCGCCAGGTCGTCGACCAGGTTCAGCGCCACCGACGCCCCGATGCCCAGCGACGAGCCACCCGCCGCGGTCTTCGGCTGCGCCGTCGCCGTCGACGAGGAAGAGGACGTCGCCGACAGTGAGACAGCAGAACCATTCGCGTCCACGGTCGGCGGGCCGCGCGCCGGGTTGTGCCGGATGAGTGCAAGCGTCTCGAGGTTGGCGACGTTGAGAGCGAGCGAGCCGGCCACGCCCACCGAGCCGCCGCCCGCGCCCGAGGTCGCCGTCGCACCGAAGGTGTTCGTGTTGTCCGCCGCCGAACCGGCCGGGCCGCCCGTGGAGGCGGCGAGCGAGACGCCGAGGGCGGAGACGTCCGCCTCGGCGCCGATCGTGGCCTCGGCGGTGTGGTTCGCCAGGTTGATCGCGACGGCGGCGCCGACGTTCGCGCTGCCGCCGCTGGTCGCGGAAGCGTCGGCGGCGGCCGCCGCGTCGGTCTCGGCGGCGGCGACGAGCGAGAGCGCGCCGGTCGCGGTGAGCGAGAGCAGCTCCGGGATCGAGGCGGTGGCCGAGGACGTGACGAGATTGACGGCGACCGCGGCGGCGATGCTGACGCTGCCGCCGCTCGTGGCCGCGCTCGGGGCGGCGGGCGTCGTGCTGCCGGACGCGCCGTTCGCGGCCGCGGTCGAGTTCGCGAAGCCCTGCTGGCCGGCGACCTGGCTGTCGACGTCGCCGGAAGCGGTGTCGGGCGCGCCGCTCGCGCTCGCCGTCGCGCTCGAGCTCGTCGAGGAGTAGCTGCGCGCCGTCAGCGTCACGTTGCCGCCCGCGGTGACGTCGCGGGCAGGCGTCGCGGTCGCGACGTGCGTGGCGTAGGTGAGCGCGAACGCGACGCCGATGCCCGTGCCGGTCGAGGCAGCCGTGCCCTTGGCGGTGGTCGTGACCGTCGCGCTCTGCGACGCCGTCGCGGAGAAGTCGCCGGTGAGCGTCAGCGCGGAGCCCGCGCCCAGGAGCGCGGTCGTGCTCACGCTCGAGATCGAGATCGCGACCGCCGGGACGATTGCCGTGCCGCCGGACGCGCCGGCCTCCGCCTCGGTCACCATCGCGTCCGTGCTCGTCGCGGCGAGCGTGAGGTTGCCGGCGCCGACGAGATCGGATCCCGCGGCCAGGCCGGCGGTCGTGTCGTCGTCGACGATGTTCAGGGCGACCGAGGCGCCGATGCCGAGCCCGCCGCCGGAGGTCGGGCCGGCCGGGGTCGCCTTCACCGTGCTGGAGCTGGCAGAGGTCGCGGTGAACGTCGCGTCGCCGCCCGTCAGCGTCACGGTCGAGCCGGCGAGAAGCAGCGCGCTCGTCTCGCTGGTGAGCACGTGCAGCGCGAGGCCGCCGGCGATCACGGTCGCGCTCGAGGGCGACGTGCCGGAGGTGGCGGTGACGGTGTAGGTGGCGCCCGACTCGTTCAGCGCCTCGACGACGAGGCTTCCGGCACCGACGCTCGTCGAGCCGACGTACGCCTTCGCTGAGACGTTGCTGAGCGCGATCGCGATCGCGATGCCGATACCGGGGGAGCCCGCGGCGGCGCTCGCGTTCGCCACGGCACCGGAGCTGTGGACGCCGCGCGCGTGCAGCTTGACCTCGCCGGTGGCGGTCGCCGGGCTCGCGATGAACGCCTCGGTCGGCGCGTCGAGCTTCGTGAAGGCGAGGGCGCCGGCGACGGCGATCGAGCCGTCGGAGGTCTGCGCGTTGTTCTCGGTGCGGTCGCTCGGCGACTCGTCGTTCGCCGTCGAGCCGCCCTGGCTCGCCGACCCCGTCGTGGCGACGGCGCTCTCCGTGTCGGCGGAGAGGAGCATGCTCGCGGCGCTCACCGGTGCAGTGCTGTTCAGGAACGCCTTCGTCGTCAGCGTCACGAGCGCGATCGCGATGCCCGCGCCTGCCTGGGCGGTGCCCGCGTTGCCGGTCGTCGTGACCCGGCCTTCGTTGTCCGCGCTGATCGTCAGCGCGCCGCCCGCGGTGACGGGCGCGTCGCCGGAGACCTGCGCGATCGCCTCGCTCGTGGCGAACGAGGTCGCGATCGCGGCGTCCTTCGCCCCGTCGCTGTGGCTCGAGTCGCCGATCGCCTCGGCCGCGCTGCGGAGCTTCGAGACGGCCGAGACGGTGACGGCACCGCCCGCCGTGACGGAGACGTCCGTGATCGACGCATCGGCGTCGGACGTGAGGATCGCGACAACCGCCTGCGCTCCGGGCGCCGTCGTCGCGGACGAGGTCGTCGTGCTCCCGTTCACGGCCGAGAACGCGCGGCTGCGCAGGTCGGACGAGGCGGAGATCGTGACGCTGCCCGCCGTGTCGAGGTCGATGCCGGGATACGCGAGCGCCGAGCTGTCGAGGATCACGAGCGTCAGCGCGGCGCCGACGCCGAAGCCCTCGCCCGCCTCGAAGGCGGCGGTGCCGGCGACCGCGATCACGTCGAGGAGCGACGTCGCCTGGATCAAGACGTTTCCGGTCACCGCGAGCGTCGTGGCCTCGCCGAAGCCGGCCTCCGCGTGCGGGTCGGCGAACGTGACCGAGAAGGACGCCGCGATGGTCAGGCCGGAGCCGCCGCCCGTCAGCGCCGTCGTCTCGAACGCGAGCAGCGTCAGGTTCGACGTCGCGATCAGGCTGACGTCCGCGACGGTCAGGTCGACGTGGCGCGTGAAGGCATGCGCGGTCGTGTCCGTGACGTTGAGCGCGAACGAGGCGCCGATCGTGTCGTTGCCCGTACCGATGGTGGCGCCGGCGGAGGCGAGCATCAGCGTCGCGTCGAGCGCCTCGAGCCGGAGCTCGCCACCCGCCGAGACCGCGTCGAGGTCGCGGACGTAGGCGAGCGTACGGCGCTCGATCACGTTGATCGCCGCGCCGCCGGCCGCGCTGACGTCGAGGTTGTTCGCGGAGTCTCCGGGCGCGCTCAGGTCGGCGCTGCCGGCTGGCGTCGTCGCCGAGCCGGCGCCCGCGACGGCGGCGGTCCAGATCTCGTTCGCCGCGGGATCGCTCGTCGCGGTCAGCTTGAGATGGCGGCCGGCGGTGACCGAGCCGACGATGCCGCCCGTCGGGGTCGTGCCGACCTCCTCGACCGCGTCGCCGAGGAACGCGCGGACGCTCGCGCCGGTCTCGCCCGCCTCGGCGCGGTCCTCGAGCACCTCGGGGGAGCCAAGGAAGTCGTCCGGCGTCCCGATCACGGTCGCCGCGATCGCGATCCCAACCGCGTCCGTGCCGCCGAGGGCCTGGGCGCCGGCGACGTTGACGATCAGGTTCTTGTTGTCCGCGGTGAGCTCGAGGTCGCGCCCGGCGGCGACGGTGGCGCGATCCTCGACGAATGCGAGCGACTCCTGGTCGAGGACGACGAGGGCGAAGACGCCCTCGATCGTGAGCCCGTCACCGGTCGCGCCCTGCTTGGCGACGTTCAGGAGCTTCGTGTGCGTGAGCGCGTCGAGCGTCAGGTCGCGGGTCGTCGTCACGGTCGCCCGGTCGTCGACGTAGGCCCGTGCGTAGGTCTCGGCGAAGACACCGCCGAAGTAGCCGCCGCCCGCCGTGTCGGCCGCGCCCGGCGAGCCGCCCGCGGGGAGGCTGAGCGCCGACTCGAGCCCGGCGACCGCGACGGCCTCGAGCGTCGAGACGGCGTTGCCGATCACGTCCTCTGCGGTCACGCGCGCGCCCGGTGCGATCCCGACCGCGGCCAGGCTGTACAGCTCGAGGTAGTTGACGCCGCCGGAGAGCGCCGTGTCCGTGCCCGTGCCCGTGGCCGCATGCGCGTAGGCCGTCCCGATCAGCGCTGTGTCGGCGAGCGGGCCCGCGAGGTAGGTGGCGAGACCGGCGAGCGCGTCCGCGGCTCCGTCGGCGGCCGTGTTCGCGTCGGCGTACGTGTCACCGAGGCCGGCGAGCGAGAGCGCCGGGTCGTAAGCCGCATACGGCGCGAACATCGTCGCGGTCGCGTTCATCGTCAGCGCCTGCGCGGCGTCGACGACGGCGTTGTAGCCGACGAACGACGTGGCCTGGTTCGCGTACTTCGCCCACACGACCGCGCCGCCGATCGCGGTGCCGCTCGGCGAGCCGGTCGTCGCGGCCACGGCGGTCGCGCGCGGCCGGATCTCCGCCAGCGAGGTGAGCGTCACGTTCTGCGCCGTGATCCGCGCGCCGTCGTCGAGCCACGAGGCCGCGCGGTTCTCCGACTCCAGCAGCGTCATCGCGGCGCCGATCGTGAGGTCGTCGCCGCCGGTCGCGTCGACGTTGCGGCCGCCGGCGTTCGTCGTCGTGTCGAGGTTCCCGGCCGCCTGGTCCGCCCCGCTCTCGATCCCGCTCGCCGTCCCCGGCTGCGCGGAGACCGAGCCGAACGACTGCGTGTCGTTCTTCGTCTCGAGCGAGCGCGCGGTGACGGCGACGTCGACGGCGGTGACGGCGCCGGCGAGGACGGCCTCGGCGAGCGACTGGTGGTAGCCGACGGCGAGCACCGCGCCGACGCCGGCGGTGCCGCTGTCGACGAAGCCGCCGCCGATGGCCTTGTTCTCGATCGCGCGCGTGTTCTCGGCGAAGAGGGTCAGGTTGCCCGTCGTCGTGACGGCCGCGCCCGCGGCGACCTCGGCGCGTGACTTGGCGTCCGTCTTCCCGAAGGAGGAGGTGATGCCGACGGCGGTCTCGGCGCTCGTCACCTCGGTGCGCATGGTCAGGGTCGTCGCCGTGGTCGCCCGTAGCTCGGCACTGCCGCCGGCGACGAGCGTCGCGCCCATCCCGAGCCGAACGAGCGCGGTCGGCGCCGAGCTCGCGTAGTTGAGGCCGAGATACGACTCGGCGGCGGTGACCGTCGAGGCCACGGTCGAGACGGCGTGCGCGCGCAGGTCGGCGTTGCCGCTCGACTCGATCCGGGCGCCGCTCGCCGCGTCGACGCGGGCGTCGGAGCGGGCGAAGGTCGCCGCGGCCGCGACGCCGGACGGGAGCGAGAAGACGCCGTCGTTGCCGATCGCGGTGCGGAGGGCGTCCTCGACGGACTCGAGCGCGTCGGCGATCACCTGGAAGGCGTCCTTGACGGTCTGCGGGATGAGATCGAGGTTGGCGGCGATCAGGGCGAGGGCGGTGAAGAACCCGATGCCGGCCGGGAGGACCTGGAACAGGTCGTTGACGACGTCGCCGAGCGAGGCTGGCGCGGCCGTCGTCGCGGTGGCCGAGAGGAGCACGTTCGCGCCCGTGACGAGCGCGGAGGGTCCGAGTTCGACCGAAGCGGTCGGTCCCTCGAGGTGGAAGAAGTCGAAGCTCGTGTCGCCCGTCTTCGACGCGATCAGCGAGACGTCGCCGGCGGTGAAGCCGCCGTCGGCGTGCGCGACGATCGCAGCCTGGCGTCCGAGCGAGATCGTCCCCGCGGAGAGCTCGACCGCGCCAGAGTTCCCGCTCGACGGAGCGGAGCGCGGGTCGCCGCCCGCGATCACGCGGACCGACACCGTCACGCCCGGCAGCAGCGCGATCTCGTCCGCCTGGGCGCGGATCAGGCTGAGCCCGCCGCCGCCGAAGAGGCCCGGGCCGGCGAAGACGAGCTTGCCCGGCGAGGTGATCGACTCGTCGCCCGAACCGGTCGTGTCGCCGAAGAGGAGCGCCTCGACGATCACGAGCGAGAGGCCGTCGAGGCTGACCGAGGCGACCGTGTAGCGGCCGTTGTTGAGGCTGAAGCCCTTGGCGATCACCTCCTGGCCCGCGGCGAAGCCGTCGGTGAGGAAGCTGCCGGTCATGCGCGTGAAGGCGTTGCCGATCAGGTCGACCGCGAACGTGCCGGCGCCGGTCGCCGCCGCGGTGACGACGATCGTGATCTCGTCGGGCGTGAGGTCGCCGTCGCCCGTGAGCGAGCCGAGCACGGTCGTGCCGACGTAGTTGAGCGTCTGCGTCCCGGTGACGACGACGTCGAGCGCGCCGGCGGGCGCGGCCACCGGCAGTGAGGGCTGCGGCACGAAGGGCGTCAGGTACGGGCCCGGCGGGTCGGCGACCGCCGTCACGGACGGGTCGGTGTTCGGGTCGGGCGAGGGCGCGTCGCCGAGGTCGGGGAAGTTCTCCGTCCCGTTCTGCCAGTCGCGGAAGAGCGTGCGGAACACGGGCCGGAGCACGTCGCTCTCCCAGAGCGGGAAGTTCCCCGTGCCGGTGTCGTAGGCGAGGTTGTGCCAGCCGGTGTCGACCCCGTTCGGCGCCGTGATCTCGTCCGGCGTGCCGCATGCGTAGCAGCCCGTCTCCGGGTTCGGCCCCTCGTCGACCACCGTGAACCCGTCCAGCGGGTCCTCGGCGAGCGTTTGCGGATCGACGATCCGGTAGATGCGCGTGATGCTGTCGTCGTCGGACTTGACGAAGCGCAGCGGGCCCGCGACGACGTAGCCGTCCGCGCGCTCGAACAGCCGCACCTTCACGATCGTGGTCGCCCCGAGCGTGAGCGTACCGAGGCTGTCGAAGTGCAGCCGCAGGAGCTCGTCGTAGTGCTGGACGTTGAACAGCCGCTGGTCGGCGACGAACGGGCCGGAGACCGGGAGCGGGTTCAGCAGGTGATCGAAGACGAGGTAGGTCGCGTTGGCCGTCGGGTCGAGGTGCGCGCCGTCGATCTTGAAGTCGAGCTTGAACCCGAAGGTGTTCTGGAACGCGATCCGCTCCTCGATCGACGCGAGCTCGCTGACGGCCGGGTTCACGTCGAGGGTGAGCGGGTTGTCGATCCGGCGAGTGACGTTCCAGAGCCACGACGCCTGGACGTCATAGGTGCCGGCGCCGAGCTCGGCCTCCCACTCGACGTAGTCGCCGCCGGTGCCGGGGGCGTGGACGACGAAGAGCGCGTACGTCGTCGTCATGTTGTCGGCGCGCCAGACGCCGTCGCCGTCGATCAGCCGCAGCCACGGCCGCTGGTCGGAGTCGCGCGCGACGCGGAAGATGTCGAGCAGGATCCCGCTCGAGCCGAGGCCCGAGACGTCGGCGAGCACGGCGGTGCGCAGCGTGTGCGAGCCCGTGCTCGGCGCGGTCAGCGTCACCGCGTTCCGCCCCGTCTTCGCGTCCTCGAAGGTCAGGTAGAAGGTGGCGAGGTCGCCGGCGACCGTGACGAAGTAGCCACCGCCGTCGACGAGGCCGCCGATGGGCGTGCCGTCGGTCGAGTAGCGGACGACGTCGAGGTTCGTCAGGCCGTGGCCGCTGACGAGCGTCGCCTGGTTGCCGACGAGGGCGGTCGGGTCGAGCGCCGCCTCGACGGCCGGCTTCGGCAGCGTCGTCGTGAAGATGTTGCCGCCGTGGGCGCCGACCTGGTTGAGCAGGCCCCAGTCGTAGGTCGTCGCCGTGCCGCCGTTCAGCTCGGTGAGGAAGTTCGACATCAGCGCCGAGAGCTGGCCCGAGCCGGTGGTGGCGGCTCCGAGCGGGTTTGTCTCCTGGAGCAGGAGCATCTTCGAGAGCGTCACCGAGTTGGCGTACGCGCGGAAGCGCTCCTTGTCGAACTCGACGTTGTCCTTCAGCGCGCCGACCGCGTCGGCGTAGAACGAGACCGCCCAGTCGGCGTTGCCGAGGTCGACGGAGCCGCCGAACGCGTGACTGTGGGCGGTCCCGTTGATGCCCATGTACTCGTCGAGCTTGTCGCGGTCCGAGTCCTTGTAGATCGGGATCACGACGCCGTCGATCGTGACCGAGGCGAGGTCCATCTTCGAGTTCATGTGCTCGAGCTGCTCGATCAGCTCGAAGTCGATCCCGCTGAAGTGCTCGATCGCCGAGATCGCGAAGTCCTTGACGACCTGCTTCGCGAGGCCGAGCAGGGCGCTGAGCGGCGCGAAGATGAAGTCGATCGGCGCGAGGACGAGCTCGTCGAGCAGGTCGATGAACTCCACCATCGACGCGCGCAGCTCGCCGACGAACGTGGGCAGCCCGAGCATCGGCAGGATCCGGTGCGTGAGGAAGGAGTCGTCGAGGTTGCCGTCCCGGTTCGGGTCGTCGAGCTCGGCGAGGACGAGGTCGATCAGGCCGACCCCGGCCTCGCCGTCGGCGCGGTTCGGGTCGGTGCCGTCGTTGCCCGCGAGCTCGTTCTCCCAGTAGCGGCGCGTCTCGGCGTCGAAGAGCGCCTTCGTGGTCGCGAGCCCGAAGCGGCCCCACTCCGCGGCGCCCTCGTCGATCGCCTGCGACCAGCGGATCAGGTAGGCCTGGACGAAGTCGTCGGTGGTCAGAGCGTCCGGGTTCGTGCCCGGGTCGCCGTCGGTGAGCAGCGGCACGATCTCCGCCAAGAGCTGCTCGAGCGTCTTCGCCGGCGCCGGGCCGAGCGCGAGCGCGGCGTCGTCGACGAGACGCTGGATGATGTAGAAGGCGTCGAGGAGCGGGCCGCGGTCGCCGCGGACGACGAGCGCCTCGTCGCCGGTGCCGGCCTCGTCGAAGAGGATGTCCTGGTTCACCGTGATCACCGTGTCGGTGACCGCCGCGATCGTGTACTTCGTCGGGTTGGCGGCGTTCGTGAAGCCGAAGGTGAAGAACTGCATCCCGACCTGGAAGTTGTCCGCCAGGAACGAGCCCGTCGCGCGCGTGAAGGTGTTCGCCGCCGCGTTCGCCGTGATGCTCTGGCCGGTGCCCGTGTCGGCCGGCGAGGTCGGGTCGCCCGGGAAGGGCGCGACGAGCGCGGAGTAGATGTAGCGCATCGGCGCGTCGTACTCGATCCCGGGCGTGGAGTCGCCGCTGAGGTCGCCCGACGGCAGCAGGTTGCGGTCGCCGTTCCCGTCGAGGCCGGGGGTCGCGTCGCCGATGTAGGTCTCGAGCAGGAGGTGGCGGATCGCGTTCGCCGCGTCGCGCTCCTTCGTCTCGCCGGCGACGATGTCGAAGACGGCGGGGAAGACGCCCTCGGTGAACTCGTTCACGAGCGTGTGGGCGAAGAAGTCGCCGGCGGCGTGCGTCGCGTAGCCGTAGGCGAAGGCGAGGATCTGGAGCCGCTCGTCGTCGGTGAACGCCGGGTCGATCTGGGCAGCCCACGCCATGTCGAAGACGCGCGCGAGCCAGGTGCCGGTGTCGTTCGGGTGGATGATCCTCTGGCCGAAGGTGACGTCGGGGAACCCGTCCGGCCCGACGGTGCCCGCGTAGTAGTGGCCCGGGTACTTGACGAGCGCGTCGAGGACACGCGGATGGACGGTGTACTCCGTGACGAAGGGGCTCCCGTCGGCGCGGTAGCCCGTGATGTCGAGCTTGCCGTCCTCGATCAGGTCGTTGCGGACGTCCTTGGCGATCTCGACGTGCGTGTACGGCTTGAAGGCGTAGTCGGCGAGCACGTCGCTGGCGTCGCCCGCCCGCGCGGTCCGGACCGGCGCGAAGCCGAGGAGGTGCCCGACCTCGTGCGCGACGAAGTCGGCGAGCGTCTTCGCGTACTCGTCGACGGTGCGCTCCCACACCTGTATCTCGTCGGTAAAGACGAACGCGTTGTCGTCGGGGATCGCGTTGCCGACGTCGACCGTCTCCGCGAGGCCGAAGAAGCGTCCGTACTCGGAGAAGGGCGCGCTCGTGCCGCCGAGGTAGACCGTCGAGTACGCGACGCCGTCGGCGGGGCGCTCGAGTGTGACGACGACGTCGTGGGCCGCGAGCTTCTGCTCCACGAGCGCGGCGACGGCGGCGAGGATCGCCGCCTCCTGACCGGCGAAGCGCGCCGGAGCGGTGTACGCGGGGACGTCGATCCCCGTGACGGTGATCGGCCCTTCGTAGGTGACGCCGCTCGCGCCGTCGGCGTCGAGGTAGACGATCTGCGGGCCGGTCGGAGCTTCGGCCGCGGTGGCCGCGTCGCCGTCCTCCTGCGCGGGCTCGGGGCTCGACGTGACGGAGACCTCGTCGGCCTCGTCCGGTGCCGGCACGTCGACGAGGACGATCTCCTCGGATGCCGCGGGGGCGGCGACCTCGACGGCCTCGGGTGCCTCGACGGCGGCGGGGGCCTCGACCGTCTCCGGTGCTTCGACGGCCGCCGGCTCTTCGACGGCCGCAGCCGCCTCCGGAGCCTCGACGACGGGCTGCTCGACGACCGTGGAATCGGGAGCCTCGATTTGCGGTTCGGATTCCGCGGCGATTTCCGTCTCGGCCGCGACCGGCTCCTCGATCGGAACGGTTGCTGCTTCCTCCGCCGTTTCCGGCTCGGAGTACGTGACCGACGCGGGCTCGCCCGCCGGCTGAGCGGCCCGTGCGGCCTCGAGCTCGGCGAGCTCCTCCGCGGGAGTCGCTGCTGCCGCCGCGGGCTCGGCGGTCGCCGCGTCGGCGGCCGCGGGGGGTGCGGCCGCAGGCGCGGCAGCGGCGCCTGGCGGCGCCGCAGTCGTGACGGGGATCGTGCCGATCGAGTCGTCCACGACCGGTACGCCCACGAAGGGGTCCTCCGCCGCGGCGGCCGGCGTGGGTGCGGCCGCCTCGGGTGTGAGCGTGTACTCGTTGGTGACGACGGGGGCGGCCGCGGCCGCCGCGGCCTGGGCCGGCGCTGTCGCCGGAGCCGGGGTCGGCGCGGGGGCGCCGGCGGAGGGCTGCTGCTGCTGCGGCGCCGCGGGGGCGGTCACCGCCTTCCGTGCCGAGGCAGCGGCCGCGGGGGCGGCGATCGCAGGCTCGGCGAGCGTGGGGAACGGCAGGGCGGGGACGCGCAGGGACGGCAGCGGCGTAGCGGCCTCTGCGGCTGCCGGCAGCCGCAGCGCGACGACGATCGGGCTGACGTACATCGTCAGCAGGCCGAAGAGGCCGATGCCGGCGATCACGAGCCCGATCGCACGCTGTCTCATCCCCACGAGAGACAGCGGCTCCACAACGAGTCCTGCCGGCACTACCCCCCTCTCCGATCCCCAAGAGCGGTCCCCCGACCGCCACGGTCATGGTCGCAGGGTGCTGCCGGGGTTTCAATAGGCCGAACGGCCCATTGACTCGCGCGCCGGTCTTAGAGATATTCGGCCACCCAGCAGCCGCCCGCGGCTAGCCGAGCTCGCGGTCGAGGCGCCGCTGCTCGGCTGCGATCTTCGTCACCAGGACCCGCTGGGCCTCCACGCGCCGGTTGAACTCCCGCACGGCGAGCACCTGCGCACGGGCCGTCGACACGGCATTCCGCGAGACCTTTTCGAACCCGGAAAGCACCCGGCGAATTTCGTCTTCGTTTTTCGCCTCGAGTGCGTCGGCGAGGTCGGTCGCGAGCGACACCGACATCTGCAAGACATTCAGCTGGCCGGTATGCCAGTCGGCGAGGATATCCGGCGGCTCGAGGGCGCGGAAGGCGGCAAGAGAACGCTCCACCTCAACGGCGTAGGCCCGGGTGGCGGCTGCCTGCTCTTCCCCCGTGCCGGACGACTCGAGCGCTCCCTGAAGCTTCGCGCGCGCCGCCTCGGCGTCCCGCAGGACCCGGGCCGCGGCGGGGAGGTGCCCGGCCAGGTCGCGCAGGTCCCCGGCGAGCCGCACCTGGGTGTCGACGAGCTCGAGCGTGTCCGCGTGCAGCGTGCGCGCCTCGGCGGGAGGGCGCAGCCGGGCGAGTGCCGCGCGCACCGAGGCCAGCGTGTCGAGCACGGACGTGAGCTCCCGCTCCGACTCGGCCGCCGCCGCCCCGTCGAGCGAGAAGTCGCGGAGGGCGCGCTCGGCCTGCACGAGCGCCGTCGCGGATCCCTGCAGCGCCGTGTTCGCGTCGCGGATGTACGCGGAGACCGCGTCGCGGCGGTCGTCGTCGCCGTCTCCTCCACAGCCGGCGAGCGCCGCGGCGAGCGCGATCAGGGCGAGCCGGCTGCGCACGGCGGCAGCCTAGCGCGCGGCCGCTACTTCTACGCCAGCGGCGCGGGCGCCGAGGTCACGGGCTGCAGCTGCAGCGCCGTGATCACCGGGGACGCGTACATGACGCCGAAGCTCAGCAGGCTGAGGCCGGTGATCCAGACGCGCACCGACCGCTCCCGTAGAGCGGTCAAGCTGACTACGTCAGTCGTGACGGCCGTCGAGCGCGCCGTGTCCCCTCCCCCGTCCTTAGCTTCATGCGGCCCCCTCAGACCGCGTTGTCGATCCTGACAGCCTCCGGGTGAGAGGCAATGGGCCGTTCGGCCCATTGCCGCGATCGCTACGAGGCGGACTTGTAAGGCGCTATTCGGCGGTCGGCTCGCGGCGCATCAGGTGGCCGACGAGCTCGTGGAGCGGCTCGCCGCCGAGGACCGCGCAGACGCCGTGCGTGATCGGCAGCTCGATCCCGAGGTGGTGGGAGAGGTCGCGGAGGACGGGTGCGGTCGTGAGCCCCTCGACGACCATCCCGATCTGCCGGACCGCCTCGTCGGGGTCGGTCCCCTGGGCGATCAGCTCGCCGGCGCGGCGGTTCCGGCCGGACTTCGACCAGCACGTGACGACGAGGTCGCCCATGCCCGCGAGCCCGGCGAACGTCTCCTCCCGTCCCCCGGCCGCGACCGCGAGACGGGCCATCTCCGCGAGTCCTCGCGAGACGAGAGCCGCCTTGGCGTTGTCGCCGAGACCGAGCCCGTCGGCGCCGCCGGCCGCCAGCGCGATCACGTTCTTCGCGGCGGCGCAGAGCTCGACCCCGACGACGTCGTTGTTCACGTAGACGCGGAACGTCAGCGAGTTGATCGCCGCCTGGAGGTCGAGCGCGAGCTGCTCGTCCTCGCTCGCGATCACAGCCGCAGCGGGCAGGTCCCGCGCGACCTCCTCGGCGATGTTCGGCCCGGAGAGGACCGCGACCGGGCGGCCGCGGACGAGCGTCGAGAGCCGCTGCTCGGTCGCCGGGTCGAGGCCCTTCGTCAGCGAGAGGACCGGCGCCTCACCGGGGAGCGCGCGGACGACGTCGCCGAAGACGGCGCTCGGCACCGCGACGACGACGAGCTCGGCCTCCGTGAACGGCGCCGCGTCGATCGTGGATGCGCCGACGCCGCGCAGGTCGCAGTGGGTGAGGTAGCGGGGGTTGCGTCCCGTCTCCGCGATCACGCGCGCCTGGTCGCCATCGCGGCAGGCGAGGGTGACCTCGTGCTCGCGGTTCGCGAGCACGTGCGCGAACGCCGTCCCCCAGGACCCGCCCCCCACGACGACGACCTTCATGTGCGCTGGACGAAGTCGATCGAGACGGGCACACCGGCGAGATTAAAGCGTCGGCGCAGCTCGTTCTCGATCCAGTAGGCGTAGTCGCGCGTGACGAGGCCGGGGTCGTTGACGTGGATGCGGATCCGCGGCGGGCGCGTCGAGACCTGCGCGCCGTACAGCAGGTTGAGCCTCTTGCCCCGCTTCTGGGGCGGCTGGCGCGCCTGCCGGAGCTCGGCGAGCGCGTCGTTCAGCGCCGGAGTCGGGATCCGGCCGGTGTGCTTGTCGAACAGGTCGGCGGTGTACTGGAGCAGCCGGTCGAGCCCGCGTCCCGTCTTCGCGGAGACGGCGATCAACTGCGGGCGCTGGCGCAGGCGCGACTCGAGCCGGGGCCGCACGCCCTCGATCGTGATCTCGGTCAGGTCCCACTTCGACAGGACGACCAGCGTCGAGCAGCCGGCCTTGCGCGCCACGTCGGCGACGGCGAGGTCCTGGTCGACGACCCCCTCGCTCGCGTCGACGAGGACGAGGGCGACGTCCGCCCGCTCCGCAGCCTCGAGCGCGCGGAGCTCCGAGTAGTACTCGATCCCCTGGCGCTGCTTCCGCTTCCGCCGCAGGCCCGCCGTGTCGACGAGCCGGAAGGTGCGATCGCCCTTCTCGAGCACCGTGTCGACGGTGTCGCGCGTCGTGCCGGGGACGTCCGAGACGATCACGCGCTCCTGGCCGACGAGCGCGTTCAGGAGCGACGACTTGCCCACATTGGGGCGGCCGAGGATCGCAACCCGGATCGCCTCGTCTCCAACCTGCGCCTTCCCGGCCCCGGGCAGCATCTCGACGATCCGGTCGAGCAGGTCGCCCGTGCCGTGCCCGTGCAGGGCCGAGAGCGGGAACGGGTCGCCGAGGCCGAGCTTGTGGAACTCGACCGCCTCGAGGTCTCGGCGCGGGTCGTCGATCTTGTTCGCGAGCACGATCACGGGCTTCTTCGACGCGCGCAGCGTGACCGCGAGCTCCTCGTCG
>DATKBA010000133.1:0-5310 GCA_035514455.1 Gaiellaceae bacterium | reverse complement strand
GCCCGAGCCGATCAGCTCCTCGGTGATCTCGCGCGGCACGCCGTGGGTGAGGAACCAGCCCGCGATCCGCTCCGGCCAGTTCGGGTTCCCCCAGACGAGCTCGCACTGCGCGTAGTCGAGCGTGCCCTGGTGCACGGGCGCCCGGGTCAGCTCCGCGACGTCCGCGGCGGCGCCGACGTGGTCGGGGTGGAAGTGCGTGACGAAGATCCGCGAGACCTCGGCGTCGCCGAGCGACTCGGCCCACACCTCGTGCGCGTTCGGGAGGCCGATCCCGGTATCGACGAGCGTCCAGCCGTCCTCCCCCGGAAGCAGATAGGAGTGCACGTGGCCCGGCCGCGTCGGCAGCGGTGTCGTGATGCGGCGGATCCCGAACGGCAGCTCCATCGGGCCATCCAACACTATTTGCCCGGCACGAACACATGTTCTATCCTGCCGGGATGGGGGTCGAGTACCGCGAGGAGGCGTGCCGGAGCGCGCTGAACCGCGTGCGCGGGATGCCGTTCGCCTGGTCGCTGAACCCGTACACGGGCTGCGCGCACCGCTGCACGTTCTGTTACGTCCGCGCGTTCGAGCGGCGCGCGGACCGGCCGGCGGACGACCGCTACGGGCGCTCGATCCGCGTCAAGGTCAACGTCGCCGAGGTGCTCGCGCGCGAGCTCGCGCGACCCTCCTGGCGGCGGGAGCAGGTCGCGATCGGGGCGGCGACCGACCCCTACCAGCCGGCCGAGGGCCGCTACCGGCTGACGCGGGCGTGCATCGAGGTGCTCGGCCGGGCGGCGACGCCGTTCGGGATCATCACCCGCGGGCCGCTGATCGTGCGCGACGTCGACGTGCTGCAGGAGGCGGCGCGGCGGACGGAGGTGAGCGTCACGTTCTCGGTGCCGACGCTCGACGCGGAGGTGTGGCGGAAGACCGAGCCCGGCACCGCCTCGCCGCGGCAGCGCCTGCGGGCGCTCTCGCAGCTCGTCGAGGCGGGGATCAAGGCCGGCGTCGCGATGGCGCCGATCCTCCCCGGGATCTCCGACCGGCCCGAGCAGCTCGCGGGCGTCGTCCGCGCCGCCCGGGCGGCCGGGGCGACGGGCGTGTGGGCGAACCTGCTCTACCTGCAGCCGGGGACGAAGGAGCACTTCCTCGAGGCGCTCGCCCGCGACTGGCCGGAGGAGCTCGGACGGTACGAGCTCCTGTACGAGGGCCGCGCGTACCTCGGCCGGGCCGAGGTCGATCCGGTGCGAGAGCGGGTCGGCGAGCTGGCCCGCGAGCACGGCGTCCGCGACCGCCGCCGAACACGGCTCGCCCCGCCGCCCGAGCCGGTGCAGCTCTCGCTCGGGGTATGAACGCCGCCACGGGCAATAGACTTGGGCGGCGATGCCGGAAGAGATCACCTGCCTGATCGTCGACGACCACGAGGTCGTCCGCGAAGGGCTGCGCCTCTCGCTCTCCCGCGCGCCGCACGTGCGTGTGATCGGGGAGGCCTCCGACGGCGCCGGGGCGGTCGCGCTCGTCGAGCGGCGCCGGCCGCAGGTCGTGATCATGGACGTCCGCATGCCCGGGATGGACGGGCTCGAGGCGACGAAGCTGATCCGGGAGAAGGTTCCGGAGACCGCGGTGCTGATCTTCACGGCCTACAGCGAGCGCTCGCTGCTCAGCCGCGGCCTCGAGTCCGGCGCGAAGGGCTACATCCTCAAGGAGGCGCCGCACGCCACGCTCCTGCGCGCGATCGAGAAGGTCGCCGGCGGCGAGAGCTTCGTCGACCCCGCGCTGATGCCGACATTCCTGACCGGCAAGGAGCAGAACGACATGCTCACCGCGCGCGAGCGGGAGATTCTGCAGCTGCTCGCCGACGGGATGTCGAACGCCGACGTGGCCGGCAAGCTGTTCATCAGCCAGGAGACGGTGAAGAGCCACGTGCGGCACATCCTCGCCAAGCTCGAGGCCGATACCCGCACGCACGCGGTCGCGATCGCCCTGCGCGACGCGATCATCGACTAGTGCCCCTTCAGGCAATGCATGCCCGCTTCCGGCCCGCGATCACGCGGCGCCAGGAGCCGCCCTCGCCCTCGCCAAGGCAGCCAGCCTTGGCCGCGGACGAGTGCGGCCCCCGGCTTGGTGCTCGCGACCCGGAAGCTAGACGGCATTACCTGAAGGGGCACTAGATGACCCAGTTCATTCCCGACGACGAGCGAGAGCGGCTCGTCGAGCGGATCATCACCGCCGAGCAGGACGAGCGGCGGCGGCTCGCGCTCTTCCTCCACGACGGGCCGGTGCAGAACCTGGCCGGGATCGCGCTGATGCTCGACGCCGCCGTGCAGGCGATCGACGACGGCAGGCCGGAGGCGGCGCGCGGGATCATGGCCTCGGCGCTCGAGCGGCACCGCGAGACGATCCGCTCGCTGCGCGACCTCTCCTTCAACATCGAGCCGGTCGTGCTGCGCGACCAGGGCTTCGGCCCGGCCGTGAAGGAGCTGGCGAACCAGCTCGGGATGGAGCACGAGGTGCAGATCGAGGTGGACGTCGAGCGGGCCGACCGGCTCGGCGAGAAGGAGCAGGTCGGGCTGTACCAGATCATCCGGGAGTCCCTCAACCAGGCGGTCCGGCGCGGCCCGCCCTCGCGGATCTCGGTCGTCGTCCGCGACACGGCCGAGGGGGAGATCGAGACGATCGTCTCCGACAACGGCACCGGCGAGCGGCGCACGGCGGCGCTCGAGGCGATCGGCGAGCGGGCCTCGACGCTGAACGGCCGCTTCTCGGTCGAGCAAGGCACCGACGGCGGCACCGCGATCCGCGTGGTGCTCCCCGCGTACGCCTCCAACTCGTAGAATCCGCGCGGATGGCGGACGAGAACGGCACCCACGGCGCGGACGGGCACCTGCTCTTCGTCTGGTCGCCGAACGGCTGGACGCTGAGCCAGCGCGAAGGCGAGCCCCCGGCGCGCGGCGCGACGGTGGAAGAGGGCGACGTCGTCCTGCGGGTGAGCAAGATCGGCCCCTCGCCGCTCCCCGGCGACCGCCGCCCCTGCGCCTACACGCAGCTCGCCTAGCGTCTAGGCGAGCGCGCTCTCCGCGGCGGCGCGGCCGAAGACGAGCGCCGCGGCGAGGCCGCTCCCGTAGCCGCCCGTGAAGATGCCGCCCGCGTCGGCGCCCGCCGCCCACAGGCCCGGGACGGGCGTCCCGCGCGCGTCCAGCACGCGAGCCCGCTCGTCGATCCGGATGCCGCCGAGCGTGTGCGTCACCCCGGCGTAGACGCGCACTGCGGTGAAGGGCGGCTCGACCAGCTTCGCCGACGCGGGCAGCGGGAAGGGCAGCTCGGCTGCCGGGCGTACGTCTCCGCCGGCCGCCCGCGCCGCCTCGACGAGGTCGGCGACGGTGCGCTCGCGGACGAGCTCCCGCAGCGCCCGCGCGTCGACGACGTACCACGCTCCGGCCGCGGGCAGGCGCTGCGCCAGGTCGCTCTCGTGCCAGGCCGCCTCGCCGAGGTCGCGGCCGTCGTCGTCGAGCACGAGCGCGTGCCGCGCGTACAGCTGCGCGGCGCGGACGTAGTCCTCCTCGCCGACCGCGGCGGGCAGCGCGCGCCCGTAGAACTCCTCCATCCCGGCCGTCGGCGCGCCACCGCGGGCGAGCGCGTACGCGAGCCCGTCGCCCTCGCTCCACGGATTCCCGCGCAGGAGCAGCCCGCGCTCGCGTGCGAGCCGGGCGCCGAAGCCGCCGGTGGCGAGGATCTGCGGCTCGGCGAACGGCCGTCCGAGCCGGACGTCGCCAGCGGCCCGGACGAGCGCCCCGGTGAGCGCGCGCGGGTCGAAGCGCCGCCCGGCGGTTCGCGGGTTGCCGGTCTCCCGCGCCGCCGGCTCGACGCCGAGCGACTCCAGCCAGTCGAGCGCGCCGTCGAGCTCCTCGACGACGCGCCGCTGGAGCGCAGGGTCGCCGCCCGGGCACTCCTCGCGGAAGTCGGCGAGGGTGCGGTGCCGCCAGATCACACCGCTCGAGAGCAGCATCGAGCCGCCCGGCCGGTCGCCCTTCTCGAGCACGACCGGCGCCGCGCCGAGCTCGCGCGCCCGCGCCGCGGCGACGAGGCCGGCCATGCCGGCACCGGCGATCTCTAGCGCAGCGAGAACGATGGCTTGTGCTCGACGTACTCGAGCTTCACGCGGTCCGGGCCCCAGACGAAGAGCGCGATCGTGTTCGGCGCGTCGACGAGGTCGGCGACCTCGACGCCGAGCTTCTCCGCCGCAGCCTGATGCTCGGCGACGGAGTCGACGAGGACGCCGATGTGGTTCAGCAGCGGCCGCTCGGGTGCGCCCGGGTCGCCGGGCACGAGCTCGAGGTGGGCGCCGCCGAGCTCGAGCCGGCCGTCAGGCGCCCGCTCGAAGCCGAGCTCCTCCCAGCCCGCCGCGGCGGCCGCGGGATCCGACGAGTAGAGCGCCACGTGGTCGAGGTCGAGCTCCGAGTCGGTCTCAGCCGCGACGAGGACGATCTCCAGACCCTCACCGAGGTCGACCTGTGCGTCGCGCCCGTCGAGCGACGAGACCCGGAGGCCGATCCGCGCGAGCGCGCCCCGCTCGCGCGGGCCGTCGGCGTCGAAGAGCGTCAGCTTCCCCCGCCGCGCATCGGCGCCGAGCAGCGTGAAGCGGTCCGTGCGCTCGATCACGCGGACGCCGAGCCGCTCGACCGCGATCGCGACCATGCGCTCGCGGTCGGCGACCCACAGCGCCACGTGATCCAGGGTGCGCGGTCTCACCTGCGTGCGCTTATGCGCCTTCGAGCGGGAGGTTCTGGACGTCGTGCTCCGTCGCGTAGGCGTCGACGAGCGGATTCACGACGTCAGGCCCCTCCGAGTACGCGTAGTTGATCTTGACGAAGGGCTCCCACTTGTCGGGCAGCGCGTCCTCGGGGAAAATCGCCTCCACCGGGCACTCCGGCTCGCACGCCCCGCAGTCGATGCACTCCTCGGGATCGATGATCAGCTGGCGCTTGAACTCGTGGATGCAGTCCACCGGGCAGACGTCGACGCACGAGCGATCGAGGATGTCGATGCACGGCTCGGCGATGATGTACGTCACCCACGCGAGTCTAGCGAGCGGCGTCAGACGGACGGCGCGGTGAGCTGGGCCACGATCTCGGGCACCCGCTCGGCGAGCGCGGACTTCACGATCACCTGGTCGAACCCCGCTGTATGGGCCCGCTGGAGGCCCGCCTTGTCGGTGTGATTCGTGAAGCCGAGGATCGGCACGTCGGGCCACGACTCGGCCACCTCGTCGGGCTCCACCCGGGCGATGTCGACGATCACGAGGTCGGGCGGCTCGACGCTGCCGGCCGT
>DATKBA010000132.1:0-6035 GCA_035514455.1 Gaiellaceae bacterium | reverse complement strand
CGAGGGGTGACCCTTGATGCCGCGGGCGTACCGTGGGGTCGGATAGAGACGAAAGGAGGCCGAGATGCACTGGTGGGACGGAGGCATGGGCGCAGGCGGATGGGTGTTGATGACCCTGTTCTGGGTCGTGCTGATCGCGGTGATCGTGTGGGCGGTTGCTCGGATCTTCCCGGCCCGCCGCGACGGCGTCGAGGCGGCGGCGGAGCGGCCGGAGGAGATCCTCGACCGGCGGCTCGCGAGCGGCGAGATCGATGCTGCCGAGTACGACGACCTGCGGGCGAAGCTGCGCTCCGCGCGGGCCGAGAGGGTGTGACGGCGATGCAGGCGCGACTGGTGCCCGTGGTCGTCCTCGTCCTCGCGGCAGCCGCGCTCGTGGGCTCGCTCGGCTGGGCGCTCACGCGCGCCGACGCCGGAGAGGGGTGGAGCATGCACCGCTACGGCGCGGGCATGATGGTGTCCGCGGGCGAGGGCCGTACGGTCGAGACGCTCGAGCAGGCGACGGAGCAGGCGCAGCGGTTCGCAGACCGGCTCGAGCTCGAGGTCGGCGAGGTGATGCGCTTCTCCAACCACTACTACGCGGAGCTGCGCGAGGAGGACGGCTCCCCCGCCACCGAGGTGCTGGTCGACCCGCGGAGCGGCGCCGTGTTCCTCGAGTACGGCCCGGCGATGATGTGGAACACCCGCTACGGACTGATGAGCGACTTCCGGCTGCGCGGGCCGTCGGGGATGATGGGTGGCGGCATGATGGGTGGCGGCATGATGGGCGGAGCGGGGATGATGGGCGGCTCGGGCTTCGCCGACCCGACCTGGGTTCCGTCCGGCGACCGGGAGATCTCGGCCGCCGAGGCGGGGCAGATCGCGGGCAGGTGGCTGGACGACAACGCGAGCGGGCTCGCGGCGGGCGAGGGCCACGCGTTCCCGGGCTACCACACCTTCCACGTGCTCCGGGGCGGCGAGATCGCCGGGATGCTGTCCGTGAACGGGACCTCCGGAGCGGTCTGGTACCACTGGTGGCACGGGAGCTTCGTCTCGATGCTCGAGGAGTAGGCGATCAGCGGTCACCGGAAGCGCGCGCTGGTGGTGGAGGACGAGGAGCCGCTGGCGGCGCTCGTCCGGTCCTACCTCGAGCGGGAGGGCTTCGAGGTGGAGACCGCGGGCGACGGCGAGGCGGCCGTCGAGCTCGCGCGGGAGCTGGCCCCCGACGTCGTCGTCCTCGACCTGATGCTGCCGGTCATGGACGGGATCGAGGCCTGCCGCAGGATCCGGAGCTTCAGCGACGCCTACATCCTGATGCTGACGGCGAAGGCCGACGAGGTGGACAAGATCGTCGGGCTCTCGACGGGCGCCGACGACTACGTGACCAAGCCGTTCTCGCCCGGCGAGCTCGTCGCCCGCATCCGGGCGCTCCTGCGGCGTCCCCGCGCGGGCGGCGAGAGCCGGCCGCCGAGGCGCTTCGGCGACCTCGTGATCGACCCGCTCGCCCGCGAGGTGTCGCGCGACGGCGTCCCGGTCGAGCTGACCCGGCTCGAGTTCGACCTGCTCGACGCGCTCTCGGAGCGTCCGCGCGTCGCCTTCTCGCGCCGAGCGCTACTCGACCGGGTCTGGGGCCCGTGGTTCGGCGACGAGCACGTCGTCGACGTCCACGTCGCCAAGCTGCGCCGGAAGCTCGGAGACGACGCGAGACGCCCGCGCTACGTCCTCACCGTGCGCGGAGTCGGGTACCGGATGGGACCGGGGGAGTGACCCGGCTCCGCTCGAGCCTGACGGCGAAGCTCCTCGCCGCCCAGCTGCTCGTGATCGTCGCCGGTGCGGCCACGCTCGCGCTGGTCGCGCTGGCGGTCGCCCCCGGCCTCTACCACCGCCACGTCCGCGCCGCGCTCGGCGTCGTGCCGGACGACGTCGCGGGCCACCTCGACGAGGCCTTCCTCGCCGCGACGGTCGTCGCGCTCGCTCTCGCCGTCGCCGCCGCGATCGTCGCGGCCGCTCTCGTCAGCGCGTTCCTGGCGGTCCGGATCGTCCGGCCCGTTCGCGCGCTGGCGGAGTCCGCCCGCCGCATCGCCCGCGGCGCCCGCGGGGTCCGGGTGCCCTTGACCGGGGCGGACGAGCTCGGCGTCCTGGCGCGGGCGTTCAACGACATGGCCGCCTCCCTCGACGCCAGCGAGCAGAGGCGGCGCGAGCTCCTGAGCGACCTCGCGCACGAGCTTCGCACCCCGCTGGCGACGATCGACGGCTACCTCGAGGGGATGGCAGACGGCGTCGTGCCGGCGAGCGCGGAGACGTGGGAGATCCTCGGCACCGAGACGCGCCGCCTGCGGCGACTCGTCGACGACCTCACCGCGCTCTCCCGCGCGGAGGAGCGCCAGCTCGCCCTCGACGTGGCCCGCGTCGATCCTGCGGCGCTCGCCGAGTCGGCCGTCGCCGCGGCGTCGCCCGCCTATGCGGCGAAGGGCGTCCGGCTCCACACCGAGGTGGGCGGCCCGCTGCCGGAGATCGAGGTTGACCGGGACCGGATGGCGGAGGTGCTCGCCAACCTGCTCGGGAACGCGCTGCGGCACACCCCTGCGGGCGGGCGGGTCACGGTGAGCGCGAGTCCTGCCGGCGACGGCGTGGAGATCGCCGTGACCGACACCGGCGAGGGGATCGCGCCCGAGCACCTGCAGCGGGTCTTCGGGCGCTTCTACCGGGCCGACCCCGCCCGGGCCCGCTCGGCCGGGGGAAGCGGGATCGGGCTCACGATCGCACGGGCGATCGTCGAGGCCCACGACGGCCGCATCCGCGCCGAGAGCCGGGGGGAGGGCGCCGGGGCCTCGTTCGTCGTGACCCTCCCCGGGAACCGCATCGGCTAGCCTGGGCGGAGCCCATGCAGAAGCAGACACTCGCGGTCGTCGCGGGCGCGATCGTCCTCTTCGCTCTGGCGATCTTCGGCTCGCTGCAGTTCATGAGCAGCCCGGGCGAGGACGTCCACATCATGCCGGACGGGCGGACGATGACCGGCGCGGAGCACGACGCGCCGTAGGCGGTCGCGGCGGGCGCCGCTCGCGACCGGAGGAGAGCGTCGCCGGCCGGCGACGCCGAGGGGACCTTCCGGGCAAGCACGAAGCCGCCTACCAGATCGGGTAGGCGCTCCCGCCAGGACTGGTCGCCGGCGAGGGCGCAGGACCGCTCACTCGGGCGACCCGACGTGCGGGGTTCCCACACCCGGCGTGCGGGGTCCCCGGGATGCCGGGCCGGCTCGGCCGCGCGATCCTGAGTCCAACGTACTGCGATGGGAGGTGCGAGATGAGCACAGCGACACGAGTCCGGTCGGTCGCCACGCTGGGAGCCCTCCTCACGGCCGCCGTGGTCGTCCTATCCGGCTGTGGCGGCGGAGCGGTCGCCGAGGAGCCGGTCGCGGAGGAGCCGGTCGTGGAGGAGCCGGTCGTGGAGGAGCCGGTCGCGGAGAAGCCGGTCGTCGAGGAGCCGGTCGTGGAGGAGCCGGTCGCGAAGGAGCCGCCTCCTCCGGTCACGGCGTATGTCGTCAGCTACCACTGGGGCTACGCGATCTTCGACCAGGGCGGGAGCGAGCTCGACGCGCTCCGCGTGCCGGTGGGCACGAGGGTCGAGCTCTTCGCGGTGAACGACCATGCGGCCGACGCGATCGCCAAGCTACCGGCGCCGGTCACCGAAGCGATCCAGGCGACCGACTGGCACGCGCGCGTCCATCACGACCTCATGGAGGGCCGGCTGCCCGATCCCATGGAGGAGACGGGGATGAGCCTCGACGAGGCGATCCGCGCTGCGCACGACGGCCACGGAGACCACGGGATGATGATCGACGGTCTCGGAGTGAAGGGACACCTCGACGCCCACGCCCACGAGCCGCAGCGCCTCGTCTTCGAGGTCGAGGAGGAGGGCACGTTCCCGTTCGTGTGCTCCACCTACTGCGGCTGGGGACACCGGTATCAGAGGTCCGAGCTGCTCGTCGTCGAAGCCGGAGCTTGACGCCGAGCGCGGGGCGATCCACCGCGCTCGGCAGTCGGGTGTCCGCGGCGGCCCCGTACGGCGAGGTGCGGGGTCCCCGCAGTGGGCATCCGAAGTTCCCCCGATGAGAAGTCCCGCGGGGAGAGCGATCGTAATCCTATGCTCTCCCCGGCCGCCCTCGCGGCCCACGCCGCGGAGGCGATGCACACGCTCGAGGCCGGGGAGGAGGAGCTCCGGCGGCTGGCAAAGCTCGAGGCGGGCACCATCCGCCTAGGCGCGTCGACCACCCCCGGGGTCTACCTCCTGCCCGACACGCTCGGCTGCTTCCGGCGCGACCACCCGAAGGTCACCGTCGAGGTGGAGATCGCCTCGACGGGCGAGATCCTCGACCGGCTGCTCGCCGGGCGCATCCAGCTCGCGCTCGTCGGCGAGGCCCGAGCCGACGAGCGCGTCCGGCTGGAGCCGTTCATCGACGACGAGATCGTCGGCGTCGCCAGGCCCGGCCTCCTCGACCTGCGCGACGGCCGGGCGCGGCCGTCCGACCTGGCCGAGCAGACGCTGCTCGTCCGCGAGGCCGGCTCCAGCACCCGCCGCGTCAGCGAGCGCCCTGGCGGCCGCCGGCGTGTGGCCGAGTCGCGTCTGGGAGCTCGAGTCCAGCGAGGCGACCAAGCGCGCCGCCCGCGAAGGGCTCGGGATCGCCTTCCTCTCGCGCTACGCGGTCGCCGGCTCGGCCTGCCGATCCACGTCATGAACGGGCTCGTCTTCGGCTTCGTGTACGGGATCGCCTGGTGGGCGCTCGCGCCAGATCCGGCGAACGCCTGGTGGATCGGCCTCGTCTTCGGCGCCGTCCATGCGGTCGTCGCGATGGTGATGATGCCGGTGATGAGCGCGATGCATCCGCGCGTCCGCGATCGCGGCGCCGTGGAGGCGGGCGCGAGCCCGTCCGGGGAGGTGACGCTGCCTCCGTTCGGCTTCGGCGGCACGGGCTTCGGCTCGATGACGCCGGTCGGGATCCTGATGGGCCACCTCGTCTTCGGGCTCGTCTGGGGGCTCGTCTTCCGCTGGCTCGTGTAGAGCCCGCTCCGCCGAAACGACCACGGCGGCGGCGCATCGAAGCCTGTATGGGACGCCTTCCGTTGCTGCTCGCTCTGCTCGTCCTGGCCGGCTGCGGCGGCGCCGCGCGCGAGCAGGCGCCGGCCGGCGACGCGGACGCCGCCGGTGCGCCGGACCTCGGCGGCCCGCCGCCCCCTTCGCTGACGCACGGGTGGAAGACGGACTTCTCGCAGCACAGCGTCCCGTTCTCCGAGATCCAGTCGGGCGGGCCGCCCAAGGACGGGATCCCGCCGATCGACGCTCCGCGGTTCCTCCCGGTCGGCGAGGTGGACTTCCTCGAGCCGCGCGAGCCCGTGATCGAGGTCGAGGTCGGCGGCGTCGCCCGCGCCTACCCGATCCAGATCCTGATGTGGCACGAGATCGTCAACGACGAGATCGCAGGGGTCCCGGTCTCCGTCACCTTCTGCCCGCTCTGCAACACTGCGATCGTCTTCGACCGGCGGCTCGAGGGGGGCGTGCTCGACTTCGGGACGACGGGCAACCTGCGGCACTCCGACCTCGTCATGTACGACCGGCAGACCGAGTCGTGGTGGCAGCAGTTCGGCGGCGAGGGAATCGTCGGCCAGCACACCGGCAGGCGGCTCGAGCGGGTGCCGGCCCGGATCGTGGCCTGGGAGGAGTTTCGCGACAATTTCCCGGACGGCGAGGTGCTCTCGCGGGAGACGGGCCACCGGCGCGACTACGGGCGGAATCCGTACGTCGGCTACGACGACGTAGACCGGCCGCCGTTCTTCCCCGTCCCGAACGCCGACGACGACCGCCTCCCTCCGAAGGAGCGCGTCGTCTTCCTCGAGCGCGGCGACGAAGCGGTCGCCGTCCCGTACTCGGTCCTGCGCGAGCGGGGGACGGTCGAGCTCGAGCTGGCCGGGAGCACGCTCGAGGTCCGCTGGCGCGAGGGCGTCGCCTCCCCGCTCTCCGGAGGAGGCATCGCGGAGGGCCGGGACGTCGGCGCCGCCGAGGTC
>DATKBA010000131.1:0-7207 GCA_035514455.1 Gaiellaceae bacterium | reverse complement strand
CGGACGAGTTGCCGACGCCTTCGAGGCGCGCGTCCGCTCGGCCGAGGAGTCGGCGCTCTCGCCGCTCGCCGTCCGCTCGTACGAGACGCGCGGGCGGCTGCGCGAGGAGGACGAGTGCGGCGTGCGGACGCCCTTCCAGCGCGACCGCGACCGGATCGTCCACTCGAAGCCGTTCCGGCGGCTGAAGGGGAAGACGCAGGTCTTCATCGACCCCGCCGGCGACCACTACCGCACGCGGATCACGCACACGCTCGAGACGACCGGGATCGCCCGCGTCGTGGCGCGCGCGCTGCGGCTGAACGAGGACCTGACCGAGGCGATCGGCCTCGGCCACGACATGGGCCACCCGCCGTTCGGCCACGCGGGCGAGGAGCAGCTCGACGGTTGCCTCCAGGAGCGCTTCGGCACGCGCTTCCGGCACAACGAGCAGTCGCTCCGGATCGCGGAGCGGCTGAACCTGACCGCCGAGGTGCGGGACGGCATCCTCACCCACACGGGCGAGCGGGAGCCCGAGACGCTGGAGGGCAAGATCGTCCGGCTCGTCGACCGGGTCGCGTACATCAACCACGATATCGACGACGCGATCCGCTGGGGGCTGCTGACGCCCGCCGATCTGCCGCGCGCCGAGCTCGACCTGCTCGGCGAGAGCGGCTCCGCGCGGATCGACACCCTCGTGCACGACCTGATCGAGAGCTCCGAGGCCGCCGGCGACATCGTCCAGAGCGAGGAGGTCGGCGCGGCGATGCTTGCGCTCCGCTCCTTCATGTTCGAGCGCGTCTACCTCGGCGAGCACGCCCGCGGCGAGCACGAGCGGGCGCACAGGACGATCCGCGCGATCTTCGAGCACCTCGCCGGGCGCGGCGACTCCGAGGACGGGATCCGCGCGTTCGTCTCGGGGATGACCGACCGCTTCGCGCTCGCGTACGCGGAGAGCCTCTAGTGGCGCTGATCAAGGAGACCTCCGTGCGGGAGGTCGTCGCCGCGGCCGACATGGTCGAGGTCGTCTCCGGCCGCACCGCGCTGCGCAAGTCCGGCGCCCGCTACTCGGGGCGCTGCCCCTTCCACGAGGAGCGGACGCCGAGCTTCTCCGTCAACCCGGTCGAGAAGCTCTACCACTGCTTCGGCTGCGGCAAGGGCGGCGACGTGATCACGTTCGTCCGCGAGACGGAGAACCTCGACTTCGCCGCCGCGGTCGAGTGGCTCGCCGAGCGGTTCAGGGTGACGCTGGAGTACGAGGAGACCTCGCCGCAGCAGGAGGAGTCGCGCAAGCGCCGCGACCGGCTGCACGCGGTGCTCGACCAGGCGACGGCGTTCTACGAGCGCCACCTCTGGGAGACGGCCGCCGGCGCGCCGGTGCGCGCGTACCTGGAGAGCCGCGGTCTCGGCGAGGCGGTCTGCAAGGAGTTCAGGCTCGGGCTCTCGCCCGGCGACGGCCTCGCGGGGAAGGCGCAGGAGAAGGGCTTCACGCGCGAGGAGCTGCGCGGTGCGGGGCTGACGAACGCGCGCGGCGGCGACTACTTCCCGCCGCGGCTGATGTTTCCCCTCGCCGACGCGCGCGGGCGGATCGTCGGCTTCCAGGCGCGGAAGCTGCACGAAGACGACCCGCTGCGCGGCAAGTACGTCAACTCGCCCGAGGGCGAGCTCTTCCACAAGTCGGCGATCCTCTACGGCCTCCACCTCGCGCGCACCGCGATCGCCAAGCAGGAGCGCGCGGTCGTCGTGGAGGGGAACACCGACGTGATCGCTCTGCGGCAGTCGGGCTTCGAGCCGGTCGTCGCGTCGATGGGGACGGCGCTGACCGAGCGCCAGCTGAAGGAGGTGCAGCGGCTGACGCGCCGGATCTACCTGTGCTTCGACTCGGACGCGGCCGGGGAGGAGGCGACGCTGCGCGGGATGGAGCTCGCGACGTCGCTCGGCTTCGACGTCCGCGTCGTGACGCTTCCGAAGGGGCAGGACCCCGCGGACGCGCCGGCCGGCTTCGAGGCGCGGCTAGGCGGGGCCGAGAGCTACATCCTCTATCGCGTGCGCATGGAGCTCGACCGGACGCCCGACCGGCAGGAGGCGTTCGTGCGCGCGCGGGAGATCCTGCAGCGGCACGAGGACTCGCCGGAGTGGCAGGACGCGCTCCGGCTGCTCGCGGGACGGTTGAGCCTGCCGAAGGAGACGCTTTCCGGGCTGACGCCGAAGGGCGGCGTGCGTACGATCTCCGAGGACCTCTCGCCCAAGCTGCTCGAGCGGGACGAGCGCCTGGAGCGGAACGCGCTCGCCGCGTGCGTGCTCGAGCCCGGGCTCGTGAAGCTGCTCGCCGAGCTCTCCGCCGACCACTTCGACTCCGAGCTGCACCGCCGCTTCCGCGAGCACCTCGTCCAGGGCGGGGAGGAGGACGAGCAGCTGATCGCGCTCCGCGCCGAGCTCGACGCCCGCGCCTCGCGCGAGGGGCTCGACGAGCGGACCGGCAAGGAGCTTCTGCTCAACCTGCGCGAGCGGCGGCTCCGCCGCGAGCTCGCCGGGGCCGAGCTCGGGCGGATGAAGGAGCTCCAGGCGCAGCTCGCGCGGGTGAAGGAAGCGGTGTCGGAGCTCGCCTAGGGACGGCTACAATCTCCCCCGCTGCGTTCCCGCGTAGCTCAATTGGCAGAGCATCCGGCTGTTAACCGGAGGGTTGTTGGTTCGAGTCCAACCGCGGGAGCTGATTTGGTACCGGATTCGGGACCGAAGCCGCTCCGAACAGGCGGTCCTCGGTCTCCACAGCGCTCGGGAAGGCAAGCTGCGCGGCGTGTATGTACCGCTCGGTGATCGAACCCTAAGCGTGGCCGGCGCGCGCCTGGATGTACGCGGCCGGGTTGCCTGCAGCGTGAGGAAGGCGACGAGATCCTCGAGCCGGTGGTATCGAGGAAGGCGCTGCGTCGTCGGAGCTCGTCGTTCGCGACTCGACGGGCGAGCTTCAGCAGACGGTCGCCGCCGAAGCCGTGGGACTCGAGGCTTTCGCCGCTGCAGGCACGCGCCGCGTCTATCGGCGGCTCGCCCAACTCTCGTTTGTAATCTCGCTGACCGCGAGATAGCCTGGTTGTTGCCGGGGAGGATGACTCGAGACTTGAGCGTTCCTTGAGGACGGCCACTCAGGTTTCGGTAGCCGTTCAATCGAGAGGAGCTCAACTGTGAGGTCCCACGCGAGACGTCATCGGTCCGGCGCGATCCTGCTGCTGGCGCTGACAGCCCTGATTGTGGTGCAGGTCGCCTCAGCGAACGGGCCAAGGAAGCATCTTTCAGATCCAGTTGGGAACCCTGGCGTACCGGTGTGCCTGGCCGATGCTCCGAACGCGGGTCATCCTCGCGTCTGCAAGCTGCGCCCCTTCGCAAGTCCCAACTGGCAGGCGGAGACCGGCGAGTGGATCATCATCCGAACCGCCTGGGCGCAGACGTCGTGCGCGCCGCTCGAGGCCATCGTCGCGACCTACACGCTCGACGGTAGGACGCTTGAGGTCGTGCAGAGTGCGTGCGAGTTCAACAGTGACCTCGATCTTTGGCAGATCGACTTCCGTGCGCTTAGCCATCCGCTCAGGAACGGCGACCATGCGATCTCGACGACCTACTTCTTCCCCGAAGAAGTGGTCGGCGCGCCTGCCGGCACGACTAGCTCTTTCAGCACGACTCTCACCGTTACCAAGAGAGGACATTGAAGCGCGGCCCCTCCCCGATGGGTCTGTCGGCGCGGGACTCGTAAGGGGCGGCTCTCGAGCTGCCCCTTACGTCCAACCACTGACCTCGTGACCGCCTAGTCAACGCGCAGCGTCGTGAGGCTCGCACTGACCTGGGCGATGTCCAGGAGGCCTGGAGAGCCCTCCGTGAGATACCTCGCGAGCCAGCGCCTTGCGGCTGGCTCGCGCTTCGGCGACTCGCGCTCCGCATAGACGTAGACGAGCAGCAGAGCGTCCTCGAGCGACAGGTTCGGCAACTCGCGTGCGGCGTCCTCAGCAGGCTCACAGAGCTCCGCGTTCGATGGCTCGGCGGAAGTGGACGGCGCTTGACGAGCTCCGCAGTGCAGCCGCGAAGATCTGAGCGCGCCGTGCGCCGGGACTTGGTACCGGATTTGGTACCCGACCAGGGGCACCTAGGGTGATCCGGCATGATCGAGGGTGGCTCAGCCGTGCGGTGATCACCCTTAGGTACGTAACGGGCCTCGGCTGTTAACCGGAGGATTGTTGGTTCGAGTCCAACCGCGGGAGCCTCCCACAGCCGGCCACGTGCCGGCTGTTGTCGTTTTGTAAGGATTTGCAGGAGCCTTCGCGCGCGCGGAAAAGACAGCCGACCCGTGCGCGTACGGATCCTCATCCTGGCGGCCGCTGCCGCTCTGCTCGCCGCGCCGGCTGCGGCAGGCGCAGGCCCCGATCCCGAGATCGCCGCCCTCCAGGTCTCCCTCCGCTCGAAGGGGATGTACTTCGGCACGATCGACGGGCTCGCCGGGCCGATGACCGCCGACGGGCTGCGCGCGTTCCAGAAGGCCGCAGGGCTGCCGGTGACCGGCGAGCTCGGGCCCCGCACCCGCGCCGAGCTCGGTGCGCTCGGGCGGCCGCTCGTCGCGCGGCGCGTGCTCTCGCAGGGCGCGTACGGCTGGGACGTGTCCGCGCTCCAGTTCCTGCTCGCCCGCGCAGGCCACCTCCGCCTCTACCAGGTCGACGGCCACTTCGGCGCGGCGACGACGAAGGGATTGATCCGCTTCCAGAAGACGCGCGGCCTCGCCGTCGACGGCGTCGCAGGTCCCGCCACGCTGACCGCGTTCGGCCACGGCCGCGGCACGCCCGTGCTCACCCAGGTCACGGCCGCGCCGGTCGCGTACGTCGTGCGGCCCGGCGACACGCTCTCGGCGATCGCGGCCAAGCACAACACGACCGTCCGCGCGCTCGCGGGTGCGAACGGCCTGGCGTCCGTCGACCTCGTCGTCGAGGGCGCGAAGCTCAAGGTGCCCATGGGCGCCGTGGGCGCCGGCCCGGCGGCCGAGCTCGACCGCTCCACGGTCCGCGGCCTCGTCGACCGGTGGGCGGCGCACTACGGCGTCCCCGTCAGCCTCGCGCGGGCGCTCGCGTGGCAGGAGTCCGGCTTCCAGACGAACGTCACCTCATCGGTCGGTGCGTGGGGGCCGATGCAGGTGATGCCCGACACGTGGACGTTCGTCGAGACCGTGCTGCTCGGCCGCAAGGTGCCCCGCACGGGCGAGGGCGGCGTCGAGGTCGGGATGGCTCTCCTCAGCCACCTGCTGAAGCGCTTCGACGGCGACCAGCGGCTTGCGCTCGGAGCGTGGTACCAGGGCGAGAAGGCGGTGCGCGAGCGCGGCTTCTTCGACGAGACGAAGGTCTTCGTCGCGAACGTGCTCGCGCTCAGCGGCCGGCCGCTGTAGCGACCGCCTCGTAGGCCTGCCGCGCGGCCTCGTCGACCGGCAGCGACCACAACGAGTCGTCCCGCTCCGGGTCGCCGAAGATCTCCACGTCCCAGGCGCCACGCCAACCGGCGTCGCGGAGGACGCGCATCAGCTCGGCGCAGCGCCCGGCCGGCAGGCCGCGGTCCGCCCGGCCGGGGAGGTGCTCGGCGACGTGGACGCCGGTGATCCGGCCGACGTTCTCGGCGAGGTGCCGCTCGATCTCGGGCGTGTCGCCGACATGCCAGAGGTCGACCATGATCCCGACCTCGGGCAGGCCCGCCTCCTCGAGCAGGTCGAGCGTCTCGGGAATCGTCGTGATCACGGTGAGCGCATCCCGTTGCGACGCGTGGATCGGCTCGAGCCCGAGCCGGACGCCGGCGTCCGCGGCCGCCGCCGCGACGCGTCGCAGGCCGGCGACGATCGCCGGGCGGTCTGCCGCGCTCCCCGGGCCGGTGAGGCAGAGGACGCAGTCCGGCTCGTAGCGCGCGAAGCGCCGCATCGAGGAGCACATCGACGCGATCCGCTCCTCGACGTCGTCCGGTCCCTCGACGACTGCGTTCGGGAGGATCGACGGCACCGCGGGGACGCAGTTCGTCACCCGGAGACCGCTCGCGCGCAGCGCCTCGAGGCCGGCCTCGTCGTCGCCGAGCTTCATCTCCCAGACTCCGATCCCGTCGAAGCCGGCCGCCGCGTAGGCACGCACGTCGTCGTCGAAGCTCGCCGCGACCGTCGAGATCTCCGAGAGGGAGAGCGTCACGGGATGCCCGGCAGCTTCGAGAGCAGGCGCCGCGGCAGGGGCGGCCGCGTCAGCTGCTTCGCGACGAGGTAGCCGGAGCCGGCGCCGAGGCCCGGCCCCGGATGCGTGCTCGCGCCGATGTGCCAGAGCCGCTCGACCGCGGTCTCGTGCCCCGGCGTGCCGGGCGTGGGGCGGAAGAGCAGGTTCTGGTCGAGCGAGCAGGAGCCCGCGTAGATGTCGCCCCCGACCCAGTTCGGGTTCGCCGCCTCCAGGTCGGCGGGCGAGAGGACGACCCGCGCGATCGTGGCCGCGTCGAGGTTCTCGACGTGGCGGCCGATCCGCTCGACGATCCGGTCGGCGTACGCCTCGCGCAGTTCCTCCGTCCACGTCCCGTCGCCTACGTCGATCTCGCCGGCGGCGTCTCCCTTCGGCCGCGACGGGAGCTCCTGCAGCTGCACCCAGAGCACCCACGACCCGTCGGGCGCGCGGGAGGGATCGACCGCCATCGGCTGGCCGAGCGCGATCGTGGACTCGGCCGGCAAGAGGCCGCGGTCGGCCTCGTTGACCGCCCGCGAGACGCCGTCGAGGCCGGAGGTGAGGTGGAGCAGCGGCACCCGCGCGAGCCGGTCGTCGCCGCGCCAGCGCGGCCGCTCGCCGAGCGCGAGGTGAATCTGCATCTCGCCGCGTCCGTAGCGGAACCCGAGCGCCGACTCGCGCACGTTGGGCGGGACGTCGCCCTCGGCGAGCAATCGCCCGTAGAGCTGCGTCGGGGTGACGCAGGCGAGCACGGCGCGCGAGGCCGACACCGTCTCGCCGCCGGCGAGCCGGACAGCGGTCGCCTTCCCGTCGGAGACGAGGATCCGCTCGACCTCGGCCTCAGTGCGCAGCTCGCCGCCGGCGTCGCGGACGAGCTGCGCGAGGCCGTCGACGAGCTTCACGCCGCCGCCCTTCGGCACCGGCATGCCGCCGAGCTGGAGCGCGCAGGCGATCACCTGCGTCATGAAGCCCGAGACGGCCTGGTCCGGCCCGAGCCCCGTGTGCAGGACCCAGGGCGCGAG
>DATKBA010000130.1:0-15522 GCA_035514455.1 Gaiellaceae bacterium | reverse complement strand
CGAGCGCGCCCGTGCCCGCTGTGAGCTCGACCGCCAGCCGCGACTTGCCGACTCCCGGCTCGCCGACGATCGTGACGATGCGGCACGCGCGCTCGGCGGTCGCGCGCTCGAGCTCGGCGCGCAGCCGCTCGAGCTCGGCCGTACGGCCGACGAGCGACGAGTCGAGGCGGCGCGCGACACCGCTCGCGTCGGGATCGACTGCGAGCAGCCGCCAGGCGTCGACGAGCTCCGTCTTCCCCTTCAGGGCGAGGCCGGGCAGCGGCTCGGCGGTGACCGCGTCGCGGACGAGTCGCATCGTCGCGTCGCCGACGAGGATCTCGCCGGGCGCGGCGGTCGCCTCGAGCCGCTGCGCGACGACGACCGCGTCGCCCGTCGCGAACGGATCGCCCTGGGACGGGTCGCCGGCGAAGACCTCGCCGGTGTTGACGCCGGTGCGCACGCCGACGCGCACCCCGAACGCCGGCTCGAGCTCGTCGTTCAGCCGTGCGAGCGCGTCGCGCAGCTCGGCGGCCGCGCGGACGGCCCGCAGCGCGTCGTCCTCGTGGACGACCGGGATCCCGAAGACGGCCAGGACCGCGTCGCCGACGAACTTCTCGATCGTGCCGCCGTGGCGCTCGAGCACCTCGCGCGCGGTCTCGTGGTAGCGCGACCAGACGCCCCGCAGCGCCTCCGCGTCGAGCCGCTCGCCGAGCGGCGTCGAGTCGGTGACGTCGCAGAAGACAAGTGTCACGGTCTTCCTGACCATGCGCCGAGTCTAGTGCTGATTCACGCAAGCAGATAGACGGTGAACACGATCGCGAGGACGACCGCGACGAGCGCGCCGACGACGAGGTGCATCCCGCCCCAGACGAGCCAGGGCGTGCGCTCGCTGCGGCCCCGCTCCGCCTCCTCGACGAGCTCCTCGGTCTTCTCGATCGGATTGGGCATGCGGGACGGATACCCCGCGGCGCTAGGATCGAACCGTGGTCGACGCCCTCCACTTCACCGGAAACGCCGAGGCGGACGCGCTGATCGGCCGCGACCCGCTCGCGCTCCTGATCGGCTTCGTGCTCGACCAGCAGGTGACGGTGCCGACGGCGTTCGCCGGCCCGCTCAAGCTGCAGCAGCGGCTCGGCGGCCTGGACGCCGGCGCGATCGCCGCGACCGACCCGCAGGCGCTCGAGGAGGCGTTCCGCGCGAAGCCCGCGATCCACCGCTTCCCCGGCAACATGGCGAAGCGCGTGCAGGAGTTGTGTGCGGTCGTCGCCGAGGAGTACGGCGGCGACGCAGCGCGCGTGTGGGGCGACGCGGCGGACACGGCCGACCTGAAGCGGCGGCTCGAGGCGCTGCCGGGCTTCGGCGAGATGAAGGTGAAGGCGCTCGCCTCGGTGCTCGCGAAGCGCTTCGGGCTGGAGATCGCGGCGCCGCTCGTCCCCGACCACGCGATGCTCGGGGACGTCGACTCGCCGGAGGCCCTCGCGGAGTACCAGGCGGCGAAGCGGGCCTACAAGGCGTCGCTCCGCGCCGGCGAGTGACCGGGCTCGGGTTCTGAGACGCGTCCCGACAGCCCTCGCCGCCGTCCTCGTCGCCGTGAGCGCCGCCAGCGCCGCCACGAGCTCGCGGCTGCCGCAGGCTCCCGGCTGCCCCGTCTTTCCCGCCTCGAACGCGTGGAACAAGCGCGTCGACCACCTCCCCGTCGCGGCGGGCTCGGCCCGGATCGTGGCCTCGATCGGCGTCGACGACCGCCTGCACGCCGACTTCGGCTCCGGCCTCTGGGAGGGCGGCCCGATCGGGATCCCGATCACGGTCGTCCGCCGCACCCAGCCGAAGGTGCGCGTCGCCTTCGAGTACGCGGACGAGTCGGACAAGGGCCCGTATCCGATCCCGGCGAACGTCGCGATCGAGGGAGGGCGCGACGCCGACGGCGACCGGCACGCGCTGATCGTCGACCGCGACAGCTGCCGCCTGTACGAGCTCTTCGCGCTCCGGCGCAACGCCGGCGGCGGCTGGCGGGCCGGGTCCGGCGCGATCTTCGACCTGCGCTCGAACAAGCTCCGCCCCGCCGGCTGGACGTCCGCCGACGCCGCGGGGCTGCCGATCCTGCCCGGCCTCGCCCGCTACGAGGAGGTCGCACGCGGGCGGATCGACCACGCGCTCCGCTTCACCGTCTCGAAGACGCGCCGCGCCTACGTCTGGCCGGCCCGCCACTACGCGAGTAGCGACACAAGCCCAGCCCTACCGCCGATGGGGCTGCGCCTGCGGCTGAAGCGGGGCTACCCGATCGCCGGCTTCCCCCGCCAGGCGCGGATCGTGCTCCAGGCGCTGAAGGAGTACGGGATGATCGTCGCCGACAACGGCTCGGACTGGTACGTCAGCGGCGCGCCCCACCCGAAGTGGTCGAACGAGCAACTGCACACGCTCCACCGCGTCCCCGGCTCGGCCTTCGAGGTCGTCGACGGGACGAAGCTGAGGCGTTGAGGCTCCGCCTCAGGGACGCTTGAGGTAGAGCTCGGCGAAGTCGGCGCAGCGGCCGTCCTCGTCGAAGACGAGCAGGAACGCGTTGTCGTAGACCTTGTGCTCGGGCGCGGTGTACGTGCTCGTGCCCACGGCGACCGCGCGGTCGCCGTCGAGCGCCCAGCACGCGTAGGACGCGTCGAACGTGCCGGGCTCGTCGGAGTGGTCGAGCCACGACGCGACGATCGCGTCGCGCCCCACGAGCGGCTCGTCGCCGGGCCAGTAGCGGTAGCGGCAGTCGGCCGAGAAGAGGTCGCCGATCTCGGCCGGGTCGCCGCTCCTCCACGCGGCGACGTAGCGCCCGAGCCAGCGGTCGACGTCCTGCCGTTCCACGGCGCCTACCCTAATCTCGCCCAGAACACCTCGGTGTCCAGCGACATCGTGTAGGTGGTTTCGGGCAGCAGCGCTCGCAGTTCAGCGAGGAGGCGGCGCCGCTCCGACTCCGGCCGGACCGCCACCCAGCTGAACGACGCGACCTGCGCCAGCATCGCCTCAGCGTCGAGCACCGCCTCGTGATGGACGAGCGCTTCGCGCAGGTCCTCGAACGGCCCGTGCTCAAGGGCCGCGCGCCAATCGAGATACACGTCCTCGACGCGGGCCTCCTCTCGAAGCTCCCGGACGCGCCGCCGGAACTCCTCGGGAAGCGGCGGCGCGACCGGCGCGGTGAGATGCCTGTTCCAGAGCAGCACCAAGAGGCCGGCGGGACGAAGCACACGCGCCAGCTCGGCGACGACGGCATCCGTCGCGAACCAGTGGAAGGCCTGGGCGATGAACACCGCATCGAACTCGTCGTTGCCCGCGGGAATCGCTTCCGCGCGTCCGGCTCGCGCGTCTGCACCGGGCACAGCGCGCTCGAGCACGGCACGCATGGCGTTCAGAGGCTCGACGGCGACGACGTTCGCATACCGCTGCACGAGGATCCGCGTCAGCTTCCCCGTGCCCGCGGCGAGGTCGAGCACGGTCGCCGACGCCGGAAGCTCGAAGAGGTCGAGCGCTTCCGCCGGGTACCCCGGCCGGCCTTGCTCGTAGGCCTCCGCCGCGAGGTCGAAGCCTCGCGCGAGCTCGCTCACACTCCGGCGAGGAGGAAGGCGCGGGTCTCGCGCAGCATCTCGCGGGCGATCACGAGCCGCTGCACCTCCTGCGTCCCCTCGTAGATCTGCGTGATCTTCGCGTCGCGCATGAAGCGCTCGACCGGGTACTCCTTGATGTAGCCGTAGCCGCCCAGGATCTGCACGGCCTCGACCGTGACGGCCATCGCGACGTCGCCGCACTTCAGCTTCGCCTGAGCCGAGGCCTTCGTCAGCTCGGGCCCGTCGATGCCCGCGTCGCACATCTGGCCGAAGCGGTAGAGGAGCCCGCGCGCGGCCTCGGTTTCGGTCTCCATGTCGGCGAGCTTCGCCTGGATCAGCTGGTGCTGCGCGATCGGCTTGCCCATCGTCTCGCGCGTCTTCGCGTACTCGAGCGCGTAGTCCGTGGCGCCCTGCGCGATCCCGAGCGCCTGCGCGGCGACCCCGGGGCGCGAGCGGTCGAGGATCCGCATCGCGATCTTGAAGCCCTCGCCCTCCTCGCCGAGCAGGTTGGCGGCGGGGATGCGGCAGTCGTCGAACGTGAGCTCGCCGGTGGTCGAGCCGGAGATCCCCATCTTCGGCTCCAGCCGCGCGACCGCGAAGCCGGGGGCGTCCGCCTCGACGAGGAACGCGGAGATGCCCGCGTGGCCGCCGTCGGGATCGGTCTTCGCGAAGACGGTGTAGAGGTTCGCGACGCCGGCGTTCGTGATGAAGCGCTTGCCGCCGTTCAAGACGTAGCCGTCGCCGTCGCGGACCGCCGTCGTGCGCATCGCGGCCGAGTCGGAGCCGGAGCCGGCCTCGGTGAGCGCGTACGCGGTGAGCCACTCGCCGGACGCGAGCCGCGGCAGGTAGGCCTCCTTCTGCGCCTGCGAGCCGGCGAGCTTGATCCCGAGCGCGCCGAGCTCCTGCACGGCGAGCAGCAGCCCGCTCGTCGCGCAGACCTTCGAGACCTCCTCGATCGCCACGAGCGCGAGCAGCGTGCCCGTCCCGGAGCCGCCGTGCTCCTCGTCGAAGAGGAGGCCGAAGATCTCGTGCTCGCGGAAGAGCTCGACGACGTCCCAGGGAAACTCGTGCGACTCGTCGATCTCGGCGGCGCGCGGTGCGATCCGCTCCCGCGCGAGCGTGCGCACGAGCTCCCGGATCTCGCGCTGCTCCTCGCTCAGGACGTCCCACGCCACGAGCGCGAGTCTACTTGCGCCGGCTGCGGCGATCTGCTCAGAATCGCCGCGTGAGGGAGTTCAAGGAGTTCCTGCTCCGCGGCAACCTTGTCGAGCTCGCGGTCGCCGTGGTGATCGGGGTCGCGTTCGCCGCGCTCATCGACTCCTTCGTGCGGAACCTCGTCACGCCGCTGATCGCCGCGCTCGGCGGAGAGCAGGACTTCTCGGAGCTCACGTTCACGATCAACGAGTCGGTCTTCCGCTACGGCGCGTTCGTCAACGCGCTGCTCGCGTTCCTGATCATCGCGGCCGTCGTCTACTTCCTCGTCGTCAAGCCGGTGAACGCGCTGATGGAGCGGCGCAAGACGGAGGAGGCGGTGGACGAGCCCACACGCGAGTGCCCCGAGTGCCTCAGCTCGATCCCGGCCGCCGCGCGCCGCTGCGCCTTCTGCACGGCGCAGCTCTAGCGCTTCCCCCGGCCGGGGGATGACGGCGCCGAGCGGACCGAGGATGCTCGGGCCGGGACGCTCTTCCTGCGGCGAAAGGCACCACCGATGACTGCGGCCGACCTGAAGCGAAAGCTTCGGAACACCCCGTTCGCGCCACTCAGCTGGCGCATCCTGCACGGCAGCGCGTAGGCGAGGGCGCCCGGCGGCGGCTCGGCGCCGCCGCCGGGCCTACGAGACCCGGATGTCCGCGTAGGTCAGGAGCCGCACGAGCGTGCCCTGGAACTGCGGCTGCAGGTAGACGATCAGCACCGCGCGGTAGACGCCCTTCGCCTTGTAGGTGTGGCCGAGGAAGCGCGGCGGCTTGCCCTGGCCGGAGCGGCTCGTCCCGTCGCCCGGCACGAACTCCCACCGCACAACGGGCGTCGGGGGGTTCGCGATCGTCCGGAAGCTGACGGCGAGCGGCGCCTTGCCGGAGGTCTTGTCCGGGATCAGCCGCAGCAGCTCGCCCGAGTCCTCGCCCACCTTCACCCTCGCCTGGGTGAGGAAGCGGATCGCCGTCCCCGTGAACGGCGGGCCGAGGTAGACGATCAGCGTCGCCGTGTAGATCCCGTCGCTCGCGTAGGTGTACGGGACCGTGCGCGGGGGCGGGCCGCTGCCCTTCCGCGTCTTCCCGTCGCCGAACGCGATCTCCCACTGCACGACCGGCCGCGGCAGGTTGACGTGCGTCTGGAACGTGACGGCGAGCGGCGCGTCGCCCTCGGCCGGGCTCGGCAGCAGCCTCAGCTGGGCGTTCGTCGGCGGTCCGGCCGGCAGGGTCCGCTGCCGTGCCGCGGTCGCTCCGAGCGGCGTGATGCAGCGCCGGTACTCGGCGCGCGAGCCGGGCTTCGGCCCGAGGTCGTAGCGGGACGGCGGCCTCGCCTCGTAGTAGGCGGCGAGTTTCGTCCGAGGCCGGTTCTTCAGGAACTCGCAGATCGTCCGCACGAAGCCGGGGTCGTCGACCCGGTCGAGCCCCCACTCCGGCAGCGAGTACGGCTTGCGCGGGTGAGCGCGGTAGAGCGCCTCGTTGGCGGCGTGCGAGGCGGAGCCGACCCGGCTCGCGAAGATGTCGTTGCCGACCATGTCCACGTAGGGGTCGCCGGGGTAGAACTCCTGTGCGGGCCGGGCGCTGCGCGCGTCGAAGCCGGCGATCGGGTTCCAGATCACCGTCAGCGCCGGCGCGCGGTTCTGGGTCAGCGCCCTCCCCACCGGCGGCATCCCGAGGCGGCGCAGCTTCGCGTCGACGTTGCCGCCGTGGAGGATCAGGTACGCGCGCCGGAACGCCTGCTTGTACGCCGCCGGAGAGTGGGAGGCGCCCTTCGAGGTCCCGTTCGGACGCGTCGGCGAGTAGTGGTTCTTCGGGTTGTTCATCTCCGCCATCACGCGGACGTAGATCTGCGCGCCGTAGGCGGCGATCGCCTCGTTCAGCGCGACCAGGTAGCCGTCGCCGCGGCCGGCTGCGATCTGTGCCGGCGTGATCGCCTCGACGCGGGCGCGCCCGCGGTCGGTGCCGATGTGGATCATCGGGATCGGCTTCAGCGAGGCGAAGATCTGCGAGAAGGGCGAGCCCCACTGGCGCCCCTGCTCCCAGCCGAGGAACGCGTGCCGGATCTGGGAGTCCTGCCCGGTCTGCCCCTTGAAGCGGTCGGGCTGGCCCGCGATCCCGAGCAGCGGCTTGTTGACGGCGAGCTTCGCCGGAGCCGAGGCCGCGGGGACGAGCAGGGTGAGCGCTGCGAGAACGAGGAAACGCCGCACGCGTCCAAGTATCGAACGAAACGCGCCGGATTTCTAGGGGACGATGCGGCCGCGCACCTCGCCGAGCAGCGCGCCTCGGAGCACGACCTCGTCGCCGTCCTCGAGAAACGTGCGCTCGTTCCCGTCCGCGAGTCGTAGCGGCTCGGCGCCGTTCCGCGTCAGCTCGATCAGGCTCCCCTCGCTCCCCCGCTCCGCGCCCGAGATCGTGCCCGAGGCCATCAGGTCGCCCGTCCGGACGCTCGCGCCGTTCGAGGTCGCGTGCGCGAGCTGCTGCGGCATCGTCCAGTAGAGCCCCCGCGCGTTGCCGCGGGAGATCACGTCCCCGTTCAGCTCGACCTCGAGCGGGAGGTCGAGCGCCCAGTCGCCCTCGACACGCAGGTGCGGCAGCGGCTCGGGCTCCTGCACGGGCGCGGCGACGCGGAGGTCCTCGAGCAGCGCGAGCGGCGTCACCCACGCGGAGACGGAGGTCGCGAAGCTCTTGCCGAGGAACGGGCCGAGCGGGACGTACTCCCACGCCTGGATGTCGCGCGCGCTCCAGTCGTTGACGAGCACGACGCCGAAGACGTGCTCTGCGAAGGCGGCGGCCGGGACCGGCTCGCCGAGCGAGCTCGGGACGCCGACGACGAAGCCGAGCTCGAGCTCGATGTCGAGGCGGCGCGAGGGGCCGAAGGCCGGCGCGTCCGCGTCCGGCGGCTTCGCCTGGCCGTGCGGCCGTCGCACCGGCGTGCCGCTGACGACGACCGTGCCGGCGCGGCCGTGGTAGCCCACCGGCAGGTGGCGCCAGTTCGGCAGGAGCGGTTCCGAGTCGGGCCGGAACATCCGCCCGAGGTTCGTCGCGTGCTCGAGCGAGGAGTAGAAGTCGACGTAGTCGGCGACCGCGAACGGGAGCCGCAGCTCGACGTCTGCGAGGGGGATCGCGTCGCCGCGGCCCGCGGCCGCGACGGCCTCCTCCGTCGCGTGCTCCCAGGCGGCACGGCCCTGCGGCAGGAGCGCGTCGAGCGAGCCCTCGCCGAGGTCGACGACGGCCTCGCCGGAGCGGAAGCCGAGGTGGGCGACCCTGTCGCGGACGAAGGTGCCGAAGCCGAGCGTCACAGGATCCCCAGCTCCTGCAGGTCGGCGACCGGCTCGAAGAACGAGCAGCTGCCGACGGCGACGAGCTGCTCGCGGCGGACGCGCGCGAGCTCGTCCGGCCCGGCCTCGCGGCCGCCCCAGCGCAGCGAGCCCGCGTCGAGCTCGATCTCGCCGGCGAGCGCCTCCTCATCGGCGAACGCGCACGCGGCGATCACGTTCAGGAAGCCGTGCCTCCCGTCGGCGGCGAGCGGGTGGTGCAGGCCCGCCGTCGCCTTGAAGGGGACGCCGGCGTCGCGGCAGGCGCGCAGGAAGCGGCCGAGCTCGCCTGCCGACGGCACGACGGCGCCGCCGCAGCGCACCTTCGCGCGCAGCCCCCGCTCCGCGAGCGCGGCGACCATCTCCTCGAGCCCGTCCCCGAGCGGCAGCTCGACGTAGACCTCCCCCGCAAGCCCCTCCAGCCCGCTCTCCCAGCGCGTCTCGACGGCCTCGACGCGGAGAGCTTGTGACACTGTGTCATTAGCAACGTCTTCGTCACGGACGACGGAGAGGGCACGGTCCTCGCCGCCCAGCTCGCCGAGCTTCGACGCCGGCCAGACGAGCCGGGCGAGCAGCCACGCGTGCTCGTCGGCGCGCGCCCGGCGGTCCTCGGCGAGCGCCTCGGGCACGGGCAGGCTCGCCGGCGGGAAGAGCGGCGCGTGATCGATCAGCGCGGCGAGCGCGGCGCGTCGGGCGTCGTCCACGTGCGCGACGATAGCTAGGCTCGCGCACGTGATCCTCGAGAACGGCGTCGTCCGCACGCTCGACCCCTCGCTGCCGCAGAGCCGGGCGCTCGCGATCGCGGGCGCGTACGTGGCGGGCGGCGTCGGCGTCCACGAGACCGCGCTCGCGAGCCCCGAGGTGGTCGACCTCGGCGGCCGCTGCGTCCTGCCTGCGTTCACGGACTCGCACGTCCATTTCCCGACCTGGTCGCTCGCGCAGACGCAGGTGAAGCTGGACGGCTGCGCGTCGCTCGAGGAGGCGCTGGCGCGGATCGGCGAGGCGCGCGTCGCGCCGGGGCGCTGGCTGCGCGGCTACGGCTGGCGCGACGGCGACTGGAGCGGCGAAGGCCCCACCAAAGAGGCGCTCGACGCGGTCACGGGCGAAACGCCCGCGATCCTGATCTCGAAGGACTACCACTCCGCCTGGCTCAACTCCGCCTCGCTCGCGGCCGCCGGCGGAGACCTGGACGTGCCGGGGGGCGTCGTCGAGCGCGACGCGGCGGGGGAACCGACGGGGATCCTGCGCGAGGAGTCGGCCTGGCGCTTCCGCGACCGCTACGTGCTGACGAGCGAGGACGAGTGGGTCGAGGCGACCCGCGCGGGCCTCAGGCTCGCGAACGCGCGCGGGGTCGGCGCGATCCACGACAAGGACGGCTGGCTCGGAGCGCCCGGGATCTTCCAGCGGCTGCGCGAGGAGGGGAACCTCTCGCTGCGGGTCTGGGGCTCGATCCCGCACCACCTGCTCGACTCGGCGGCCGCGCTGGCGCTCCGCTCCGGCTTCGGCGACGAGTTCCTCCGGATCGGCTATCTGAAGTGCTTCATGGACGGGACGCTCGGCTCGCAGACCGCGCTGATGACCGACGGCACGGGCGTCGAGATCACGAGCCGCGCCGAGTTGGAGGAGATCGTGCGCCGCGGCGCCGAGCGCGGCTGGCCGGTGGCCGTGCACGCGATCGGCGACCAGGCGAACCGGAACGCGCTCGACGCGTTCGAGGCGACGCGCGACGCGTGGGAGCCGAAGCGGCTGCGCCACCGGATCGAGCACGCCCAGTGCCTGGCGCCCGAGGACGTCCCCCGCTTCGCGGCGCTCGGGATCGCCTGCTCCGTCCAGTTCTCGCACGCGCCCTCCGACCGCGACCTCGCCGAGCGCTTCTGGGGCGACCGGCTCGACGGCACGTACGCCTTCCGCTCGCTGCTCGACTCGGGCGCGCTCGTCGTCAACGGCTCGGACGCGCCGGTCGAGGAGCTCGACCCGCTCGCGGGGATCGCCGCCGGCGTGCTCCGCTCGATCGACGAGCGCCCCGCCTGGCGGCCCGAGCAGGCGGTGACGGTCGAGCAGGCGCTGCACGCGACCTGCGTCGCGCCGACGTGGCTCTCGGGCGACGGGCGCCGCCGCGGCCGCCTGCTGCCGGGGCTGCTCGCCGACCTCGTCGTGCTCGACCGCGACCCGCTCACGTGCGAGCCGGAGGAGCTGCGCGAGGTGCAGGTCGTCGGGACGATGGTCGGTGGCAGGTGGGTGCACAACCCTCCGCCCTGGGATTGAGCCGAGCTAGCCGGCCCGCTCGGCCCAGACGCGCGCGAGCTCGACGAGCATCGCGGCGGCCGCGGCCATGTCCTGCACGCTCGCCCACTCGCGGCGCGAGTGGTACTCGGAGCCGCCGGTGAAGAGGTTCGGAGTCGGCAGGCCGCGGTGCGAGAGCCGGGCGCCGTCGGTGCCGCCGCGGATGATCGTGTGCGCCGGCTCCACGCCGATCCGGCGCACGGCCTCGTCTGCCGCCTCGATCACCTCGGGGTGCCGCTCGATTACCTCGCCCATGTTCCGGTACTGCTCCTCGACCTCGACCTGCACGCTCGCGCGCGGCTCGCGCTCGGTCACCTCGCCGGCGAGGCGGCGGATGAGCTCCAGGTGCTCGTCCATCCTGGCCGCGTCGTGGTCGCGGACGATCAGCTCGACCATCGTGCTCTCGGCGCCGCCCGCGACCTTGTGCGGGTGGACGAAGCCCTCGCGTTCCTCCGTCGTCTCGGGCGAGAGGGCGTCCCGCGGGAAGGCGGCGACGAAGTCCGCGGCGAGCTTGACGGCGTTCACGAGCTGGCCCTTCGCGGTGCCGGGATGCGTCGAGCGGCCGCGGATCGTGACGACGACCCTCGCGGCGTTGAACGTCTCGGCCTCGATCTCGCCGATCTCGGCGCCGTCGAGCGTGTAGGCGTACCTGGCCCCGAAGCGCTCGAGGTCGAGGTGCTCGGCTCCGCCGGCCACCTCCTCGTCGACCGTGAAGCAGACGCGGATCGTGGCGTGCGCAGGCCCGGGATTGCGCTTCAGGTAGGCGACCGCGCTCATGATCTCGGCGACGCCGGCCTTGTCGTCGGCGCCGAGGAGCGTCGTGCCGTCGGTGGTGACGATGTCGTGGCCGACCTTCCGGGAGAGGAGCGGCAGCTCGGCCGGGTCGAGGACGACGCTCGGGTCGCCGGGCAGCTCGATCCGGCCGCCGTCGTAGGCCTCGTGGACTTGCGGGCTCACCCCGGTCCCGGTCACGTCGGGCGAGGTGTCGACGTGCGCGATCAGCCCGATCGCGGGCGCGGACTCGACCCCGGCGAGCGAGCCGTACACGTAGCCGAACTCGTCCAGCCGTACGTCCTCGAGGCCGATCTCCTCCAGCTCGTCGCGGAGCAGGCGGCAGAGGTCGAGCTGCTTCTCCGTGGACGGCGACGCGGCGACGCCCGCCGCCGACTGTGTGTCGATGCGGACGTAGCGGAGGAAGCGCTCGAGGACGTCGTCCGCGAGCTCCGCCGCGAGCGGCGTCACGAAATCGGCCTTACGCGAGGTCGCCAAGGCGGGTGTAGAGCTCCTTGATCGTGGCGACGCCCCGGGGGAAGAACTCGACGAGCATGCGCTCGTTCGGGGAGTGGACGTTGCTCTCCGGCAGGGCGAAGCCTGTGAGGATCGTCGGGATCCCCTTGTCCGCGAGCGCGGGCATGATCGGGAGCGTGCCGCCGGAGCGCGTGAGGATCGGCCGGATCCCGAAAGCGCTCTCGAACGCGTCCTGCGCGATCTTGATCACGGGCGCGTCGGCCGCGACGAGGCCGGGGCGGGTCGAGCCCTCGAGCTCCTCGACCTCGAACGTGACGCCCGCGGGCGCGGCCTCGTGCAGCAGCCGCTCGACCTCCGGCGCGACGACCTTCGGGTCCTGGCCGGGAGCGAGGCGCACGGTGAAGTTCGCCTGCGCCTCGCTGACGACGGTCGTGTTCTTCAGGCCCGGCTTGCCGCCGAGGATCCCGTTCACCTCGACCGAGGTCTCGGCCGTCGTGCGGAGGTAGAACTCGTCCGCGGCGTCCGCGTCGTAGGGGACGGCGCCCGCGTCGCGGAGGACGTCGGCGCCGGACGGCTGGAGCGCCCAGCCCTTGCGCTCCTCGTCGGTCACGGGGGCGATCCCGACCCGGAGCGCGTCCGGGACGCGGCCGTCGCGCGGGAGGATCCCGCCGAGCGTCGCCATCAGCGCATGGATCGCGTTCTGGGCGGCGTTCCCGTACATGCCCGAGTGGAGGTCGCGGGCGCCGGCGCGGACGCGGAGGTTGAAGGCGGCGAGCCCGCGGGTGGCGATCGAGAGCGCGGGGAGGTCGCGCGACTCCATCCCGCCGTCGAAGATCACGCAGGCGTCGGCGCCGCGCTCGTCCTGCTCCAGGAACTCGACGATCGACTGGCCGCCGACCTCCTCCTCGCCGTCGGAGACGACGCGGATGTTGACCGGAAGCGCGCCGGCGGCGGCGAGCAGCCCCGCGGCGTGCAGGAGCATCCAGAGCTGGCCCTTGTCGTCCGCGACGCCGCGCGCGTAGAGCCACTCGTCCCGGATCGTCGCCTCGAACGGATCGGACTCCCAGAGCTCGAGCGGCGCCGGCGGCTGCACGTCGAAGTGGCCGTAGCAGAGGATCGTCGGCGCGCCGGCCGAGCCGTTCGAGGCGCGGATCTCCCCGACGACGAGCGGCCGCTTCCCGTACGGCACCAGCTCCGCCTCGCCGCCCGCGCGGCGGATCTTGGCCGCGACCCACTCGGCCGCCTGCTCGACGTCAGCCTGGTGCGCCGGGTCGGCGCTGACGGACGGGATGCGCAGCAGCTCGGAGAGCTCGTCGAGCCAGGCCTGGTCGATCGCGGTCACGCCGCGATACTAGTCAGGCGACGTCTCTGAGCTGCGCGGCAAGTGCGAGCGCGCGGAGCTTCTTCAGCCCCTGGTTCTCGATCTGGCGGATCCGCTCGCGCGTGACGTTGAAGGCGCGGCCGACCTCGTCGAGCGTGCACGGCTGCTGGCCCTCGAGCCCGTAGCGCAGCTCGAGCACGCGCCGCTCGCGGTGCGAGAGCGACTTGAGGATCGTCCTCAGCGCCTCGTTGCGGAGCGTCTCCTCGGCGAGCTCGTCGGGGAGCGGCGCCGTCTCGTCGGTGAGGAAGTGCCCGAACTCGGACTCGTCCTCGTCGCCGACCGGCTTCTCGAGCGAGATCGGCGTCTGCGCGCTGCGCCGGATCTGCTCGATCTCGGCGGGGAGCAGGTCGAGCTCCGCGGCGATCTCGGCGGCATTCGGCTCGCGGCCGAGCTTGGCGCGCAGGTTCCGCTCGGTGCGGACGATCTTGTTCAGCTTCTCGACCACGTGCACCGGCATCCGGATCGTGCGGGCCTTGTCGGCGAGCGCCCGCGCGACCGCCTGGCGGATCCACCAGGTCGCGTAGGTGGAGAACTTGAACCCCTTCCGGTAGTCGAACTTCTCCGCCGCGCGGACGAGCCCGATCGTGCCTTCCTGGATCAGGTCGAGGAAGGGAAGGCCCTGGTTGCGGTAGCGCTTGGCGATCGAGACGACGAGGCGGAGGTTCGCCTCGACCATCGCCTGCTTGGCGGCGTGCTCGCCGCGCTCGATCCGCTTCGCGAGCTCGACCTCCTGCGCCGCGGTCAGGAGCGGCACCTTGCCGATGTCCTTGAGGAAGAGCTGCAGCGTGTCGGTCGAGACCTCGCGCGACTCCTCGACCTCGGGCTCGGGCTCGTCCCGCTCGACGACCTCGACCTGCGCCTCGTCGAGCGCCGCGTGGAACTCGTCGATCTGGAGGGGATCCAGGTCGAGCTCGTCCAGCACGGCCGCGACGTCCTCCGCGAAAAGCTTGCCCGCGAGCTTGCCCGACTCGAGCAGCGCCCGCGCCTCAGCGCTCCCGAGGACGTCGGTGGCCTGCTGGCCGGCGGTGCTCGTCGTTCCCCCTGCGCTCATTCGGCTCCCCCTCCGATCGCGCTCTCACAGTAGTCGCGACCCTGCCGGTTCGCAACACTCTGTTAACAAAGCTGCGGAAGCTTGCCAGAGGGTGCGGCCGACCGCATGGGCCGAACGGCCCATCTTTGCGCTAGCCGGTCCCCACTTGCTCGAGCTGGTCGAGGAAGCGGCCCGCTTCCCGCGCGATCGGGCTCCCAGGCTCCGCCGCCCGCGCGAGCCGCAGCTGCCGCTTGGCCTCGTCCACGTCGCGCTGCCAGAGCAGGAGCAGGCCGAGGTGGAAACGCACGCTCGCGGCCCGCGGGAACCGCTGCGAGAGCGGGCCGAGGCGGGAGAACGCCCGCGACGGGTCGTTCTTCTCGTACCGGCCGACGGCGTCGGCGACGAGCGCGTCCACGCCGTCCGGGTCGAGCTCGAGCGCCTCCGCGAACGCGCGCCGCGCCGACACCGGCCGGCCCAGACGCTGTAGGGCGACGCCGTGCAGGAGCCGGCCGCGGACGCTCCGGTCCGCCTTGAGCGCCTCGAGCTGCTCGGCGGGCGTCTCGCCCTCGATCCGGTAGGTGAAGCCCGGCGTGAACGTGGGCAGGCCGGGCGCGAAGTCGGGGTGGAGCAGGTCGGTGGCGCGCACCGCGTACGGCGTGTCCGGCTCGACGTCCCGCGCCTCGCGCCAGGCCGAAGCGCCGCCGCCGACGCCCGCCCAGAAGCGGGCCAGGCCGACGTGGAGCTGGACGAGCGAGCTGCGCGGATAGAGGGCGCCGAGCTGCTCGACGCGATCCGCGCTCTCCGGCCAGGCGGCGAAGGCGGCGCCGAGCTTCGCCTCGAGCGAGTCGTGCCGGGCGAAGATTTGCACCGCCGCGCCGCGTTTCCCCGCCTCGTACAGCTCCGCCGCCCGCTGGAGGTCGCGCGCCTCGGGGTCGTCGCGGACTCCGAACGAGAGCGCGAGCGGCGGGAAGCCCTCGCGCGGCTGCGGCTCGGCGGATGCCGCCGGCGACTCGACCTCCTCCGCCGTCAGCACGGCCACGCCGGCGACGGCGGCGGCGGCAACCGCCGCGAGCGCGGCCACGATCAGCGCGGTGCGCGCACGGGGGGACACGCGGCCACCCTAGCGACGGGAAGAACCCCGTCACGCGTATCGTTTACGAGAGAGATGGCGACCTACAGAGAGCTGCTCGCGCAGGTGAAGGCCGAGATCGACGAGCTCGGCGCGGCCGACGCGCGCGAACGCCACGGCTCGGCGCTCTTCGTCGACGTGCGCGAGCGCGAGGAGTGGGAGGAGGGCGTCGTCCCCGGCGCCGTCCACATCCCGCGCGGCCAGCTCGAGTCGCGGATCGAGGGCCTCGTCCCCGACCGCGCCCGCGAGATCGTCCTCTACTGCTCGGGCGGCTCGCGCTCGGCGTTCGCCGCGAAGGCGCTGCAGGAGCTCGGCTACGAGCACGTCGTCTCGCTGACGGGAGGCTTCACCGACTGGAAGCGGAACGGCTACCCGGTGGAGACGCCG
>DATKBA010000129.1:0-3387 GCA_035514455.1 Gaiellaceae bacterium | reverse complement strand
GGGCCCGGCCACGCTCGTCGAGGAGCTGAAGCTCCCTCAGCAGGCCGGGGACAAGCGCTTCGCGTCGCTCGTCCAGCTGCTCGAGAACGGCAAGGGCGAGCGGCTCGTGCGCTTCGCCTACGCCACCGACGGCGTCGCGCGCCGCGGGCCGGTGACGCTGCGGCTGCGCGACCTCGAGCGGCTGCGCGCAGGCCTCGCGAAGCACCCCGGACTCGAGGAGGCGTTGCGCCTCTGAGACGCCCGGATCCGTGAGTCGAGTGGGCCGCATCGGCCGCGAAGCGGCCGACTTCAGGGATCTTCGCGCGACCCCTGATCCGCTCCGGCGGAACAGGGGTCCTGCGCAATCAAGTCAGGGCGAGCGTGCGCTCGCGGGCGGCGTCGACGAGCGCCGCGAGCAGGAGCGCGCCGTCACCCGAGCCGAGCAGCGGATCGACCGCGTGCTCGGGGTGCGGCATCAGGCCGAAGACGTTCCGCGCCGCGTTACACACGCCCGCAACGTCCCCGACCGAGCCGTTGCAGTCCTCCGCGTAGCGCAGGAGTACCTGGCCCGCGGCCTCCAGTTCGGCGTGCAGCTCCTCGTCCGCATACCAGCTGCCCTCGCCGTGCTTCACCGGGATCAGCAGCTCCTGCCCCGGCTCGCAGCGCGCCGTGAAGACCGTGTCAGTGCGCGCGACGGTCAGCCGGACGTCGCGGCAGACGAACTCGAGATCGCGGTTGCGGCGCAGCACGCCCGGGAGCAATCCGGCCTCGCAGAGGATCTGGAAGCCGTTGCAGATCCCGAGCACGGGACCCCCAGCGTTCGCGAACGCGCGCACCGCGTCCAGGATCGGAGCGAAGCGGGCGATCGCCCCGCAGCGGAGGTAGTCGCCGTAGGAGAAGCCGCCGGGCAGGACGACCGCGCCGGTGCCGGCCGGAAGCTCGTGCTCGGCGTGCCAGACGAGCTGCGCGTTCGCGCCGAGCGCGCCCAGCGCCCACGCCGCGTCCCGGTCGTCGTTCGAGCCGGGGAAGACGAGCACGGCGATCGCCGGCCGGTCGCTCACGGCTTCGCCACCTCGATCTCGAAGCTCTCGATCAGGGGGTTCGCGAGCAGCTCCTGGCACATGCGCTCCACCTGGGCCCTCGCCTCCTGCGAGGAGGTCGCGTCCACCTCGAGGTCGACGAGCCGGCCCACGCGCGCGCCGCCCACGGCGAAGCCGAGCTTGCGCAGCGACCCCCGCACGGCCTCGCCCTGGGGATCGAGGATCCCCTGCTTGGGCCGCACCAGCACGGTCACCCTCATCCGAGGACCACCTGCGGGTCGGCGAGGTAGTCGTCGAACGCGAGCTCCGTCAGCAACTCGAACGCCTCGACGTAGCGGGCGCGCGTCCCAGCGACGACGTCGGCGGGGACATCTGGCCCGGGAGCGGTCTTGTCCCAGCCGAGGCTCTCGCAGTAGTCGCGCACGTACTGCTTGTCGTAGGACGGCTGCAGGCCGCCGGGGCGGTAGCCCTCGGCCGGCCAGAAGCGCGAGGAGTCGGGCGTGAGCGCCTCGTCGCCGAGGACGAGCGTGCCCTGCCGGTCGAGGCCGAGCTCGAACTTCGTGTCGGCGAGGATGATCCCGCGCGCCTCCGCGTGGGCCGCCGCGAAGGCGTAGAGCGCGAGCGCGACGGCCTCGACCTCGGCCCAGCGTTCTGCGCCGACGAGCGCCGAGGCCCGGGCAGCGTCGATGTTCTCGTCGTGCCCGCTCGCGGCCTTCGTCGCGGGCGTGACGATCGGCTCGGGCAGACGGCCGGACTCGACGAGCCCGGCGGGCAGCGCATGGCCGCAGACCGCGCCGGTGGCGGCGTAGTCCTTCCAGCCGGAGCCCGAGAGATAGCCGCGCACGACCACCTCGACGGGGAGCATCTCGAGGCGCCGGCACTCGAGCGAGCGACCGTCGTCGCGCAGGGCGAGCAGGTGGTTCGGGACGATGTCCCGCGTCCGGGCGAACCAGAACGCGGAGAGCCCGGTCAGCACGCGCCCCTTGTCCGGGATCTCGGTCGGCAGGATCACGTCGAAGGTGGAGATCCGGTCGGACGCGACGAGCAGGAGCCGCTCGGCGTCGAGCGCGTAGAGCTCGCGCACCTTTCCGCTGCCGACGTGCACGGCCGACTCAGGCATGGACGCGCTCCTCGCGCAGCGCGTGCAGGCGCTCGAAGACGACGCCGACGTGGCGCGTGTACGTGCCCAGGTCGAACACGGCGTCGAGGTCGACCCGGCCGGCGACCTCGCCGTCGCCGCGCACGAGCTCGGGGAAGTCGAGCGCCTCGTCCCAGGCCCGCATCGCATGCCGCTGGACGAGCCGGTACGCCTCGTCGCGCGCGAGTCCCGAGTCGACGAGCGCGAGCAGGAGCCGCTGGCTGAAGTAGAGCCGGTGGCTCGCGTCGAGGTTCTCGCGCATCCGCTCGGCCCGGACGACGAGTCCCTCCAAGAGCCAGGCGAACCGGTCGAGCATGTAGTCGACCGCGAGGAAGGCATCGGGGAGGACGATCCGCTCCGCGGAGGAGTGGGAGATGTCGCGCTCGTGCCAGAGGGCGACGTTCTCGAGGCCGGCGAGCGCGGCGCCCCGGACGACCCGCGCGAGCCCGCAGATCCGCTCCGAGACGATCGGATTGCGCTTGTGCGGCATCGCCGACGACCCCTTCTGGCCGCTCGCGAACGGCTCCTCGACCTCGCGCACCTCGGTGCGGGCGAGATGCCTGAGCTCGAGCGCGAACCGCTCGAGCGAGGCGGCGAGCAGGGCGAGCGCGTTCAGCACCTCGGCGTGGCGGTCGCGCTGGAGGATCTGGGTCGAGCTCGGCGCCGGTTCGAGGCCGAGCCGCTCGCAGGCGACGCGCTCGACCTCCGGGTCGGCGGCCGAGTACGTGCCGACGGCCCCGGAGAGCTTGCCGACGCGCATGCCCTCGAGCGCCCGTTCCACGCGCACGCGGTCGCGGTCGAGCGCGAACGCCCAGCCGGCGAGCTTGAGGCCGAAGGTCGTCGGCTCGGCGTGGACGCCGTGCGTCCGACCGATCGTGACCGTGTCCCGGTGCTCCTCGGCCCTGGCGACGACGGCCGCGAGCGCCCGCTCGATCCCGTCGAGCACGAGTGCGCCCGCCTCGCGGATCTGGAGCGAGAGTGCGGTGTCGAGCACGTCCGAGGAGGTGAGCCCGTAGTGGAACCAGCGTCCCTCCTCGCCGAGCTGCTCGGCGACGGCGTCGACGAATGCGGCCACGTCGTGGTGAGTGCGCGCCTCGATCTCGGCGACGCGCTCCGGGCTCGGCGGGACCGCCCGCGAGCGGATCGTGTCGACGGCCGAGCGCGGGACGGCACCCGTCTCGGCCCACCCCTCGAGCGCCGCGAGCTCGACGTCGAGCCAGCGCGCCAGCT
>DATKBA010000128.1:0-3339 GCA_035514455.1 Gaiellaceae bacterium | reverse complement strand
ATGCGACCGCGTGCGTACCCTTCCGCGCGTGAGCTCCTGCCCGAGCTGCGGCTCCGAGAACCCCGACGGGTTCCGCTTCTGCGGCTCGTGCGGCAGCCCGCTGGCCGCCGGCGCTCCGGCGGCGCGCGAGGAGCGCAAGGTCGTCACGGTGCTCTTCTGCGACCTCGTCGGCTCGACGGCGCAGGCCGAGCGGCTCGATCCCGAGGACGTCCGTGCGATCCTGTCGCGCTACCACGAGCAGGTGCGCGGGAACCTCGAGCGGTTCGGCGGCACGGTGGAGAAGTTCATCGGCGACGCGGTGATGGCGGTGTTCGGCGCGCCGGTCGCGCACGAGGACGACCCGGAGCGGGCGGTGCGCGCAGCGCTCGCCATCCGCGACCAGGCGCTCGACGACGGCGGGCTCCAGGTCCGGATCGCGGTCCACACCGGCGAGGCGCTCGTCGCGCTCGGCGCCCGGCCGGCCGAGGGCGAGGCGATGGTCGCGGGCGACGTCGTCAACACCGCCGCGCGCCTCCAGTCCGCGGCCCCGGTCAACGGCATCCTCGTCGGCGCGCAGACGCACCGCGCGACCGAGCGCGCGATCGAGTACCGAGACCACGAGCCGGTGCGGGCGAAGGGCAAGACGGATCCCATCCCGGTCTGGCAGGCCGTCCAGGCACGGTCGCGCTTCGGCGTGGACGTCGCGCGCCCCTCCGGGCCTCCGCTCGTCGGCCGGAAGGAGGAGACGGAGCTGCTCGCAGCCGCGCTGAGGCGCGCCGTGGACGACCGCACGCCGCAGCTCGTGACGCTCGTCGGGGTGCCGGGGATCGGGAAGAGCCGCCTGCTCGCCGAGCTGTTCGCGGCGATCGACCGCGGCGACAAGCTCGTCACCTGGCGGCAGGGGCGGTCGCTCCCGTACGGCGAGGGCGTCAGCTACTGGGCGCTCGGCGAGATGGTCAAGGCCCAGGCCGGCATCCTCGAGACCGACGCGGCGGACGAGGCGGGCCGGAAGCTCCGCGAGGCCGTCGAGCGGCTCGCCCCCGAAGCCGCCGAGGCCGCGTGGATCGAGTCGCACCTCCGGCCCCTCGCCGGCCTCGGTGCCGGCGACGCGACGGGCGACCGGCGCGGCGAGGCGTTCGCTGCCTGGCGCCGGTTCTTCGAGGCGCTCGGCGAGCAGCGGCCGCTCGTTCTCGTCTTCGAGGACCTGCACTGGGCCGACGAGGGCCTGCTCGACTTCGTCGACCACCTCGTGGACTGGCTGACGGACGTCCCGGTCCTCGTCGTTGCGAGCGCGCGGCCCGAGCTGCTCGCGCGGCGGCCCGCCTGGAGCGGCGGCAAGGCGAACGCGACGACGATCTCGCTCGCGCCGCTGTCGGACGAGGAGACGGCGCGTCTCGTGCACGCGCTCCTCGACCGGTCGGTGCTCCCCGCCGACGTCCAGTCGGCGCTGCTCGAGCGCGCCGGCGGAAACCCGCTGTACGCCGAGGAATTCGTGCGCATGGTGGCCGAGCGCGGCGGGTCGGAGCTGCCGGAGTCGGTGCAGGGGATCATCGCGGCGCGGCTCGACGCGCTCGACGCCGACGACAAGGCGCTGCTCCAGCACGCCGCCGTCGTGGGGAAGGTGTTCTGGTCCGGCGCGCTCGCCGCGATCGGCGAGCGCGAGCGGCTCGCGGTCGAGGAGCGGCTGCACGCGCTCGAGCGGCGCGAGCTCGTGCGGCGCGAGCGGCGGAGCTCCGTGGCGGGCGAGAGCGAGTACGCCTTCCGGCACGTCCTCGTGCGCGACGTCGCCTACGGCGCGATCCCGCGCGCGGCCCGCGCCGAGCGCCACCGGCGCGCGGCCGAGTGGATCGAGTCGCTCGGCCGCCCCGACGACCACGCCGACCTGCTCGCGCACCACTACCTCTCGGCGCTCGAGCTGGCGCGGGCGGCGGGCGTGGACGCCGGCGTGCTCGCGGGCTCGGCGGCGGTCGCGCTGCGGCGCGCCGGCGACCGCGCCTTCGGCCTCAACGCGTTCGCGCCCGCCGCCCGCTTCTACGACGAGGCGCTCGAGCTCGGGATCCCGAACGACGAGCTCCCCCACGTGCTCTTCCGGCTGGGCGCCGCGCTGCACCTGGCGGCGGACGAGCGGCGGACCGACGTCCTCGCGCGCGCCCGGGACGCGCTGCTCGCGTCGGGCGACCCGGAGACGGCCGCCGAGGCGACCGCGCTGCTCGCCGAGGCGTGCTGGTTCCGGGGCGAGAGCGACCGGCACCGTGAGGAGCTGGCCCGCGCACAGGACCTCGTCCGGGGGCGGCCCGCGTCGGCTGCCGCGGCGCGCGTCCTCGCGCAGGCATCCCGCTACGCGATGCTCGCGGGCGACCACGACGAGGCCGTCCGCGTCGGCCGCGAGGCGCTCGCGATGGCCGAGGAGCTCGGCCTGGACGATCTCGTCCCGAACGCCCTCAACAACATCGGCGTCGCGCGCGCGAGCTCGGGCGACCACTCCGGCGGCGTGGCGGACCTCGAGCGCGCGATCGAGGTAGGGCTGGCGACGAGCAACCCCGACGCCGCCCGGGCCTACAACAACCTGGCGAGCATCTACGCGGGAGGCGGTCAGCTCCGGCGCGCGGACGAGCTCTGGCGCGCGGGTAAGGAGGTCGCAGACCGGCTCGGGAACGCGACGCTCTCGCGCTGGATCGGGGTTCAGAGCTGGTGGTCGCTCGAGCGGGAGGGCCGCTGGGACGAGTGCCTGGAGATGGCGGACGCGTTCATCGCCGAGTGCGAGGCGGGGTCTCCTCACTACCTCGAGCGCACCGCGCACGAGCTCCGCGCCGAGATCCTGCTCGCCCGCGACGACGCGAAGGGCGCCGGCGAGGCGGCGGCGCGCAGCCTCGAGATCGCGCGCGAGGCGGGCGATCCGCAGTCGGTCCTGCCGGCGCTCACGCTGAAGGCGGCCGTCGACCTCGAGCTGGGCCGGGTCGACGAGGCGCGCCTGGCGGCCCGCGAGTGGCTGTCCCGCCGCGACGTCGCCGCGGGCGGCCTCGGCCTGATCAGGCTGGCGCTCGCCGCGGAGCGGCTCGGCCTCGCGGACGAGGCCGGCCGGGCGGCGGCCGAGCTCCCGGATGCGGACAGCCTCAGGGGCCGGGTCGCCGCGGCGATCCTCGCGGGCGAGCTGGCCCGCGCCGCCGACATCGCCGTCGAGATGGGCAGCCGCTCGCTCGAGGCCGAGCTCCGCCTCCGCGCGGCCGAGGCGCTCGCGGCGCAGGGGAGGCGGGCCGAGGCGGACGAGCAGCTCCGGCAGGCGCTCCCGTTCTACCGCTCGGTCGGCGCGACGCGCTACGTGCGGCGGGGCGAGGCGCTGCTGGCGCGGACGGCGTAGGC
>DATKBA010000127.1:0-27754 GCA_035514455.1 Gaiellaceae bacterium | reverse complement strand
CTCCGGCGGCTACCTGATCTTCGACTACGCGGAGGCCTTCACAGTCGTCGACGTGAACACCGGCCGCTTCGTCGGCTCGCGCTCGAAGACCTCCACCGGCCGGCTCGAGGACACGATCACGAAGAACAACCTCGAGGCGGTGAAGGAGGTCGTCCGTCAGCTGCGCCTGCGCGACATCGGCGGGATCATCGTCATCGACTTCATCGACATGGCCAACCCGAAGAACCGGGCCACGGTCGAGGACGCGCTCCGGAACGAGCTCGAGCGCGACCGGACGAAGACCTACGTGGTCGAGATCTCCCCGCTCGGGCTCGTCGAGATGACGCGCCAGAACGTCACCGACGGGCCGCGCGAGATCCTGACCAAGAAGTGCCCGACCTGCGCCGGCGACGGGATCGTCCTCTCGGAGGCCTCCGCCGCGCTCGAGGTGGAGCGGCGGCTGCGCATCCTGGCCGCCGGCTCGCGCGCCCAGGCGTTCCAGGTCGAGGTCAACCCGAAGACGATGTCGCTGCTGCTCGGCAAGGGCGGCGCGCGTCTCGCCGAGATCGAGGAGGCGGCGAAGAAGCGCTTCTTCCTCGTGCCGAAGGAGGGCGTCCACGCCGATCACGCCGCCGTCCTCGCGGAGGGCAAGCTCGCCGACCTGCAGCCTGCCGCCCCGATCGCCGAGGGCTCCGAGGTCGAGGTGAAGCTCGTCGAGCTCGACAAGCACGACGCCGGCTCCGCCGTGGGCAAGCTCGACGGCGTCGACGTCGTCGTCGGCGGCGCCGCGAAGCTCGTCGGCAAGAAGGCGAAGGTCCGGGTCGAGCGCGTGCTCGACGGCGTCGCCTACGCGACCGCGCTCAGCGGCGTCGCGGCCCCGGCAGAGCCGATCACCTTCGAGAGCGAGGCCGAGAAGCCGACGCGCGCCCCGAGCCGCGCGAAGAAGGCCGAGGCCCCGGCCGAGGACGTCGAGGAGATCGAAGAGCCCGACGAGCCCGAGGAGCCGGAGACCGGCGAGGCGGAGCCCGAGGACGAGCCGGAGGACGAGCCGGGTGAGGCGATCGACGCCGACGCCGCCGCGGCTCCCGCGAAGAAGAAGACCCGCCGCGGCTCGCGCGGCGGCCGCAACCGCAAGAAGAAGCCGGCCGAGGCTGATGCCGACGTCGAGGAGACCCAGGTCGCGGCGGCAGCCGACGCCGGAGCCGAGCTGCCCTCGCCGGCGGCGCCGCGGATCCACGTTCCCGACTTCGAGCTCGGCGACGAGAAGAAGCCGCCACGCAAGCGCGCGCCGAAGCGCGCGCCGGCCGCCCGGGAGGGCGACGGGGAGGAGGCCGCGGAGGCCGTGGGCGAGGAGAGCGAGGCGACCGACGGCGGGCCGCCGAAGAAGAAGACGCGGCGCGGCTCGCGCGGCGGCCGTGGCCGGAAGAAGCCGGCGGCAGGCGCGGCCGGCGCCACCGCCGCAGCGGTCGTCACGAGCGAGAACGGCGCGGAGGCCGAGACGGCCGCCGAGGAGCCGCGGGCGGAGCCGTCCGGCAACGGCGTCGAGCCGGCGTCCGGCGTCACTGCCTCGGACGACACTGCCTCCGACGACTACGTGCCGATGTCGGAATGGCTCGACGACCTGGACGCGTAGTGGCTACACTTCTCCGGTTCGCGGGTCCCGCCCGCGTTTTTCTGCGCTCATGAGCACTTACGCGATCATCTCCGTCGGCGGCAAGCAGTATCGCGTCCGCGAGGGCGAGACGCTGCTCGTGGACCGGCTCAAGCACGGCGAGGGGAACACCTTCCAGCCGACGGTCCTGCTGGTCGGCGGCAACGGCGGCACGGACCTCTCTCCGAGCGCGTCCGTCACCGCGCGGGTCGTCGCCGACGTCAAGGGCGAGAAGATCCGGATCGGCAAGTACCGCGCGAAGAAGGGCTACAAGAAGCACACCGGCTTCCGCGCGAGCCTCTCGCGGATCGAGATCGAGTCGATCGGCGGCGCCAAGAAGGCGGCTCCGAAGAAGGAGACCGCGGCGCCGAAGGCCGAGAAGCCGGCCGAGACCGCACCCGCGCCCGCCGAGGACCGCGTCAAGGGCATGCCGAGCGGCTACGAGGAGCTCACGATCGCGCAGATCAAGGCGCAGGTCGGCGACTGGAACCGCCCGATGGTCGAGGCCGCGCTCGCCTACGAGCAGGCGCACGGCCCGCGGAAGGGCGCGATCGCCGCGCTCGAGTCCGCCCTCGCAGAGAAGGAGCAGAGCTAGTGGCGCACAAGAAGGGCCTCGGTTCCTCCCGGAACGGCCGCGACTCGAACGCGCAGCGCCTCGGCGTCAAGATCTTCGGCGGCCAGAAGGTGAAGGCCGGGATGATCATCGTCCGCCAGCGCGGCACGCGCTTCCGCCCCGGCCCGGGCACCGGCCTCGGCCGCGACGACACGATCTTCGCCAAGCGCGAGGGCACGGTCGAGTTCCGCACGAGCGGCGAGAAGCGCTTCATCTCGGTCACCGAGACCGAGACCGCCCAGCAGTAGGGCTCCCATGTTCTACGATCGCGCCCGCATCGAGGTGCAGGCGGGCCGGGGCGGCGACGGAGGCCTGAGCTTCCGGCGCGAGAAGCACGTGCCGAAGGGCGGCCCCGACGGCGGCGACGGCGGCCGCGGCGGCGACGTGCTCCTCGTCGCCGACGCGAGCCTGCGCGACCTCTCCTCTTTCCGCGCGAAGACGCGTTTCAAGGCCGGCCGCGGCGAGCCGGGCCGTGGCGCGCGCAAGCACGGCGCCGACGGCGCGAAGATCAAGCTGCGCGTGCCCGTCGGCACGCAGGCCTACGGGCCCGACGGGGAGCTGATCGCGGACCTCGACCGTCCCGCCGCGCGCGTCGTGCTCGTCCGCGGCGGCCAGGGTGGCCGCGGCAACGCCCGCTTCGCGACGCCCGTCCGCCAGACGCCCCGCTTCGCCGAGGTGGGCGAGCCGGCCGAGGAGGCCGAGGTCGAGCTGCGCCTGAAGCTGCTGGCCGACGCGGCGATGGCCGGGCTGCCGAACGCGGGCAAGTCCTCGCTCCTGCGGCGGCTCTCGAACGCGAAGCCGAAGGTCGCCGACTACCCGTTCACGACGCTCGCGCCGGTGCTCGGGACGCTCGAGTCGCCGGACGGCGCGCAGCTGACGGTCGCGGACGTGCCCGGCCTGATCGAGGGCGCGAGCGAGGGGATCGGGCTCGGGCACGAGTTCCTCGCCCACCTCGAGCGCGCCCGCCTGCTCCTGCACGTGATCGACTGCTCCGAGGAGGACGTCGAGGCGCGCTTCCGCACGATCGACAACGAGCTGGCGCTCTACGGCGCAGGCCTCGACGAGCGGCCGCAGGCGCTCGTGCTGAACAAGATCGACCTGCTGCCCGAGCCGCCCGCGTTTCCGCTCGAGGACGAGCGGATCGTCGGCGTCTTCCCGGTCTCCTGCGCGACGGGCGCCGGAATCGACGACCTCAAGCTGGCCCTCTTCCGGCTCTGCCCCGCCGCCCCCGAGCCCGTCTTCGACGAGGCCCCCGAGCTGCCGGAGTTCCTCGAGTACCGGCCGCAGCCGCCGGCGCGGCGGACGTACCGGCTCTACCGCACCGACCGTGGCTTCCGGATCGTCGGCGAGGCGCCGCAGGGCGAGGAGCTCGAGGCGGTTATGAGGGCCGCCGGCGCGCGCAAGGGCCAGGAGGTCGAGATCGGCGACGAGGTGCTCGAGTGGCAATAGGGATCCTGGGCGGGAGGTTCGATCCGCCGCACGTCGGCCACCTGGCGCTCGCACGCGCGGCCGTCGAGCAGCTCGGGCTCGACGAGCTGCGCGTGACGGTGGTCGCGGACGCGGGTCACAAGGCGGCCGTCGCGCCGGCGGCCGACCGGCTCGCGATGGCGCGCCTCGCCTTCCCCGACGCGACGGTCGAGCTCGAGGAGCACGCGTACACCGTCGACGCGCTCCAGGCGTACGGCTACGACGACCCGTACTTCGTCGTCGGCGCCGACCAACTCGCCGACCTGCCGACGTGGAAGGAGCCCCAGCGCGTGCTCGAGCTGGCGCGCCTCGCGGTCGCGGCGCGGCCGGGCTACGCCGCGCCGAGCGGGTCGGACAGGATCGTCGTTTTCGAGCTCGAGCCGCAGGACGTCTCGTCGACGGAGATCCGCGAGCGCGTGCGCGCGGGCGAGCCGATCGAGGGCCTGGTCGTCCCGGCCGTGGCCGCCTACATCGCCTCGCGCGGCCTCTACGTCCGCTGATCCCGGCTACACTGAGGCCTCTGGAATCGCTCGAACACGCACGGCGGATCGCCGCTCTCGCAGCCGAGAAGCTGGCTGAAGACGTCGTCATCCTGGACATGCGGCCCGTGTGCGTCTACACGGACTTCTTCGTGCTCGCGACCGGCCGCAACCCCCGCCAGACGAAGGCGATCTTCGACGAGGTGTACGGCTCCCTCAAGCAGGAGAAGCTGCTGCCGCGCGCGGTCGACGGCCAGCAGGAGGCGGAGTGGATCATCGCCGACTACCTCGACGTCGTCCTGCACGTGTTCACGCCCGAGACGCGGGCCTTCTACCGGCTCGAGGACCTCTGGGGCGACGTCCCCGCGGTCGACGTCGAAGCCGCTACGGCCTGAGCGCGCGGCGTTGCAAAGCCGGCACACGGGCCGTCCGGGGACGCGGCTAGCATGGCCCGTGTGAACGAGGCGCACATGGCCCGAGGAGCACCTCGTCGACGCGCTCCGGGTCCGCTCGAGCCGCTTGCGCGCGCCGGAGACGACGAACATCGCCCGCTCGACCTCCGGAGGCGGAACGCGAGCTCGACGCGCTCAGCCTGAGGCTGATGCAGAAGACCTACTTCGCCGTCTCGAAAGACCAGCTGACGCTGAGCTAGGGTGGCGCTGACCGGCGAGGAGATCCGCACGCGGCTCTCCGTGCTGGCCGCCAAGTGGAGCGTGTACGACGGCGGGGAGCGGAGCGAGGCCCAGAGCTTCCTGAACGAGCTTTTCGACTGTTACGGCACCGCTCGTCAGGATGTCGCGACCTTCGAGCAGCGGCAGGGCACCACGTTCGTCGACCTGATCTGGCCGCGCGTGTGCCTGATCGAGATGAAGGCGCCGTCCGAGACCGGCAGGCTGCCGGCCCATCGCAAGCAGGCGCTCGACTACTGGGAGGACGCCGCCGACCCGGCGTCGAGCACGCCGTCGCCGCGTTGGGTCGTGCTCTGCTCCTCCCGCAGGCTCGAGATCTGGGAGCCGGGTGCGTACCCGAAGGCGCCTCGGATGGTGCTCGACCTGATCGACCTGCCCGACCAGCACGACGCGCTGCTCTTCCTCGCCGGCGACGAGCCCGTGTTCGCCGGCGGGCAGGCGGAGCTCACTCGCGAGGCTGTCGTCCACGTCGTCGACCTCTACGAGCAGCTCCAGAACCGGGTGGCGGCGGACGACGACGTGCTCCGCGACTTCCTGCTCCAGACAGTGTGGTGCCTCTTCGCCGAGGACCTCGCGCAGATCCCTGGCCATCGCTTCACGACGATCGTGACCTCGGATCAGAAGGGCGCCATCGCGGAGTCGTCGATTGCTGCGGCGGCGATCAAGCTTGGTGTTGGCGTAATGAAGCCACTGTCGGACGGTCATCGGTACGACCTCGTGTTTGACGTGGACAGCCATCTACTCCGCGTCCAATGCAAGTGGGCTACGCGTCGAGGAGAGGTCGTTGTCGTGAGCTGTCGTTCGGCGAGGCGAACCCGGGACGGATTCATCCGTCGCTCGTACAGCCGGGACGAGGTCGATCTGATTGCTGGTTACTGTCTGGAACTCGACCGCTGTTATGTGCTCCCGCCTACCCTCTTCGAGGGTCACTCGGTGATTCAGCTGCGCTTGGCACCCACGAGGAACAACCAGCTCCTGGGCATCAAGTGGACCCGCGATCACGAACTTGAACGGCTAGACTTCAGCCACCCAGGGGCCATAGCTCAGCTGGGAGAGCGCCGCCATGGCATGGCGGAGGTCGCCGGTTCGATCCCGGCTGGCTCCACTGATCCGGACGTTGCGCAAACTTCGGGCGTGACGATCCGATAGGTCGGCAGAATCTCGCGCCTGCCGTCCACCTTCAGTTCGGCGATGAGGAGACGGAGGAGCGCCTTCGCCTTCTGCGGCGCGGCCTCGGCGAGGACGCGCTCGAGCTCGTCGGCGACCGCCGCGAGCTTTGCCGCCGTCGCGCCTGTCCGCGCTCGTCCGGCGAAGAATTCGCCAACTCGCGGCCGCGAGGGTCTTGTGGTGGCCGTCGAGCAGATAGTGCGCGAGGCACCAGTGCTCGGTAGGTGGCAGGATCTCGCTTTCCGTTCATGCGGTCCGCTGACTGCAGGCGGAGGAGCACCTCCGCCTGCGCGGCTTGGTCAGGCGATGACGCGTTCGGTTGGGCAGAGCATCCCCGCTTCTCAGCCTTGACATCCGAAAGACGCAGGAGCAGACTTGAATCGCAACGGGAGAGAGGAAGACAGAGATGCGCAATGCTGCGGCGGCATCTCCAGCCGGGGACTCGGGGGCGAGACTCGTGGCACCTCAGGAGCGAGGGTGGGTCGCTCGCGACGCCGCTGCTCAACACGGAGGTGAGAAGAGATGAGATCGGCCTGCTTCATGCGGTCGCGCGTTTCGGTTGTGCGGATCCTGGTCTTACTGGGTGTCCTGGCAAGTGTCGTCGCGTTCCCAGCCGCGGCTCGGGCGCAAGGGTTCCACGACGACTTCTCGTCGCCTGTTCTCGACCCCGCCTGGACGGTCGTCACCGGCGGCGGAAACTCCTTCTCGCTCGTCGAGCATTCGGGCTTCCTACGGTACCGCCTCACCCCGATGACGCACTACGACGGCTTCCTCAACGGCTACCTGCCGACCACCGGCTTCCACAGCTGCTGCACCCACGTCGCCGGGCTCGAGCTGCTGCGCAGCTTCGGCGGCGATCACTGGAGGTTCGAGACGAGGATCGAGTCCTTCATGCCCTTCACCAACGGCCGCCAGCTCGGGCCGCGCGTCTACTTCGGCGACGGCGGCCCCGGCACGTTCTATGCCGCTTTCGAGCAGGTGCGAGACGTCCACCCGATCAATGTGCTCCAACTCCGCTTCATGGAGAAGTTCGGGCCGACGTTGAGCGATCAGACGACTCTCGAGTACTTCTCGGTTGATCTCGGCGGATTCGCGCCTGCGGAAAGCATGCACTATCTCCGCCTCGAGCGCGCCGGCGGCGTGCTCACTGCGATGTACAGCGACGACGGGGTCGCGTGGAGCACCGCGTGGAGCCGAGACGTCGGCGCCCAGCTCGACGGTTTGGATCAGCGAGTGGTCCTCCCGGGTCTCAGCTGGTTCGTTCCTGCGGGCTCATTCGCCGACTACGACTACGTCAGCGTGACGCAAACGGACCGCGACGGCGACGGGGTCCCCGACGATCAGGACAACTGTCCGGATCACCCGAACCCGGGCCAGGAGGACAATGATCGCGACGGGATGGGCGATGCTTGCGATCCGGACGACGACAACGACGGCGTGCCGGACGATCGCGACAACTGCCCGACGACGCCGAATCCGGACCAGTCCGACATCGACGAGGACGGGGTCGGCGACGCGTGCGACACGCGCGACGACCGCCCGGTGTTCCTGGTCGTCGACGACGACTCGATCGACAACGGCAGCCCGCCGAACTTCTTCTCGGCCGCGGACGTCAACGACGACATCGCCATGCTCGGGCTGCGGAGCGAGCTCCGCTACTTCGACGCCAATGAAGGCAAGACGATCACGCTCCACACGGGCGCCGTCGGCGACGAGGGCTGGTTCGCGCTGAAGACGATCCCGGCGGAGTGGGCGGCGGCCGGACCGACGCCCGACGGTCTGCGCAACTACGTCGGCAACCCGAGCCAGCCGTATCCGCACAACGTCGGTCCGGGCCTCGGTACAGGCCCAGACCCCGAGGAGCTCCTCGACAAGGTCCCGAACGTGACGCCTCTGCGCGCGACCGGTCTGGCGATGCTCGCCGGAAAGACGGTCTGTGCAGTCGTCTACGACAGCGACATAGGCATGAACTACGGGCCGCTGAATGGCAGCCTCAAGGGGGCCAATCTCGGCACGGTCGCCTTCGAGGTCGGTGCCGCGACGCCGCTCTTTGGCTACTCGTCCGGCTCGCTGCCGGCGGTCGATGTCACGATCGAGGACGCGGATGAGGTCTGTGAGCGCAGGCAGAGGCTCCTCACGGAAGCGCCCGAGCCGCTCTCGTCCTCGGAGCCCTACGACACGGGGCATTAGCACGGTCACAAGGACAGAGGTCACGGACGAGGGGCCCGCTCCGGCGGGCCCCTCGTCGAACGTGAGCTCAGAGGCGGATCGGATCAGCGGCGACGACAGTGCGGTTTGCGGAGCGACCGCCTCGTGAGCGAGCAGCAGGGCAACCTCGTCACACGTCGCGCTGGCCGGTGTGAGAGGCTCGCTCGGTGAACCGCCAGGTCACGCTCGCGGCTCGTCCCGAAGGCTTTCCGCAGGACTCGGACTTCGCGCTCGTCGAGTCGGAGATCCCGCAGCCGGGACCGGGCGAGGTGCTCGTGCACGCGCAGTGGCTCTCGGTCGACCCGTACATGCGTGGGCGGATGAGCGAGGCGCGCTCGTACGCGAAGCCGACCGAGCTCGGCGAGCCGATGACGGGGCAGGCCGTCGGCGAGGTCGTCGAGAGCAACGACCCTCGCTTCTCCGCGGGCGACACCGTCGTCGGCCAGCTCGGCTGGCAGGACTACGCGCTCGTGCGGGGAGGCGTCCTGCGGAAGGTCGACACGGGCCTCGCGCCGCCGCAGGCGTACCTCCACGCGCTCGGCGCGACCGGCCTGACCGCGTGGTTCGGCCTCTTCGACGTCGCGCGCCCGCTGCCCGGCGACACCGTCGTCGTCTCCGGGGCGGCCGGTGCGGTCGGCCAGATCGTCGGGCAGCTCGCGCGGATCGCCGGCTGCGGCACGGTCGGGATCGCCGGCGGGCCTGAGAAGGTCGCCGACCTCACCGGCCTGTACGGCTACGACGCCGGGATCGACTACAAGGGCGACGACATCAACGCGGCCCTGAAGGACGCCTGCCCCCGCGGTGTCGACGTGTACTTCGACAACGTCGGCGGCGCGATCTCCGAGACCGTCTTCCGGCGCCTGGCGGTTGGCGCCAGAATCGCCGTCTGCGGGCAGATCTCGCAGTACAACCTCGTCGAGCCGGAGCTCGCGCCGCGCAACCTCGGCTTCCTGATCGTCTTCCGCGCCCGCATGCAGGGCTTCCTCGTCAGCGACTACGCGCACCGGTTCGAGGAGGGGATCGCGCGCCTCGGCGGCCTGCTCGCCGACGGTCGGCTCACCTACCGCGAGGACGTGACCGAGGGGCTCGAAAACGCGCCGGCCGCGTTCATGGGGATGCTCCGCGGCGAGAACCGCGGCAAGGCGCTCGTCAAGCTGCGTTGAGGAGGCGGCGGAGCATGAGCGCGTTCGCCGGCGCCTGCGCGACTAGGCCCTTTCCGGGGTCGCCCGCGACCTCCTCCGGCTCGAGCCCCTCGAGCCCGCCGGCGGGCAGCTCCGAGCGGCCGTTGTTGTTGAACATCGCGTAGACCGACTCCGTCTCGGCCGCGAGCTCGCGCAGCGGGCCGACCCACTCCGCCAGCTCGGCCTCCGAGTAGAGGTAGTCGAACCGCTCCGCCGCGCTCCCCGTCCGCTTGTTCCACGTCGCCGCGTTGCGCCCGTGGAAGCGCACGTAGGCGGTGCCGCTCGTGCGCGCGACGACGGTCGGGACGAGGTTCTTGGCGTCCGTCTTCGGCGCGTCCACGATCACGTACGTCGCTCCGATCGACTCGAGGAAGGAGAGCGTCGCCGCGCGGTTCTCCTCGTCGAGCCACGAGCGGTGGCGGAACTCGACGAGCGGCTCGTCGCCGCCGAGCTGGCCGACCGCCCACTCGAGGTAGTCGAGCGACGCGGGCTTGTGGACGACGTAGGACGGGAACTGGAGCAGGATCCCGCCCAGCTTGCCGCGCTCCCGCAGCGGCTCGAGCGCACGGTGGAAGCGCCGGAACACCTCGGCGCGGAGCTCGCGCGGCGGCCGGTCGACCCGGCCGCGCTCGTCGACGGGCATCGCGTCCCGCAGGTCCTCGGGCAGCGACTCGAGCTTCACCGGGTGCCGCGTCATCAGGCCGAACGCCTTCACGTGCATCGTGAACCCGTCCGGCGTCCGCTCCGCCCAGTTGGCGACGAGCTCGGCGTCCGGAAGCCGGTAGTAGGTCGAGTTCGCCTCGACCGTGTCGAAGCGCTCGGCGTAGTGGCGGATCCTGGTCTCACCCGAGCGAACGCCCGGCGGGTACCAGACCTTCGTCAGCGTCTCGTCGGCCCAGGAGCACGTGCCGATGCGGATCGGAGCGGTCATCGTCCGATCGTACGGCTTGAGGAAGTTCCCTCGATCGAGGGATGGGGACAATCCCGGCCCCGGCATCTTCAATTGACATGCGTGGGGACTTCGACACTGACGTTCGCGACGTCCGGTAGGGAGCGCGGGCCTGCGCCCGCACTCCCCCGGTCGGATGGTGACGTCTACTAGTTGGCGACGAGCGTCAGCGACCGCGTCAGGACGACGCCGCCGCCGCTGAAGACGTTCGCGTCGACCAGAACGGTGTACACGCGGCCCTTGATGGGACGGAGCCCCACCAGCCGGAACGAGGCCGTGGCGTCGGTCTGGAACGGCGCCGACGGCTGGAGGCTCAGGACGAGCTGCCCTCGCCAGCGGACGGCCACGTTGAACCCGACCGTCTCGCCCGCAGCCGTGCCGGCGCCGTACTGCCGCAGCGGGATCGTCACCAGCGGGTCTGCGACTCCGCCTCGGACCTTCACGATCGCGTCGCGCGCGTCGAGGGTGCGCGCGGCCGTCGTGAAGCGCGCGAGGGACGGCTTCGGGGCGCCGCTCGCCGTTCGCAGGCCGCTCTGCCACAGGCTCGTCTTGTGGTCGCGGAACACGAACCAGATGAACATGTCCGTGCGTGGGTCCTTCCGCGCCAGCGCGAGCGCCTGGCCGGCGTAGAGGGCCTGCTGGGCGCGGGTGACGCCGTTGCGCTCCCCGTCCTGCCGCACCTCGTGGCCGTACTCGGTCACCCAGATGCGGATGTTCTTGCGCTTGAACCACGTGTCGAGCGACTTCCCGAAGCGGGCGAAGGAGGAGAACGTCACGTTCGGCCACTTCACCTTCTGCGTCGGCTTCTGGTTCGCGGGCACCGGATAGGGGTGCTGCGCCCACGCGTCGAACTTCAGCCGGGGGTTGGCGGCGGCGACCAGCTGGGCGAAGCGGCCCGGCGAGTGCGTGGCCGACTTCCCCTTCAGCGGCTTGTCGCGTCCCGCCGACGAGGTGCTGCCGACCGCGACCTTGGCGCGCCCGTTGCCGGCCTTGATCCCGGCGTAGGCGGCCGCGGCGATCTTCGCGTAGGTGCGCGGCGCGACCGACTTGCCCTTCGCGTCGAACTGCGGCGCGAGGAAGAGCTGCAGGTTCGACTCGTTCCAGACCGAGTAGAAGCGCACGAACGGGTAGCCCGCGAAGCGGCCCGAGTAGCGGGACGCGACCGCGCGCGAGAACGCCGTCAGGTCGGCCATCCGCGTCGGCGCGTAGTTCGGCGTCTTGCCGCCGTTGGCCCACCTCGGCGTGCCCCAGATCGTGATCAGCACTTCCAGGTCGCGCGCCTGCGCGTTGCGCACGAGCTCGTCGATGTCGTTGAAGCGGTAGGCGGGATCGAACGAGTTCGCCGGGTTCCTGGGCCGCGTCGGCGCCACGATCGCCCAGGTGACGAGCGTGCGGACGATGGTCGCGTTCGTGCTCTTCACCTGGTCGAGCATGTCGGCGCGACGCTCTTCGTAGCGGAAGTTCGGGTCGTCGTGGAAGCCGACGTGCATGCGCGGCGCCGAGCTCGCGGCCGCCGGCGACAGCAGCGCTGCTAGGGCCGCGAAGAGGAACAACTGGGTCACTCGTTTCACGGGCATCTCCTTTGCAAGTGGTAGGCGCCGACCACCCTAGCGGGTCGCTATGAGGGTCGTGTTAGGGCTTTTCGGCAGGTTCCGGCAGGTCAGGCGGCGGAGCGCAGGGCGTCGATCTCGCGCGAGACGGCCAGCCGCTCGAGCGCGGTGGCCTCGATCTGCCGGATCCGCTCGCGCGTGACGCCGAGCCGGCGCCCGATCTCCTCGAGCGACTGCGGCTCCTCGCGGCCGAGGCCGTAGCGGAGCTCCAGCACCTCGCGCTCCCGGTCGGGGAGCGCCTCGAGCGCCCGGTGGAGCGTGCTCTCGGTGAGGCTGATCTCGACCTCCTCCTCGACGCCGCCGGCGGCGACGCCGACGAGATCGCCGATCGACGAGTCGTTGTCCGCACCGAGAGGCTTGTCGAGGCTCGTGACTGCGCGCGCCGCCTGCCGCACCTCCTTGAGGTGCTTCAGCGACACCTTCGACGCCTTCGAGATCTCCTCGTCGGTGGGCGCGCGGCCGAGCTTCGCGACCAGCTCGCGCTCCGCGCGCCCGATCTTCTGCTCACGGTCGGCGATGTGGACCGGGATCCTGATCGTGCGCGACTTGTTCGCGACCCCGCGCTGCACGGCCTGGCGGATCCACCACGTCGCGTAGGTCGAGAACTTGTACCCGCGGCGCCAGTCGAACTTCTCCACGGCGCGGATCAGGCCGATCACGCCCTCCTGGATCAGGTCGAGCAGCGACAGGCCGTGGCCCTGGTACTTCTTCGCGATCGAGACGACCAGGCGGAGGTTCGAGTTGATCATCCGGTTCTTGGCCTCGACGTCGCCGGCCTCGATCTTCTTCGCCAGCTCGACCTCCTCGGCCGCGGTCAACAGCGGGTAGCGGCCCGCCTCGTTGAGGAAGAGCTGCAGCGAGTCCGTGGTCGCGGTCGCGAGGTCGCCGTTTACGTAGGTCGCGTCCGCCGCCTCCTCCCGGCCGCAGTCGTCCGAGAGGCTGATCCCGCGCTCCTCGATCTCCGCGTAGAGGGCCTCGAGGTCGTCCTCGTCCAGCTCCAGCTCCTGGAGCGCTGCGCTGAGGGCGGAGAGGTTGAGGCAACCGGCCTCCTCGCCGGCGTCGAGCATCGGTGCGAGCGTCTCGCGGTTCATCGAGGTGATCTTCCCCCACGCGCGCCGGGGCTAACCCCTGTCCGAAAGGGACAGCTAGCGGCAGCACGCGTCCTCTGCGATCGTGACGAAGTTGGCACCGGCCCGTTTCACACCCGTTCGAAGCGCCGCTCTAGCGTGGAGGGTGTCGTCGAAAAAGGAAGGAGAGTGAGATGAGGCCGATTCTCCGGCGCGTCGCGTTCGTGCTGGCAATCGCCTTCGCTTCCCTCGCCGGGTTTGCCGGCGGCGCGGCTGCGCACTCGCTCGTGAGTGCCGGCAACGTCTACGACAGCGGCAACCAGTGCGTCTACAACTACACGTTGCAGGATCACACGTACAACTCGGTGATCGTCCGGTCGCTGACGAACACGCCGCCCTACCAGTTCCCGGTCTCGAACTGCACGTACCGGAACTCGAAGCCGGACGGATACCTCGCCGGACGCTGGGAGTCGTGGAAGTGGGGCGCCAATGTCGGTGCCTGGGTCCTCTGCGGGACGCAGGGCTGGAACTACGGCGGCGGGTACGAGCTCCATGTCGGTCGCTCAACGACGGGTTGCGGCGGCGGCTATTACCTCGTCGCCGGCGGCGCCTTCGTCTACAACGGCGGCTGGGTGGGCGGCTGGCTGACGACCGGTTACGAGTGGCTCTGGTGAAGGGGGAACAGCGAATGAAGCAGCGACTTGTCACGCTCGGAGCGGCCGGCCTCGTGGCGGCCGCGCTCGGCGTCGCGTACGCGTCCACCGTCGGCTCCGACCGGCCGACGCGCCTCCTCGATCCGCAGGCCGAGCTCGTGTACGTCGCGGGGCCTGACGGCGAGGCGTTGACCTGCAACGGGAAGCTCGTGAAGGTGAAGCGGTCCGCGCTCGGCGGAACGACGCCTCCGCTCACGCCGCAGCAGGCGGCGGGGAAGAGCGCCCGCCCGCAGCCGGGAGTGAAGGTGGCCCGCTGCGAGGAGGGCCCGAACGGCAGGGAGACGGGCCGTGTCGTCTTCGTCCCCGCGGAAGGAGACGACGCCCGGTAGCGCCACGCGAGCACCAAGGAACGCCGGGATGCTGGGCGAGGGGGCCGTACGAGTGACCCCTCGCCCGCCCGTTAGAATCACCGCGTGCTCTGGGAGCTCGTCTTCATGCTCGTGATTCTCAAGATTCCGGTCGTCTACCTGGGCGCCGTCGTCTGGTGGGCGATCAGGGCCGAGCCGCAGCCGCTCGCAGGGGCGGGGCGGCTCGCGCCGTTGCCGGACACGCCGTCCTGCGACTGGCGCCGCCGCCGTCTCGCGTCCTTCCGCAGACCACGCCCGCGCAGCCCGCGGCCTGCTCTGCGTGCGAGGGCGACGGCGTGAGCGCGTACGAGCCCGCGTCCCCCCGCTGGACCACGGCCGACACCGTTGCCGGCTTCCTCGCCACGCTCTCGATCCTCGCGAGCCTCCTCGCGCTCGCGTACCGGCCGGTCCGGATCCTCCCGTTCGCGGTCGTGCTGGCCCTGGTCGCGTCGAGGATGTCCGCGCGGAACCAGCGGCTCGCGGGCTGGGCCGTCGCTGCGGCCGTCGTCTGCTGGACGCTCGGGATGACGATCGCGGTCGTCACCGAGAGCCCCCTTTACTGACGGACCGCTACAACACAGGTGTGAGCGCGCACGACGTCGACGGCCTGAACGCGGGCTACGCACGTCTCCTGCTCGAGGACTACCTCGAGAACCCCGACGCGGTCCCGGCGGAGTGGCGCGAGCTGTTCGAGAGCGGCGACAGCGCTCTGGTCGCCTCGCACCCCGGCCTCGCCCGCCTGCTCGAGACGCTCGGCCGCGCGAACGGCGGCAACGGGACTGCGGCGCCGGCCGCGCCCGCGACGGTCGAGACGCCCGCCGCCGCCCCGCAGGCTCCGCCCGCGGCGCAGCCTGCGCCGGCGGCGATCGAAGAGACGCTGCTCGGCGGCGTCGCCGCCGCGATGGCACTGGTGAAGGCGCACCGGATGCACGGCCACCTCGCCGCCCGGCTCGACCCGCTCGGCTCCGAGCCGCTCGGAGAGCCCGCGCTCGACGAGGCGCGCCTCGTACCCCCGCTCACCCCCGAGCTCCAGAGCCGGATCCCGGCGGAGCTCCTGCGCGTGCACGTACCCGGCGACACGCTGCTCGAGGCGCTTCCCGCGCTCCGCGAGGTGTACTGCGGGACGCTCGCCTACGAGATCGAGCACATCTCCGACCATGCCGAGCGCGTCTGGCTGCGCCAGTCGATCGAGTCCGGCCGCTACCGGACGCCGCTCGGCGTCGAGCAGCGCCTGCAGCTGCTCGACCGCGTCTCGCGCGTGGAGGCGTTCGAGCAGTACCTGCGGCGGGCGTTCCTCGGGCAGAAGCAGTTCTCGCTCGAGGGGCTCGACACGATGGTGCCGATGCTCGACGAGGCGATCGACCTCGCGGCGGAGGCGGGCGCGCACGAGATCGTGATCGGCATGGCCCACAGGGGTCGGCTGAACGTGCTCGCGCACACCGTCGGCCGGTCCTACGAGTCGATCCTGCGCGAGTTCGAGGGCGAGCGGCAGATCGAAGCGGTGGTCGTGAACGACGAGGGCGGGACGGGGGACGTCAAGTACCACCTCGCCGCCACCGGGACGCGCGCCACCGAGGCGGGCGAGGTCACGATCACGCTCGCCCCCAACCCCAGTCACCTGGAGGCGGTCGATCCGGTGATCGAAGGGTGGACGCGCGCGGAGCAGACGGACCGCTCCACCGGCGCCGGCATCCACGACCCGTCGGTCGCCCTTCCGATCCTCATCCACGGGGACGCGTCCTTCGCCGGCCAGGGGGTCGTCGCCGAGACGCTCAACCTCTCCAACCTCGACGGCTACACCACGGGCGGCACGCTCCACCTGATCGCGAACAACCAGGTCGGCTTCACCACCGACCCGAACGAGGGCCGCTCCACGCGCTACTCGAGCGATCTCGCGAAGGGCTTCGACATCCCGATCGTCCACGTCAACGCGGACGATCCCGAGGCGGCGATCTCGGCGATCCGCCTGGCGCTCGCCTACCGCCAGGAGTTCGGGCACGACATCGTGGTCGACCTCGTCGGCTACCGGCGCTTCGGTCACAACGAGCAGGACGAGGCCGCGTACACCCAGCCGCTGATGGTCCAGCAGATCGCCGACCAGCCGACGGTCCGGGAGCGCTACGTCGCCCAGCTCGTCGAGGAGGGCGTGATCACGCCCGAGGAGGCAGAGGCGCGCCTGCAGCAGATGCAGGGCGAGCTCCGGGCCGCGCACGACCGCCTGAAGGCGTCGATCGCCGCGCCGAAGCAGCCGCGTGAGGGCAGGATCCCGGCCGACACCGGCGGCGCCGTCGTCACCGCCGTCCCGGCCGAGCGGCTGGAGGCCCTCAACGAGCAGCTGCTCGCGGTACCGGAGGGCTTCGTCGCGAACGAGAAGCTGTTGAAGCAGCTCGAACGACGGCGCGACACGATCCGCGAGGGCGGGATCGACTGGGGCCAGGCGGAGGCGCTTGCGTTCGCGAGCCTCCTCACCGAGGGGATCCCGATCCGGCTCTCCGGCCAGGACACCGAGCGCGGCACGTTCTCCCACCGCCACGCGGTGCTCCACGACCAGCGCACCGGGGAGACGCACGCGCCGGTCCAGCACCTGCCCGACGCCACCGCGTCGTTCGAGATCTACAACTCGCCCCTCTCCGAGTACGCCTGCCTCGGCTTCGAGTACGGCTACGCGGTCGCGGCGCCGGACGCGCTCGTCCTCTGGGAGGCGCAGTTCGGGGACTTCGTCAACGGCGCCCAGATCGTGATCGACCAGTTCCTCGTCGCCGGGCTGTCGAAGTGGGGGCAGACCTCACGCCTGACGCTGCTCCTGCCGCACGGGTACGAGGGGAACGGCCCCGAGCACTCGAGCGCGAAGCTCGAGCGGTTCCTCCAGCTCGCCGCACAGGAGAACATCCGCGTCGCGAACTGCACGACGGCCGCGCAGTACTTCCACCTCGTGCGCCGGCAGGCTCTCGATGCCACCGCACGGCCGCTCGTCGTGATGACGCCCAAGGGCCTGCTCCGCCTCAAGCAGGCGAGCTCGACGCTCGCCGACCTCGCCGAGGGGCGGTTCGAGCCGGTGCTGGACGATCCCGGCGCCGACCGCGCCGCCGTGACTCGCCTCGTGCTCACGTCGGGGAAGCTCTACTACGACATCCAGGGCCACGAGGATCGCGGCGCCGCTTCGTCGGTGGCCGTCGCCCGGCTCGAGCAGCTCTACCCGTTCCCGGTCGACGCCGCTGCGGCGCTCGCCGCCTCGTACCCGAATCTGCGCGAGCTCCTCTGGTCGCAGGAGGAGCCGCAGAACATGGGCGCCTGGCGCACGATCCGCCACCGCCTGGAGTCCGCAGCCCCCGACGGCGTCCATGTCAGCTACGTCGGCCGGCCGTGGCGCGCCAGCCCGAGCGAGGGGTATCCGACCGCGCACCGGCTCGAGCAGGACCGGATCGTGCGCGAGTCCCTGCGTACTGCCTAGTGGAGCGCTAGCCTCGGCGGGCGCGCCGTTTCGCGAGCAGCGCAGCGGCCACCTTGGGCCCGTGCGTCCGCGCCGCGTGCATCACCCGCCGGCGCTGCTTCGGCGGCAGGCGGCGCCAGAGGTGAAAGGCGCCGAAGGCGAGGCCGAGGGGGCTGGTGGGGCGGAAGCGTGGCACCGGCGCATGTTCGCACAGCCGGGCCGCGGCCGCGCTCACTTCTTGCCGTGCCCCTTGCCGTGCCCCTTGTCGCTTCCGTGCCCGTTGCCGTGCGCCTTGCCGGGATGTTGGTCTTCTGCGCCGGCATCCACATCCTGGGCCGGCGGCTCGGCAGGCGGAGCCGCAGGGACCGGAGGCGCCTCGGGCGGGGCGGCGTCGTGCTTGGGCTTGTCTCGCTTGGGCTTTGCGTTGCCGCCCTTCGGTCCGCCCTTGGCCTTGTCGCGCTTGGGCTTCTTGGCCGTCCGCGCCGGCTCCGCTTCGGGCTGGGGCGTGACGGCGGTGAGCGAGCGCACGACCGGGGCCGGCTCCGGCTCCGGGGTGGGAGCAGGGAGCGGAGTCGGGGCGGGGGCGGGCTTCGGCGTGGCGGGGGCCTGCTTCGCCGCGCGGGGAGTCTTCATCACGACGGGCGTGGTCGCCGGGCGCGCGGGAGCCGCCGGAGCGACTCTCGGCGCCGCGCGCACGAGCGAGGACGTGGTGGACGGCGTGGCAGACGGGGTGGCCTCGGCGCGTGGGCGCGCAGCCGTGCGCGGCGAAGCCGGCTCGGGCAGCGGCGCGACGTGGATCGCCGGCGGCGCGGGGTCGGGCGCGGGGGCGGCGACGAACGGCGTGGACGGCTCGCCGCCGCCGCCGACGATCAGCTTCGGCAGCGCGACCGCGCCGGCGATGCCGGCGAGTGCGAGCGTCGCGGCGAGCGCGCGCGCGATGATCGTCCTCATGCTTACCCCCCTCATTGCCGAAAACACTCCCAACGTCTCTATCGGCAGGAATGCCGGGAACTGAAGGGCGAGGTGCTGGGGAGCTTCAAGGTCAAGCTGGTCGGCACGTTCCTCGCGCTCGCGATCGTGCCGCTCGCGGCCGCCTTCTGGGGCTTCACCGAGGTCGCCGAGCGTGGGATCACGAGCGGAGTCGACGACCGGCTCGAAGCCGGCCTGAGCGCCGCCCAGGCGGCCTTCCAGGACGAGCTGCGCGAGACGCAGCGCGCCGCGGAGCGGCTCGGCCGCGACCGGGAGTTCCAGACCGCCCTCGCGCGCCGCGACCGCGACCGCGAGGCGATCGAGCGGCTGCTGCCCGCGGCGCCGCCGCTGCGCGTCGAGGCGGGGACGCTGGTCGTGGGCGAGATTCCTCCCTTCGCAGCGGAGGTGGCGGTCTCCCTCGTCGGGCCCGGGAACCAGTCGGCGACGGTCGTCGCGGCGCTGCCGCTGACGGGGGCACTCGCGCAGAGGCTGCTCGTCCGGTCGGGCCTGACCGCGCCCGACGGGCTCGTCCTGATCGACGAGAACGGCCGGGTCGGGGCCGCGTCCTCGCAGTCCTTCGCCGGCTCGGTCAGGCTCGTCCCCGGGCGGATCGCGACCACCCGGATCGGCGCCGAGAGCTACCGGGCCGTCGGCGCGCCGCTGACACCGCAGAGCGGCGTGGTGCTCGCCGCTGCCACGCCGAGCTCCGCGATCGCCGCCGAGCGGCGCTCCGTGATGAGCCGCCTGCTCCTCGGTCTCGTCGGCTCCCTGCTCCTGATCGCCTGCGTCGCCTACATCGCCGGCCGCTCGATCGTCGGCTCGCTCGGCCGGCTCGCCGACGCGGCCAACTCGATAGCCGCGGGCCGCCTGCGCGAGCGGGTGCCCGTTCGCGGCCGCGACGAGTTCGCCGCTCTCGGGCGCGCGTTCAACCACATGGCCGCGCAGCTCGAGGAGCGACTCGCCGACCTCGAGGACGAGCGGCGCCGCCTGCGCGAGGCGAACGCCCGCTTCGGCGAGGCGCTCGCGGCGACGCTCGATCCGCAGGAGCTGCGCCGGGTGATCGTCGAGTCGGCGGTCGAGGCGACCCAGGCCGAGGGCGGCCTCGTGATCGACGAGGACGGATCGGTGGTGGAGACCGGCAACCTCAGCTCCGGCGCGGAGCGGCTGGACTTCGAGCTGCTCGCCGGCCGCCGCAGCCACGGCCGCCTGCTGCTCGTCGGAAGCGATTTCGACGACGACGAGCGGATGACGGCCGCGTCGCTTGCGGGCCAGGCGGTGGTCGCGCTCGAGAACGCGCGCCGCCACAGCGACGCCCAGCGGCACGCCCTCGTCGACGCGCTCACCGGCCTGGCGAACAGGCGCCACGCGGACGACGCCCTGTCGACCGAGCTCGCCCGGGCGGAGCGGGCCGGCGGCCGGGTGGGCCTGATCCTCGCCGACGTGGACGACTTCAAGGACGTCAACGACCGGCACGGGCACCCGACCGGCGACATCGTCCTCCGCGATCTGGCCGCGACGCTGCGCGAGACCGTTCGCGAGATCGACATCCCCGCCCGGTGGGGCGGCGAGGAGTTCGCGGTGATCCTGCCCAACACCGACCTGGAGGGCGCGGCGCAGTTGGCGGAGCGCCTCCGCTCCGCGCTCGCCGAGCGCGAGATCGCTTCGGCGGAGGGCGTCCCGGTGCACGTGACGGCGAGCTTCGGCGTCGCGGCCTCGGGCCCGTCGACCACGGCCGCCCTGCTCGTGCAGGCTGCGGACGGGGCCCTCTACCGCGCCAAGCGCGCGGGCAAGAACCGGGTGTACGCGGGCGCCGATCCGGTCCCGCGCTTGTAGCAAAAGGCTCGCAGGAGCAGGAGCTTTTCCGACCCCTGCGCTACAATCACGAGCCGCAGCACGCCGTTCGCGTCAACGACCACGGAGAGACCGCATGCCCGTCGAAACGCCTTCGCTCTTCGCCCGCGTGATCCAGGATCATCTCGAGCTGAAGCGCCGCAACGCCGAGCTCGAGCCCGCGATGCCGATCGAGGGGTATCGCGTCGAGGATCCGTTCGACAACCACCCGCTCTTCAAGACGGAAGAGCAGGCCAGGCTGGAGGAGACGATGGACGGCGACGAGCAGGCGGTGTCGATCGAGTCGATCCCTGCGATCTGGCCGGGCGAGGAGTCGCTCGAGCTCGCGCCGCCCGCCCCCGCGGCGGACGCCGACCTGGATGCGGACGCGGAAGCGGACGCGGAGGTCTCGGAGGACACCGGCCTCTGGTCGAAGTCCCGCGACTTCGACTGGGGCGACTAACCCCGGGCACCGCGGCTCACGCGGCCGGCAGCGAGTCCTCGACGAGCTGGTGGGCCAGGCGCCGGAACGGGCCCTCCTGCGCCATCAGCTCCTGCTCCGTGCCGCGCTGCACGATCCGGCCGTGCTCGAGCACCAGGATCTCGTCTGCGCGGCGTACGGTCGCGAGGCGGTGCGCGATGATGATCGACGTCCGGCCGGCGAGCAGCCTGTCGAACGCGCGCTCGATCAGGATCTCGGTGGGGCGGTCGATGTTCGACGTCGCCTCGTCGAGGATCAGGATGCGCGGGTCGGCGAGCAGGGCGCGGGCGATCGAGATCAGCTGCCGCTCGCCGGCCGAGAGGCCCGAGCCACCCTCGCGGACGACGTGCTCGAGGCCGTGCTCGAGCCGCGCGGCGACGCGGTCGACGCCGACGGCGGCGGCGGTTGCGCGCACCTCGTCGTCCGACGCGTCCGGCTTGGCGAAGCGGATGTTGTCCGCGATCGTCCCGCTGAACAGGAACGGGTCCTGGAGCACGACGCCGAGCTGGCGCCGGTAGCCGACGAGCTGGACGTCGCGGAGGTCGGTGCCGTCGACGCGGACGGCGCCCTCGTCCGGGTCGTAGAAGCGGGCGATCAGCTTCGCCGTCGTCGACTTGCCGCCGCCCGTCTCGCCGACGAGCGCGAGGCAGCCGCCCGCGGGCACCAAGATCTCGATCTCCTCCAGCACGGGCTTGTCTCCGTAGGCGAACGTGACCCGGTCGAGCTCGAGCCGCCCGTCGATCCGGCCGAGCGGGCGCGCGTCCGGCTTGTCGGCGACGTCGATCTCGGCGTCGAGCACGGAGCTGATCTTGTCCATCGCCGCGTTCGCCGCCTGCACCTGGCCGTACAGCTCCGAGAGCTCCTGCAGCGGCTGGAAGACGAGCGCGAGCAGGCCGACCGCCGCGATCAGCGTCCCGACCTCGAGCGTGCCCGCGTCGATCAGCTTCGCGCCGGCGAAGAGGACCGCGCCGGTCGCGACGGCCCCGAGCAGCTCGATCGCCGGGAAGAAGACGGAGTAGATCCGCTGCACGTACACGTTGGCGACCCGGTTGTCCTCGTTCAGCCCGTCGAACTCGGCCTGAAAGGCGCGCTCGCGGTTGAAGGCCTGGATCACGGCCATGCCGGCGACCGACTCGGCGAGCTGGGCGGTCACGATCGCGATCCGCGTGCGCACCTCGGACGCGGCAGCGTGCGAGACGCGCTGGAACCAGCGCGTGATCACGATCGCGGGCGGCAGGATGCAGAGCGCGACGAGCCCGAGCCGCCAGTCGAGCAGGAAGAGGCCGGCGACCGCCGCGACGAGCGTGAGCGTGTTGACGACGAGCGTCGTCAGGCCCTGGTTGAGCACGTCCGAGAGCGCGTCCACGTCGCTCGTCAGCCGCGAGATGATCCAGCCGGCCTTCTGCTGGGAGAAGTAGCGCAGCGAGAGCGAGGTCAGGTGCTCGAAGAGGTCGCGCCGCAGCTCGAGCACGATCCGCTGGCCCATGCTGGCGAGGCCGCGCCAGGTGGCCGTGCCCAGGATCCACGCTGCCGCGTTGACCGCGATGTAGAGGATCACGTCGAGCGTCAGGCGGCCCTCGTCGCCCTGCTGGATCCCCCGGTTGATCGCGTCCTCGACGAGGTGCCAGCCGGCGACGGGCGCGGCCGCCGAGACCGCGGCGAGCAGCGCGATCGCGGCCATCTGGCCCTTCCGCTCGAGCGCGTACGGGAGCAGCCGGGAGAGCCCGGTGTGCTTCCTATGCGGCAACGGACTCGTCTCCGAAGAGCGCGGTGAAGAGCCCGCCGGCGGCGAGGAGCGCGGCCGGGCGTCCCTGCTCGACGACGCGGCCGCCGTCGAGGACGACGGCGCGATCGGCGACGCCGATCGTGGAGAGGCGCTGCGTGGCGACGAGCACGGTGCGGCCTGCGACCGCGGGGCGGAGGTTCTCGACGAGCAGCCGCTCGGTCTCGGTGTCGACGGCCGACATCGGGTCGTCGAGGACGAGCACGCGCGCCCCGGCGAGCAGCGCCCGGGCGAGCGCGACGCGCTGCCGCTGGCCGCCGGAGAGGTTGACGCCGCGCTCCCCGATCAGCGTGTCGTAGCCGTCGGGCAGGTCGTCGACGAACGTTGCGACGCCTGCGGCCGTGCAGGCGGCGAGCACCTCGTCCCACGAGGCGTCCGGCCGCGCCGAGAGCAGGTTGTCGCGCAGCAGCACGGAGAAGAGCACGGGCTTCTGCGTCACGATCGCGACCGCGCTCCGCAGCTCGGCAATCGGGACGTCGCGCGTGTCGATGCCGCCGACGAGGACGCGCCCGCCGGTCGGGTCGTAGAAGCGCGGCAGCAGGTTGAGGAGCGTCGTCTTGCCCGATCCGGTCGAGCCGCAGACCGCGACGATCTCGCCCGGCTCGACGGCGAGATCGACGCCCGCGAGCACCTCGTGCTCGGTCCCGTATGCGAAGCGCACGTCCTCGAAGCGCACCCGCAGCGGCCCGTCGGGCAGGTGCTGCGGCTCGGCCGGCTCGGGCAGGGGCCGGATCCCCTCGAGCCACGCGAAGCTGCGGCCCGCCGAGGCGACGGCGCGCTGGCCGAGGTTGATGATCCAGCCGAGCGCCTCGAGCGGCCAGACGAGCTGCAGCAGCAGCGTGATGAAGAGCATGAACTCGCCGATCGTCAGCTGTCCCGCGATCACCTCGCGCCCGCCGAGGAAGAGCACCGCCGCGATACCGAGGGTGGGGAGGAAGAGGAGGCCGGGCAGGTAGTTCGCCTCGACGCTCGCCTGGCGCATCGTCTCGTGGCGGACCGCCTCGGCCCGGCCGAGGAAGCGCGTGCGCACGTCCTCCTCCCGGCCGAAGGCCTGCACCATCTCGATCCCGATCACCGCCTCGTCGGTGGCCTCCGTCAGGTTGCCCTTGCGCGCCTGGACCAGGCGCGAGATCGGAAAGAGCTTGTGCGCGAAGAGCCAGGTGAGGACGGCGATCGCCGGCATCGCGAGCGCGGAGAAGAGCGCGAGCCGCGCGTTCACGGTCACGAGCACGATCGCGGCGCCGACGATCATCATCGCGCTCTGGATCCCCTGCACGACGCCCCAGCCGATGAAGTAGCGGACGGGATAGATGTCGTTCGTCGCGCGCGAGATCACCTCCCCCGTCGCGTGGCGGTCGAAGAAGGCCCGCGGGTAGCGCAGGTAGGCGTCGTAGAGCATCCCCCGCAGGCGGGCCTCGACCGCGATCCCGACCCGCGCGGTCGCGAAGCGGCGGGAGTAGTTGACCCCGAAGCGGAGCACGGCGAGGAACAGGATCGCGCCGAGATAGGGGAGGAGCCGGTCGTCCTGCGGGCCGACGATCGCCTCGTCGACGACGCGCTGGATCAGGATCGGGATCGTGATCGAGAGCGCCGTGAAGGCGAACGCGAAGGCGACCCCGACCGCGACCAGGCGGCGCTGCTCCCACCAGAGCGGGAAGAGCCGGCGCAGGGTCGGCCGGAGGGCGAGGTCGGGTGGATCGACGTGATTCATGGGAGGTGGGAGCGAAGCGACCCTTCAGGGGTCTTTCGCGCGGAGAGGGATCCGCTTCTGCGGATCCCTCTCCTTGCGCATGGGAGGTCGGGTGGGTCCACGTGGTCCACGAGCGGCCATCGACGGTACCAGCGGCCGCAAGCTTTGCGGCCTCGTTGAAGTGGGCACGAGACGGGTGTAGCGTCCGTTCGAATGGACGACCTGGAGCGACACGAGGCCTCGCGGGGGAAGTTCCTCGCGGCGGCCGGGATCACGGGCGCCGCGCTCGCGACCGGTGCCTGGAAGACGCGCTCGGCCGGAGCGGCCGCAGCGCCGCGGCCGTTCGCGGCCGGCCGCTATCTCCTCGCGCTCGACGGCGCCGCCGCCGGGTTCCTCGCGTCGGTCGAGGGAGGTGAGATCGCAGGCGAGGTGGTCAGCGAGCCCGGCAGCGCGACCTACTACCAGAAGAAGCACATCGGCAACGTCAGGTACGGCGAGTTCGCCCTGCAGCTCGGATTCGCCATGACCCCCTCGGTCTACGACTGGATCTCCGCTTCGCTCGAGGGGACCTACCAGCGGAAGAACGGCGCGATCGTCGCCGCCGACTTCAACTACGTCGAGAAGTCGCGCCGGGAGTTCCACGACGCGCTGATCACCGAGGTCGGCTTCCCCGCGCTCGACGCCGCCGCGAAGGACCCGGCCTACCTCGTGCTCAAGTTCGCCCCCGACCGGACGGAGCGCAAGCCCGGCTCCGGCAAGCAGCTGACGCCGGTCTCGGCGTCGAAGCAGAAGCAGTGGCTGCCGTCGAACTTCCGCGTCCGGCTCGACGGGCTGCCGACGGCGAGGGTCAGCAAGGTCGACGCGTTCACGATCAAGCAGACCGCCGTCGCCGACGACGCCGGGGCGGACCGCGAGCCCGTGCGAGAGCCTGGGAAGCTCGAGTTCCCGAACCTCAAGATCACCCTCGCCGAGAGCGACGCGGCCCCGTGGGAGGCATGGCACCAGGACTTCGTGCTCGACGGCAACAACGACGAGAAGGCGGAGCGGACGGGGGCGATCGTCTTCCTCGCCTCGAACCTCCAGGACGAGCTCGCCCGGGTCGAGCTGCACGGCGTGGGGATCGTCAGCGTGGAGCCGGAGACGGGCGACTCGGCGAAGGAGACGATCCGGCGCGTCGTGGCCGAGGTCTACTGCGAGCGGATGGAGTTCGTGTTCGGATAGGTCGCGGCATCACGCCGATGTCACGGCGACTTGACAAGACATCAAAATGATGTCACATTGGTGCCATGCAGATGGCACCGTATGTCCACGCACTCCAGGAAGACCTCGCGGCGGCGGCAGAGCTCGCCGGCGACGAGGCCGCCCAGGAGGCGGGGCGCCGGCTCTCCCAGGCGCTCGAGGCCTCGTTCCAGCTGAGGTTCCTCGACCTGCTGGGCGAGGTCGCCGCCACCCTCTCCGCCCAGGTTCCGGGCCGCATCGAGGTTCGCCTCGCCGGCCGGGAGCCCGAGCTCGTCTACGTCGAGGACGAGGAGGCCGAGCCGGCCGCCGCTCCCGCCGACGACGCGCTCACCGCCCGCATCACGCTGCGCCTCTCCGAGTCGCTCAAGGCTCAGGTCGAGGTCGCCGCTGCACGAGAGAGCGTCTCCGTCAACTCGTGGATCGTGCGCGCGCTGGCACGTGGCCTCGAGACCCGTTCCGTCCGCGCCGGCCGGCGCCTGTCCGGCTACGCAGAGAGCTGAAAGGAGCTCACATGTCCCGCCTTCACCCAGTCCCGTTCGGCACCGGCGTCCTGTTCCTGCTCGTTCCCGACTACATCTCCCCGATTCGCGACGAGCGGATCGTGAGGCCGTCGCGCAAGGGGCTTCGCCGTGCATAGCTTCCCGACCGAGCGGGCGCGCCTGCGCGTCCGCAACCCCGCCGGCGACGTCCGCATCGAGACCGCGGACGTCGCCGAGACCACCGTCGAGCTGACGCCGCTGAACGACTCCGATGCGACCCGGCAGGCGATCGAGAAGGCTCGCGTCGAGGCCCGCGGCGACGAGGTCACCGTCGAGCTCGAGGGCCGGAGCTGGACGATCGCGATCGGCCCCTGGGGCATCGGCTCCGCCAAGGTGAGCGTGCGGATCACCTGCCCGCACGGCTCGGCCCTCGACTGCGACACCGCCTCCGCCGACGTCAAGGTGAGGGGCACGCTCGGCGAGACCCGGCTCCGCACCGCCTCTGGCGACCTCTCGCTCGAGGAGGTCGACGGCTCGTTCGGCGCCAAGAGCGCGAGCGGCGACCTCGAGCTCGAGCGCGTCACCGGGCGCTGCGAGGTGCACACGGTCTCCGGCGACGTCGAGATCGGCACCGCCCTCGAGACGGTCGAGGTCAACTCGGTCTCCGGCGACGTCGAGATCCGCGAGGCCGGCGGTGCGCTCACGGTCTCCAGCATCTCCGGCGACCAGAACGTCCGGGCCGCCGGACCCGGCGAGATCGCGCTGAAGACAGTCTCCGGCGACGTCCAAGTGGCGATCCGCCGCGGCCTGCGCGTCCACCTCGACGTCAACTCGGTCAGCGGCTCGATCCGCTCCGAGCTCGAGGTGAGCGACGCGCCCGTCGCCTCGCAGGGCCCCGAGGCCGGCCTGCGCGTCCGGACCGTCAGCGGCGACGTCAGGATCTCCCGGGCGGCTGAGGCGCTGGCGTAGCCATGCGCCGGCCGGGGGGTCTCTGGCGCCACCGCGACTTCCTCTGGCTCTGGTCGTCGCAGACCGTGAGTCAGTTCGGCTCGCAGGTGAGCCTGCTGGCGCTGCCGCTCGTCGCGATTGCCGTCCTCGGCGCGAGCGCCTTCGAGGTCGCCCTGCTCGGCGTCGTCGAGTTCCTGCCGTTCCTGCTCTTCTCCCTGCCGGCCGGGGTCTGGGTCGACCGACTTCCCCGGCGGCCGATCCTCGTCGTCGCCGACCTCGTGCGTGCGGCGGCGCTCGCGACGATCCCGATCGCGTACTGGCTCGACGGCCTGACGATCTGGCAGCTCTACGCCGTCGGCTTCGTCGTGGGCATCGGCACGGTCTTCTTCGACGTCGCGTACCAGTCGTACCTCCCCAGCCTCGTCGCCCGTGACGAGTTGAGCGAGGGCAACTCCAAGCTGGAAGTCAGCCGCTCCGCGGCGCAGCTCGGCGGCCCCGGCGTGGGAGGAGTCCTGATCTCGATCCTGACGGCGCCCATGGCCGTGGCCGTCGACGCAGTCAGCTTCGTCGTCTCGGCGCTCCTGCTCGGGCGCATCCGCTCGGCCGAGCGCGAGCCCGCTCGTGAGGAGCGCCGCCCGCTCCTCTCGGAGCTCTGGGAAGGGCTTCGGTACGTGATCCGCCACGAGTACGTGCGGGGGATGGCCGCGTCCGTCGCGATCTTCAACTTCTTCGGCAACGTCGGCGGCTCGATCCTCCTCGTCTACCTCGTCCGCGAGCTCGGTCTC
>DATKBA010000126.1:0-3586 GCA_035514455.1 Gaiellaceae bacterium | reverse complement strand
GGAGCTCGTGCTCTGGACGACCGCCGAGTTCGGCTTCGCGCGCCTGCCCGAGGAGGCGGCGACCGGCTCGTCGATGATGCCGCAGAAGCTCAACCCGGACGTGGCCGAGCTCGTCCGCGGCAAGGCGGGCACGGCGATCGGGCGGCTCGCCGGCCTGCTCGCGACCGTGAAAGGCCTCCCGCTCGCCTACGACCGCGACCTCCAGGAGGACAAGCCGCCCGTGTTCGCGATGCGCGCCGACCTGCGCGGCGCGCTCGGCGCCCTCGCCGTCCTGATCGGCGGGCTGGAGCTCGACCGCGAGCGCCTCGCCGCCGCGGCCTCCGACCCGCTTCTGCTCGCGACCGACGCGGCCGAGGCGCTCGTCGCCGAGGGTATGCCGTTCCGGGACGCGCACGAGCGTGTGGCCGAGAGCGTCCGCGACGGCGCGTTCGAGCCGCCCGCGGCGGCGCCGCGGCCCGCGCCCGGCCCCGGCGGCGTCCGGGCTGCGCTCGCCGCCGCCCGCGAGCGGCTCCGGACCGTGTGACACCGCCTCCTCCGGCGGCGTATGCACGGTATGAACAAACGCATCCTTCTCATTGCAGCCCCCCTCGTGCTCGCCCTCGCGGCCGGCGCGGCCACCCTCCCGGGTTCCGCCTCGAGCGCCGCGGCGGACACACCCGGGGGCATCACCGTCCAGGGCACCGCCTCCGTCGCCTCCACCCCCGACCGCGCCGAGCTCTCGTTCGGGGTCGAGAGCCAGGCCGAGACCGCCCGTGCCGCGCTCTCGGCCAACGCGGCCGAGATGCGGAAGGTGATCGCGGCCGTCAAGGCCGCCAGCGGCGCCGACGTCAGGACGCAGTCCGTCTCCCTCTCGCCGCGGTACGGCGAGCGGAACGAGGTGCAGACGTTCGTGGCAACGAACACCGTCTCGGCCACGACCGCCAGCATCGGCAGGGCCGGGGCGCTGATCGACGCCGCGGTCGCGGCCGGCGCGAACCAGGTCTACGGGCCGTCGCTCACGGTCGCCGACCAGAGCGAGCAGTACCGTCGGGCGCTCCGGGCCGCGGTCGCGAACGCGCGCGCGAGCGCGCAGGCACTCGCCGCGGCCGCCGACCTCTCGCTCGGCCGCGTCACCGCGATCGTCGAGAGCGGCGGGCAACAGCCCGTCCCCTTCGCCGCCGACCGGGCGATGGAGGCCGGCTCGACGCCGATCGAGCCCGGCACGCAGCAGACGACCGCCGTCGTGACGGTCACCTTCTCCGTCTCCTAGGGCCGAAACGGGCATGTCTGGGGACAGTCCCCAGACATGCCCGGAACGGTCAGCTCTCGGCGAGCGCGGGCGTCGTCGCGTGGTGCCGCATGCCCGGCGTGAGCGCGGCGGCGTGCGACTCGCTCCCGTATCCGCCCGGTACGGGGATGTACAGCTCGGGGTAGCCCCACATGCCGTGCTCGGACACGTCGAGCCCGGCCTGCTCGACGGCGGCGTCGACGCGGATCCCGACCAGGCGCTTCATCGCCCAGAGCGCGCCGAACGACGCGGTGAACGTGAACGCGCCGACGGCGAGGATGCCCAGCGCCTGGACGCCGAGCTGGTGCGCGCTGCCCGTGTAGACGAGCCCGCCCGAGCCGGTGCCGAGGTTGGCCGCCAGCGAGGGCAGGGCGAAGATCCCGGTCGCGAGCGTCCCCCAGACGCCGGCCATCCCGTGCACGGCGACCGCGCCGATCGGGTCGTCGATCCCGATCGACTCGATCCAGAGCACGGCGCCGACCGCGAGCGCGCCGGCGACGAAGCCGATCACGATCGCCGCCCACGGGGCGACGAAGCCGCACGCGGCCGTGACCGCGACGAGCGCCGCGATCACGCCGTTCAGGAGCATCGAGAGGTCGGGCTTCCGCACGACGAGCCACGACGTGAGGATCCCGCCGAGCGCGCCCGCCGCCGCGGCGACGTTCGTCGTCAGGGCGACGTAGGCGAAGTAGCCGAGCTTGTCTCCCGTCTGGATCCCCATCGTTGAGCCCGCGTTGAAGCCGAACCAGCCGAACCAGAGGATGAGGACGCCGAGTGTCGTGTAGGCCATGTTGTGGCCCGGGATCGCGTTCGGCCGCCCGTCTGCGCCGTACTTGCCGAGTCGCGGCCCGAGCAGGAGCGCCCCGGCGAGCGCGGCCAGCGCCCCCTGGTAGTGGACGACGGTCGAGCCCGCGAAGTCCTGCATCCCGAGCGCGAACAGCCAGCCGTCCGGGTGCCAGACCCAGTGCGAGACGACCGAGTAGATGAGGACGAAGACGACGCCGAACGCGAAGTAGACCCACAGCTTCGTCCGCTCCGCCATCGCGCCCCAGACGATCGCGAGCGCGACGCCCGCGAAGACGACCTGGAAGAGGTACGCGCCCGACGCGGGCACGGTCGAGAACCAGGAGAAGGGCTCGGCGCCGATTGCGAGCAGCGTCTCCGCGGAGGGGAAGAAGCCGGAGCCGCCGACGAGCCCGTTGCCGCCGTCGCCGAACGCGATCCCGAAGCCAACGAGGTAGTACGCGATCGCCGCGAGCGCGAACGTGAGCACGTTCTTCGCCGCGACGTGGCCGACGTTCTTCATCCGCGTCAGCCCCGCCTCGAGGAAGGCGAAGCCGGCCTGCATGAACATGACGAGGATCGCCGCGACGACGACCCAGATCGTCGAGGCGGCGATCGCGAGGTCGCGGTTGGTCACACGCCCACCTCCTCGAGCGGCGCGCCGGTGCGGTGGTGCCTGACCCCGAGCACGGGCGTCGTCCAGACGATCCCGTCGCCCGATTCGTGCCCGGTCCTTGCGGTCGCGACGATCGTCTCCACCACCGCGTCGGCCCGCTCGTCCTCGACGACGAAGACGAGCAGGGCCTTGGGCAGGAAGCGGGACTCGAAGACGCGGCCGCGGTACTCGTGCGTGATCCCGGGCTGGCGGCCGTGCCCGACCGCCTCGAGCACCGTGACGCCTATGTGGCCGGTGCGTTCGGTGACGGCGTCCATCACCTCCTCGACCTTCTCCCGCACCACGACTGCCTCGACCTTGATCATGCGTCGTAGTACAGAGCGAACTCTGCGGGGTGGGGGCGAAGCCGGACGACGTCGACCTCGTGCTCCCGCTTCCAGTTGATCCAGGTCCGGATCAGGTCCTCGGTGAAGACGCCGCCGCGGAGCAGGAACTCGTGGTCGGCCTCGAGCGCGTCGAGCGCCTCCGCGAGCGACCCGGGCACCTGCGGCACGTCGTGTCCGGCCTCCTCGAAGAGGTCGTAGTCGGCGGGCGCGCCCGGGTCGAGCCCGCGCTCGATCCCGTCGATGCCGGCCATCAGCATCGCCGAGAAGGCGAGGTACGGATTCGCGGCCGCGTCGGGGCAGCGGAACTCGATCCGCTTCGCCTTCGGCGAGTCGGAGTACATCGGGATCCGGATGCAGGCCGAGCGGTTCCGCTGCGAGTAGACGAGGTTGACGGGCGCCTCGTAGCCGGGCACGAGCCGCCGGTACGAGTTCGTCGTCGGAGCGCAGAAGGCGAGCAGCGCGGGCGCGTGCTCGAGCAGCCCGCCGACGTAGGCGCGGGCGAGCTGCGAGAGCCCGGCGTAGCCGGACTTGTCG
>DATKBA010000125.1:0-7653 GCA_035514455.1 Gaiellaceae bacterium | reverse complement strand
CACACGTTCTCCAAGCACGGCGGCAACCTCGGCACGACCGGCGCCGTCGCGTGGCTGTTCGAGCGCCGCGGGATCGTGCTCGTCGACGCGGAGTCGGTCGACGAGGACGAGCTGACGCTCGCCGCCGCCGAGGGCGGCGCGGACGACGTCGAGCGCGACGGCTCCGTGTTTCAGGTTTCCTCCGCGCCGGAGGCGCTCACCGCCGTGCGCGAGGCGATCGAGGCCGCGGGGATTGCGGTCGAGTCGGCCGAGCTGACGATGATCCCGAAGACGACGGTCGAGGTCGCCGAGGAGGCGTCGGCGAAGAAGCTGATCCGGTTGATCGAGGCGCTCGAGGACAACGACGACGTCCAGGACGTGGCCGCGAACTTCGACATCCCCGAGCAGGTGCTGGAGGCCGTCGCCTCGTAAGGGAGAGGCATCGGGTGAGGCGCTTTTGGGAGCGAAGCGACCCTTTAGGGGTCTTCGCGCAAGATCGGAATCCGCTCGGCGGATTCCGATCTTGCGCAAGCAACGCAGGAACGTCCGACGCCCTGCCTAACCTTTCCGCGTGAGGGTTCTCGGCATCGATCCAGGGACGGCTGCTTGCGGGTACGGGATCGTCCAAGAAAGCGGAGGCCGTATCAGGGCACTCGACCACGGGTGGTGGCAGACGCCCGCGGGGGAGCGCCCCGAGCTGCGCCTCAAGACGATCTTCGACCGCGTGCAGGAGCTCATTGCGGCGCACGCGCCGGACGCCGTCGCAGTGGAAGAGTCGTTCGTCGGAGCAGATGCCCGCACCGCGCTCTCCGTCGGGCAGGCGCGCGGGGCGGTTCTCGTCGCCGCCGCGGCGGTCGGCGTCGCGTGCGTTGAATATCCGCCGGCCCGTGTGAAGCAGACCGTCTGCGGCTACGGCCGCGCCGAGAAGGCGCAGGTGCAGCGGATGGTTCGCGCAATTCTCGCCATGGAATCGAACCCGACCCCGAGCCACGCGGCCGACGCGCTCGCCGTCGCGATCTGCCACGCCCTCGCACCGCCGCTGCTGCGGATCGCGGGTTGAGGAGCGGCGCGTGATCTCGCGCCTCAGGGGGACGCTGGCCGGCCGGACGCCGGAGGGCTTCGTGCTCGACGTCGCTGGCGTCGGCTATCTGCTCGCCGCCACGCCGGGCGCGGTGCGAGCCGCTGAGGGCGGGGGCGAGGTGTCCGTCGAGACCTACCTCCACGTCCGGGAGGACGCGCTCCACCTGTACGGCTTCGCCGACGCGTCCGAGCGGCAGCTCTTCCTCCACCTGCTCACCGTCGCGGGAATCGGCCCCAAGGTGGCCCTCGCGATCGTCTCCGGCTCGCCGGCGGCCGACCTGCGCCGCGCGATCGTGCTCCAGGACGCCGCCCGCTTCCAGGCGATCCCCGGCGTCGGCAAGAAGACCGCCGAGCGGATCGTGCTCGAGCTGAAGGAGAAGCTCGGCGCCGAGGATCCCGTCCCGATCTCCGTCGCCGCGGGCACCTCGCCGCACGTCACCGCCCGCGACGCGCTCGTCGAGCTCGGCTACTCGGTCGTCGAGGCCGAGCAGGCGCTCGCGTCCGTCGACCCCGACCTGCCGGCCGAGGAGCGCGTGCGGCTCGCGCTCAGGCAGGCAGCATGACGCAGTCATGCTGCCAGGAGGGGGCGCGGGGGAACCGGCGGGTTCCCCCGGCAGGAGCGCGCCGATGCGGAGCATCGGCGTCAACGCGAGGGGGCTCGCGGGGGAAACCGGGTTTCCCCCGCGCGACCGAGCCGCAGGCGAGGGAGGCCGCATGAGCGCCGTCGCCGCCGAGGTGCTCGGCCCCGAGGAGGAGGAGCTCGAGCGCTCGCTCCGCCCGCGCAGCCTGGACGAGTTCGTCGGCCAGGAGGGCGTCAAGGAGCAGCTCGCGATCGCGCTCGCGGCCGCGAAGGCGCGCGGCGAGGCCCTCGACCACGTCCTGCTCGTCGGCCCGCCCGGGCTCGGCAAGACGACGCTCGCGCAGATCATCCGCGAGGAGCTCGGCGTCGGGATTCGCACGATCGCCGGCCCCGCGCTCGAGCGGAAGGGCGACATGGCGGCGATCCTGACCGCGCTCGAGCTCAGGGACGTCCTCTTTGTCGACGAGATCCACCGGATCAACCGCGCGATCGAGGAGATCCTCTACCCGGCGCTCGAGGACTTCCGGCTCGACATCATCGTCGGCCAGGGCCCGGCGGCGCGCACGCTCACGCTCGACCTGCCGCAGTTCACGCTCGTCGGTGCGACCACCCGCACCGGCCTGCTGACGACGCCGCTCCGCGATCGCTTCGGGATGACCTTCCGGCTCGGGTACTACGACACCGAGCAGCTCGGCGCGATCGTCCGTCGCTCCGCCGGGATCCTCGGCGTCGCGATCGACGAGGAGGCCTGCGCCGAGATCGCGAGTCGCTCGCGCGGCACGCCCCGGATCGCGAACCGGATCCTGCGGCGCGTCCGCGACGTCGCCGAGGTCCGCCACCAGGGCGCGATCACGACCGCCGTCGCCCGTGAGGCGCTCGACCTGATGGAGATCGACGCGGAGGGCCTCGAGGGCACCGACCGCGAGCTGCTGCGCGCGGTCGCGTTCAAGTTCGACGGCGGCCCGGTCGGGCTCTCGACGCTCGCGGTCACGCTCGGCGAGGAGACGGACACGATCGAGGACGTCTACGAGCCCTTCCTGCTCCAGCTCGGCTTCCTCCAGCGCACCCCGCGCGGCCGCGTGATCACGAAGCTCGGCCGAGCCCACGTCGGCGCTGCTCTGCCGGCGCCAGAAGGGGATCCGCAGGAGCGGATCCCGTTCGTGCAAGACCCCTGAGGTGTCGCGTCGCTCCGGCGGCTCAGAGCCGCACTGGACTACGGGCCGGTGATCCGGCGCGGCCCGGACCGCGTCTTGATGAAGACCTGCCAGGCGTGGTACTGGAAGAAGATCGCCGGGTCGCGCCGCATCTGGGCGGCGAAGCGCGCGACGGCGTCCACGTAACGCTCCGAGTGGTTGTAGTGCCAGAGCGCGCGGCGCAGGTCCGTGCGCGCGCCGGAGGCGCGGAGGTAGTTGGCGGCGCCGAGGATCGCCTCGCGCGGGTCGTGCACGTTGCCGCCGAGGCCGTAGGCGCGCCACGTCGCGGGCATGAACTGCATCGGCCCCTGCGCGCCCGCCGAGCTCCGCGAGCGCAAGCGGTTGAAGCCGGTCTCGACGAAGTTGACCGCCGCGAGCACCTCCGGCTCGACCCCGAAGCGCCGCTCCCCCTCGCGGTAGTGCCGAAGCAACGTCCTCGCCGGCAGCGCCGGCCCGGTGCGGAAGGCGGAGAGCGGGAGCTTCGTCGGCGGCGTCAGCGCGACGAGGCGGCGGCGCGCGTCGAGCGTCTCCCGCGCGTCCCGTGAGAGCAGCGGTCGCGCACGCCGGCCGAGGTCTGCGTCGTAGGTGAGCTTCAGGAAGAGCCGCTGCTGGTGGAGCGCCCAGAGCGTGACGTCGCGGGGCGTCGCCCCGGCGGCGCGCGGGCCCGCCTGCCAGGCGTCGATCGCGCCGTGGAGCTCGAGGGTCGTCCGCTCGAGCGCTCCGGCCACGGCGGCCGGCTCCTGCGGGAGAGGCGCCGACGGTGCCGGTGCGGCGAGCGCGACGACGGCGAGGAGAAGTCTCACGCCGCCGAGTCTAGGCTTCTCGCTCGATGAGCCACCCCGAGCTCAAGGCCGAGCAGGCATACGTCGACCGCGCCTACGCGTACCTCGAGCGGATGCGCGAGACCGTCCTCCGCGCCGGCGACGCCGCCGACGGCGAGGTCGCGCAGGCGGCGCTCGACGCGTGGGCGGCGAAGCGGCTCGCGACGTTCGAGGACGCCGAGCGCGGCCTCCTCTTCGGCCGGCTCGACTTCGAGGCCGTCGAGCGCGCGCTCTACGTCGGCCGCCGCTGGGTGCACGACGAGGAAGGCGACCAGGTGGTCGTGAACTGGCAGGCGCCCGCCGCCCGGCCTTTCTACACCGCCACGCCGCAGGATCCCCACGGCGTCACGCTACGCCGGCGCTTCCGGGCGCAGGGCCGGAAGCTGCTCGACCTCGCGGACGAGGCGCTCGACGGCTCCTCGCTGGACGGCGCGAGCGTCGCCGACTTCCTGCTGGAGGAGCTCGAGCGCAGCCGCGACACGCACATGCGCGACATCGTCGCGACGATCCAGGCCGACCAGTACCGGCTGATCACGCGCGAGCCCGACCGGCCGCTCGTGATCCAGGGCGGCCCGGGCACCGGCAAGACGGCGGTCGGGCTCCACCGCGCCTCCTGGCTGATCTACACCGAGCGCGAGCGCAACGCCCGCAGCCGCGTCCTCGTCGTCGGGCCGAACCGCACGTTCATGGAGTACGTCTCGCACGTCCTGCCGGCCCTCGGCGAGGGCAGCGTCGAGCAGCTCGCCGTCTCGGAGCTCGTCCCGGGGATCGAGCCCGTGCTGCCGGAGCGGCCGGAGGTCGCCCGCCTGAAGGCGGACACGCGCCTGGCCGAGGTGATCGCGCGCGCCGCGGAGCTGCGGCTGGCCGGCGAGCCGGAGGAGCTGATCCTCAAGCTCGAGGGATCGTACGTCCGCGTCCGCGTCCGCGAGCAGCGCGCGCTCCTGGACGAGATCCGCGGCCGGCACGGGACGACGGCCGCTGCGCGCGAGCGCTTCCGGATGGGCATCGTGCGCAGCTTCTACTCCGAGTACGGGCGGATCCTGCAGGGCGCCGCGTTCCGGGACGGGGAGGAGATCGAGCATGCGCTCAAGGCGGGCGGCCTGCTCAACGCGGTCGTCGAGAGAGCCTGGCCGCAGGTGACGCCCGAGCGGCTCGTCCGCTCGCTCTTCACGACGCCGGCGCTTCTCGCGGAGGCGGCGGAGGGAGTCCTCGACGAGGACGAGCAGCGGCTGCTGCGGCGCCGTCCCTCCGGGTGGAGCGCGGGCGACGTGCCGCTCCTCGACGAGGCGCACGCGCTCGTGGGCGAGCCGCCGCGCACCTACGACCACGTGATCGTCGACGAGGCGCAGGACCTCTCCCCGATGCAGCTGCGGATGATCGCGCGGCGCGTGCGCGACGGCGCGCTGACGATCCTCGGCGACGTCGCGCAGGGCACCGGCCCGGTCGCGTACGAGAGCTGGGAGGAGGTCCTGCCGCACCTGCCGCGCGGCGCGGAGGCCGAGGTCGAGGAGCTGCGCCACGCCTACCGCGTCCCGCGCGAGATCATGGAGCTCGCGCTGCCGCTGCTCGACACGATCGCGCCGGGGACCCTGCGGCCGCTCGCCTACCGGGCCGGCGGGAGCGAGCCCGTGCTCCGCCGGGTCGAGGAGCACGAGCTGCTGCGCGAGGCCTACGTCGAGGCGGCGCGGCTCGCCCGCGAGGACGGCCTCGTGGCCCTGATCGTCCCGGACGAGCTCGTCGAGCCCGCGCTCTCCCACGAGAGCGCCTTCGACGGGATCCCGCTGCTGACGCCGCGGGCCGCGAAGGGCCTCGAGTTCGACCACGTGATCGTCGTCGAGCCCGCGCTCGTCGCGGCGCGCGAGCAGGGGCTGAGGGAGCTGTACGTCGCGCTGACGCGGCCGACGACGACGCTCGTCGTCGTCCACGCCCGACCACTGCCGGCCGAGCTCGGCGTTTAACATCCGGCGCGTGGCCGAGCTCTGGACACCCGGGACGGCGGGGCCGCTCGAAGACCTCGTCGCGCGGATCCACCGCCGGATCGAGACCTTCGCCGTCGAGCACGGCCTCGAGCAGGCCGAGGTCGAGGTCGAGCTCTGGGACGGGGCGCTGCTGCGGCTCGCGTCGCTTTCGGCCGAGCCCGGATACGGGCTGCTGACGCTCGTGCCGCACGCGGAGGACACGGGCGGCGAGCCGCAGGAGCTGATCGTCCCGCTCGGCGCGATCCGGCAGCTCAGGCTGAGTGAGGTAGAGCCGCAGGGGCCGTTCGGGTTCTCGCTTCCGGCTGACGCCTAATGCGCCGCCACGCCGACGACGACGGGTTCGAGCTCTGGCTCCGCGGCGCGACGGAACGCGCCGATCCGTTCATGGCGTGGCTCGGCGTCGTGTTCGCGCTCCTCGTCGGGTACGAGCTCGCGGTCGAGCTGTCGCCGCGCGCGGAGTGGGTCGTGCTGGCGATCGGGTGGGCGATCTGGGCGGTCTTCGCGGTCGAGTTCCTGACGCAGCTCTGGCTCGCGCCGAGCCGCCGCCGCTTCCTCCGACGCCACTGGCTGCGGCTGCTTGCGCTCGTCGTCCCGACCTTGCGCGTCCTCAGGTTCCTGCGGCTGCTGAGGCTCGGGCGCGCGCTCCCGGCCACGCGCATCGTCTCGTCGTCGTACCGCAGTTTCGGGACGGCGAAGCGGCTCTTCCGCTCGCGGCTCGGCTACCTGGGCGCGACCGCCGTCGTGGTCGCGATCGCCGTCGCCGAGTTCGCGTACCTGTTCGAGCGCGACCGCGAGACGCCCGCGTTCTCGTCGTTCGGCGACGCCGTGCTGTGGGCGGCGGCGACGGTGCTCGCGCTGCAGGCCGATCCGGTGCCGGAGAGCGTCGGCGGCAGGATCGCGATGCTCGCCGGGTTCGCGTTCGGGCTCGTCGTCGTCGCGAGCCTCGCCGGGACGGTCGGCGCGTACCTCGTCGAGGAGCGGCGCGAGCGAGCGGCCGCGGAGGAGGCGTAGGCGAGCAGTCGCGGCGCCACGGCGAGCGCGACGATGTCGAACCAGACGTAGCCGGACGCCACGCCGCTCGGCGGGTTCCCCTGCGGGACGCCCGTGCCGGGGATGATCGGAGCCCACTCCCAGGTGCCGATCGCCGTCCCGTACAGCTCGAGCCAGGCGACGACGAGGAAGACGCCCGCGTACACCGCCGGAGCGCGGCCCCGCACGAGGTAGAGCGCGAGCAACACCGCCCCGAGCGCGCCCGCGACGTCGGTCCGCGGCAGCACCGTGACGCCGAGCAGACCCCAGGCGAGCACGGTGGCGAGGGCGAAGCGGACGAGCCGACCTCGTGACACTGTGTTACTTGCGGCGCCGGCGCTCGCCACGCCGGCGAGGTAGACGAGCCCGTGGCACGGCGGCACGAACGACGGCAGGTTCTCGAGCCGGTAGGTGTAGACGCCCCAGATGATCGAGCCGACGATCTCGGCGCCGGTAGCGACGACGACGACGACGAGCGCCTGGGCGCGGAGCAGCGGCGGCACGCCGCGCAGCGCGAGCCCGAGCGCGACCCAGGCGGCGAGCCCGAGCAGCAGCTGGCCGCGGGCGTCGACCTGCGTGTCGACCGCGAGCAGGACGGCGATGAAGCCGAGGAGGACAACTGCGCGGCCCCCCACGTTCCTGACGCGTGGCTCGCGGTGCGTAGGCCGGCGGAACAGTACGCGCGTACGGGCCGCCGGCTGGAGCGCCGCGAGCCACGCGAGGCGGCGCCGGAGGCCGGCTCCGCCGGCCGGGAGGCGCCGCCGATCAGGGGCGTGGGGGTTCACCGGCGGAACTGGAGCTCGTGCCAGGAGGGCACCGGCGCCAGCTCGAGCAGGGCGCGGCCGCCGCGGGGCTCGGCGTAGCCGAAGTCGCCGCTCTCCTCGTCCCAGGCGACCTCGAGCAGCCCCTCCTTGACGCGGTGGTCGAGCCAGGCGCCGCGGAAGACGAGCTTGCGCAGCCAGTAGACGAGCGACTCGCCCTCGAGCAGGCCG
>DATKBA010000124.1:0-3105 GCA_035514455.1 Gaiellaceae bacterium | reverse complement strand
CGGCGCGTGGTCCCGCGGCCCGTCCGGCCCGTCGCGTCGCTCTCGCGGCGGCTCCCGGCGGGTCGCCGCACCATCGTGCTGCCGGCGGCCGCGACGACGAAGCGCGGGCGCTACCAGATCCTGCTCGTTGCCCGCGACCAGTCGGGCAACGTGTCGCGCCCCCGGTCGCTCACGCTGAGGACGCGTTAGACGCGAGCACGAGGCGGAGGCCCTCGGCCGGCAGGGACCCCTTGACCCCTCCAGCCTCGGCACCGCGTGCGCTTCCCCGGGGCGGCTGGACTCTCGTCAGCGGCAATCTCGACGACCTGGTCACACCTGGTCTTGCCGTCTCGCCGACGACTGCCGTCGAGGACGTCGTATGAGAGGAACCCGTGAACACGCGAAAGGCCGCTTGTGGCGGCGGCCTCGCGGAGTAGCGGGGGCAGGACTTGGACAGACATCTGCGACCGCGTACCGCTTCACAGAGGCGCGACAGCTGTGATCGGGACCGAGGTCGCGGTACGTGGGGCCGGGCGACGAGTGGCCCGCTTGCGCTGCCGACGCGAAACGGCCATCGTGTCACCTGACGGCCGGTGGTCAGGAGGAGCTAGGTAATGGCGCTCTCGGTTCAGCTCTTGGGACCTCCCGTGGTTCGGCTCGCGGAGGCGGTGGCGCAGCCGCCGCGGGACCGGAAGACGTGGGGTGCGCTCGCATACCTGCTGCTCACCGAGCGCCCTCCGTCGCGGCGGCGGCTGGCAGAGCTGCTGTTTCCCGACGTTGACGACCCGCTCGCGTCGGTGCGCTGGGTGCTGACGAGCGTGCGCCGGCTGCTCGGCGGCGGGGTCGTCGTCGAGGGTGACCCGGTCGCGCTGCGTCGTCCGGCCGCCATGTTCGTCGACGTGGACGTCGTCGAGCGCGGCCGGTGGAGCGAGGCGGCGAGCCTGTCGAATGTGGACCGCGAGCTGCTGGAGGGAGTCTCGTTCGACGCGGCGCCCGCGTTCGACCTGTGGCTGACGGGGGAGCGCCGGCGGCTGGGCGGGCTGGCGGCGGCGGTGCTGCGCGAGGCGGCGTTGGCGAGCCTCGCGAGAGATCCCGCGCAGGCCGCCGCCTACGCCGAGCGTCTCGTGGGCCTCGACGCCTACGACGAGAACCACCACGTCGTGCTCGTGCGCTCGCTCGTCGCGGCAGGCCGGAGCGAGGAGGCCGCTCGGCGTGTCGAGGCCTGCGTGGCGCTGTTCGAGTCGGAGCTGGGGACGACGCCGAGCGGAGCCCTTCGGGACGCGCTCGCAACGAGACGCCGTGAGCCGGAGGGCGTTGCGACGCGGGCGTCGGTGCGCGCGCGGCTCGACGCCGCCCAGGCGGCCGTCGCGGCCGGCTCCTGGACGGACGGGATCGACCTCTTCCGGCGCGCCGTCGCCGAGTCGGAGCGGCTCGACGACCCGCCGTTGCGGGCCCGCGCGCTCGTCGGTCTCGGGTCGGCGCTGGTGCATGCCGCCCGCGGTCACGACGAGGAGGGAGCCGCGTCGCTGCACGAGGCGGGCGAGCTGGCGGAGCAGATCGGTGCGCTGCCGCTGGCGGCGACCGCTTGGAGGGAGCTGGCCTGGGTCGAGTTCCTGCGTGCCCGGTACGAGCGCGCCTGGCTCTGGCTCGAGCGCGCCGGCGGCGCGGCCGGTGACGACCCCAGCGAACGCGCCTGGATCATGCTTGTCTCCGGCGCGGCGCGGACCGACACCGGCGACCACGACGGCGCCTTCCGGGATCTCGCCGAGGCGATCGACGTCGCCGACCGGGACGGCCTCGTCGCGCCGGCTGCGTTCGCGCGCTCGTTCCTCGGTCGGCTCCACCTGCTCCGCGACGAGCTGGAGAGCGCCGCGAGCGTCCTCGCGCGCTCGATCGAGCAGGCTCGGGACGCGGCGTGGACGTCTCTCCTGCCGTGGCCGGAGTCGCTGCTCGCGGAGGTCGAGCTGCGGCGCGGCGACCTCGGCTCCGCCAGGGAGCTCTTCGAGCATGCGTTCACGATCGGGCGCGAGCTCGGCGATCCGTGCTGGGAGAGTATGGGCGCCCGCGGACTCGGACTGGTGACCGTTTCCGAAGGCGACCTCGACGGAGGGCTGCGACTCCTCGAGGACGCCCCGCGGCTCTGTCGCCGCCTGCCCGACGCGTACCTCTGGATCGAGGCGTACGGTCTCGACGCGCTCTGCTCGGTAGCGGTCGAGCACGGCTTGCCGTCGGCGCCGCGCTGGATCGCGGAGCTCGAGCAGCTGGCCGGCCGAGCAGGCTTCCGCGAGCTGATCGCGCGCGCCCTCCTCTACCGGAGCCGACTCGGTGACGACGGGGCGCCGGCAGCTGCCCGCGCCGCCGCCGACGCGGTCGCCGGCGCGGGCCCGGTCGACCTCCAGCACGCCCGTTAGTCAAACGCTCGCTCCAACGCCGCCGCGCGACGATCGCTTGCGTTGCAGTCGAACGCGACGAACGGAGGAGGAGTCGGTATGCGAACGAGGCTCGCAATTGTCGCTCTCGCGGCGGCGGCGGCCGCGGTCGGCGGTGTCGCCGTGGCCGGCCACGTCACGGAGGTCGATCCCGCGACCGTGCCCGTGGGGTTCCTGGCGGCGCACAACTACGTCGCCGAAGTCCCGATGTCGGCGCTCGCCCGCGCGGCCGCGGCCAAGGGAACCGACGTGACCGTGCAGCACATCCGGCTGGTGCCGAACCAGCCGATCCCGTGGCACACCCATCCAGGGCCGGTGTTCGTGCTCGTGGAGCGGGGGGCGTTCACCTACGAGTACCCGCAGGGGAGCAGGTGCATAGCGACGACGTACACGGCCGGCGAGGGCTTCGTCGACCCGGGCTTCGGCCAGGTGCACCAGGCCACCGCCGGACCGGAGGGAGCGGAGATCTACGCGATCTACATCCTGCCGCCCGGGAGCGAGCGCCACCTGATCCTCACGGACCCCGCGCCGGCGTGCACCTCGTAGAGAAAGGAGTGTGAGATGCCTCTGATCAACGTCAAGCTCATCGAGAACGTCTTCTCGCCCGAGCAGAAGCGGGAGATCGTCGAGAAGCTGACGGACGCGATGGTCGCGATCGAGGGCGAGACCATGCGGAGCGTCACGTGGGTCGTCGTCG
>DATKBA010000123.1:0-9029 GCA_035514455.1 Gaiellaceae bacterium | reverse complement strand
CGGCAGAGCTCGGCGTGCTGCTCGTAGCGATCCGGGTCGGGTGCCGACTCGTAGAGGACGAAGGCTCTGACCATCTGGCGGAGCGTATAGCTTCCGCCGCGTGGGAGGCGCCACCGCAGCGGCCGTCTCGCTCGCGCTCGTCGCGGGCCTCGCGGGCTCCGTCCAGGTCGCGGTGATGGGCCGGTTCGGCGAGCGGATCGGGGCGTTCGAGGCGCTCGCCGCCAACCTCGTCTTCTCGACGCTGATTGCGACCGCGGTCCTCCTGGCGCTGCGCCAGAGCCTGGCCGGCTTCGGCGAGGCCCTGCGCTCGCCGTGGTGGTACTGGGTCGGGGGCGGCGGCATGGGCGTGATCGTCGTGCTCACGATCACGGTCGTGACGCCCCGGCTGGGGGCGACGGGCACGATCGGCCTGCTGATCGCCGGCCAGCTCGCGATGGCGTCTGCGATCGACCGCTACGGCTGGTTCGGCGTCGACCGGGTCGCGCTCACGTGGCCGCGCCTGCTCGGGATCGCCCTGCTCGCGGCGGGCGCCGCGCTGACGCTGCGGCGCTAGTCGGCGAGCGGGAGGCGGACGGTGAACGTCGTGCCGACGCCCGGCTCGGAGACGACGCCGACCGAGCCGCCACTCTGAGCGACGATCCCGTGGACGGTGGCGAGACCGAGGCCCGTGCCCGCCCCGACGTCCTTGGTCGTGAAGAAGGGCTCGAACGCCCGGGCAGCCGTCTCCTCGTCCATCCCGCTGCCGGTGTCGGCGACGACGAGCGTCACGTACCGCTCGTCCTCGAGCTCGACGTTGGCCGTGCTGACGAGCAACCCGCCGCCGCCCCGCATCGCGTCGCGGGCGTTGAGGGCGAGGTTCAGGATTACCTGCTCGACCTGCGTCGGGTCGGCGAGCGTGCGGCCCAGCCCCGGCTCGAGCACGGTCGTCAGGAGAACGTCGTCGCCGAGCACGCGCTCGAACAGCGGTGTCATGCCCTCGACGACCTCGTTCAGGTCGAGTAGCTGCGGTCGCAGCACCTGCTTGCGACTGAAGGCGAGCAGCTGGGAAGTGAGCGCGGCGGCGCGGTCGGCGGCGCGGGCGATCTGAGCCGCGCTCTCGCGCGCAGCGGCGTCCTCGTCCAGGTCGAGCAGCAGCAGCTCCGCATAGCCCCGGATCGCCGTGAGCAGGTTGTTGAAGTCGTGTGCGATCCCGCCGGCGAGCCGGCCGACCGACTCCAGCTTCTGCGCCTGGCGAAGTTGCTCCTCGAGCCGGTGGCGCTCGGTCACGTCCCGGGACGTCGTGAGCACGTGCTGCGGCGCACCGTCGGGGCCGGGGACGGCGACGGCCGTCGCCTCGAGCAGGACGTAGCCGCCGTCGCCGTGGCGGGCGCGGACGGTTATCGTCGCGACCTCCCCCGCGAGGGCCGCGGAGAACGTCTTCCAAGCCTCGTCGAGGTCGTCGGGGTGGACGAGGTCGCCGAACGGCACTCCGACGAACTCGTCCGCGGGAAGGTCGAGCGTGCGCAGCGCCGCGGGCGATGCGACGACGACGACGCCCTCGAGATCGATGAGGGTGATCAGGTCGGTCGAGTTCTCGACGATGCGGCGGTGCAGCTCCTCGCTCTGCTGAAGCGCTTCGTACAGGCGCGCGTTCTCGAGCGCGAGCGAGGCGAGGCCGGCGAACCGCTCGAGCAGCGCGACCTGGGCGGAGTCGAACGGGCGCGCCTCCTGGCGCGCGATCCCGATCACACCGACGAGCTCACCGCCGGCGCGCAGCGGAACGCCGACGACGGCCCGGAAGCCGGCGTCGTCGTAACCCTCCAGGCGGTCCGGCCAATTGCGGTAGTCGTCGACGACGACCGTCTCGCCGGTGACGAGCACCTTGCCCGAGACACCCTTCCCGGGGCTGCCGATGCGGCCGAGGTCGCTCGCGAACCGGCCGAGGCCGACCTGCATGCGAAGATCGCCTGTGGCGTGGTCGGACACGTAGAGATAGGCGTTCGGCGCCGCCACGAGACTGCTCGCGCTCTCGACGATCGCCGTCAGGACGCGATCGAGCTCGAGGCCTTCCAGCAGCCCGAACGCGGTGTCGTGCAGCGCAGCGAGCTCGCCGTTGCGGGCGGTGAGCGTCTCGAAGTCGATCGCGGCCCGAAGCGCCGTCGTCGCCTGGTTCGCGAACGTCCGCAGGGCTTGCAGGCGCTCGGGCGAGGGCAGCAGATCGTCGGTCGGGTCGTCGACCCAGACGAAGCCGTGCGAGACGCCGTCGCGGTCGGTGAGCGGGACGAGCAGCCAGTGGCGCGACCACGCGCGCGGCCCGGCGCCGCCTCGCCGCGAGGCGTAGGGGGAGTCGCGACTCACGAGCGCGCGGGCAACGTCGCTCTCGACGAGGTAGCAGCCTTCGCGCTCGAACTCGGGGACGAAGAGCAGCTCGACCTCGGCGGGCGTGATCACGAGGCCGAGGCCCGGATCGTCCGGCTCCCAGCCCGCGGCCCCACGCACCACGAAACCGTCCCCGTGGGCGTGGCAGACGGCGACCCTCTCGAACCCGAGCGCGTCGCTGATCCCGTGCGCCACGGCGGCGAGGACGGCGTCGACGGAGTCGAGCGCGACGAGGGAGGCCGAAACGTCGAGCAGCCGGACGAGCGCGAGGCGGTCGCGCGCCGCCGCGGCCGCGTCCTGGGCCGCCTCGATCGCAGCGGCGACGTGCTCCGCGAACGCCACGAGGACGTCGAGCTCCTCGTCGCCCGGGCGGAGCCCGGACGCCGGCTCGTCGACCGAGACGACGCCGAGCAGGTCCCCGCCGGCGGCGCGCATCGGCACGATCAGGGCGTCCTCCGGATGCCAGGCGTCCGGCTCGTCGCTGATCGGGAGGTCGGGTACGTAGGACGGCATGCGCTCCCAGTCGACCGCGTCGTGCGGGATCAGGTAGGCGCCGCGCCGGAAGAAGCGCTCGGCGAGGAACGGCTCCCAGACCTCAGGCGCGCGCGTCGATCCCAGCAGCGCCTCGCGCGCCGAAGCGTTGCCGTGCACGGTGACGATGCGGAAGTCGCCCTCGGCGGGCCGGTACAGGTTGATCGCCACGGTCGCGAAGCCGAGCGACTCCGAGATCGTCTCCGCGATCCGGTCGACGAGGCGTTCGAGATCGTGCTCGTCGCGCACGCGATGGCTGACCTCGAGGAGGCCTCGCAGGTGCGTCAGCGTCGAGAGAGGCTGGCTGTGCACGGACATCTCCGCAAGTGATCGGCGGCAGGCCGGCCGGATTGAGGAAGAATGTCAGACACCCGCGATGTCGTCCGGCCGAACCGGGACGCGCGCCAGCTCGCGCCCGGTCGCGGCGCGCAGGGCCGAGACGACCGCCGCGGTCGAGACGACCGTGGGCGGCTCGCCGACGCCCTTCAGCCCGTACGGCGCGTCCGGCTCCGGCTCCTCGACCAGCACCGACGTGACGGGCGGCATGTCGAGGGCGGTCGGGATCAGGTAGTCGGTGAAGCTCGCGTTCGTGATCAGACCGTCGCGCGTCCGGATCTCCTCCATCAGCGCCAGCCCGAGCCCCTGGGCGGTGCCGCCCTCGATCTGCCCCTCGACCGCGAGCGGGTTGACGGCCTTGCCGACGTCCTGCGCCGTGCCGATCCAGACGATCCGCGTCAGCCCCAGGTCGACGTCGACCTCGGCGACGACACGCATCGCGGCGACGGCGAAGGAGACGTGCGCGCGGTCGCCCGTGACCTGCCCGTCCTCGGGGTCGAGCGGCGTCGTGCGCGGGTGGCGGTAGACGCGCTCGACGTCGACGTCGAGGCCGGTGCGCGCCTGCTCCTCGAGCGCGGCGCGGCACGCGTCGCGGACGGCGCCCGCGGCCATCCAGGTCATCCGCGACGCCGACGCGGAGCCGGCGGAGCCGACCTCGGCGGTGCCCGGAGGCGCGAGCGTCACGTCGTCGGTGCCGAGCTCCGTCCGCGCCACCTGGAGGATCACGTCGGTGACCCCCTGGCCGACCTCCGCGGCGGCGCAGTGGATCTCCGCCCCGCCGCCGGCGCGCAGGAGCACGCGGGCCGAGGTGAAGTCGTCGAAGCCCTCCGAGTAGCAGATGTTCTTGAAGCCGACCGCGAAGCCGACGCCGCGGCGGACGCCCTCGCCGCGCGTCGTGTTGCCGGCGCCCCCGGGCAGCCGGATCGCCTCGCGCGGCAGCTGCTCCGGCTCCGGGACGGGCAGCTCGGCGGCGCGCCGGATCACCTCCGCCGTCGGCAGCGACCCCTCGATCGCCTGCCCGGTCGGCAGCAGGTCGCCCGGTCCCAGCGCGTTCAGGAGGCGCAGCTCGACCGGGTCGATCCCGAGCGCCGCCGCGAGCTTGTCCATCTGCGCCTCGGCGGCGAAGCACGTCTGCACGGCGCCGAAGCCGCGCATCGCCCCGCAGGGCGGGTTGTTCGTGTAGACGCAGGTCGACTCGATCAGCGCGTTCGCGACCCTGTACGGCCCGAGCGCGAACGAGGCGGCGTTGGAGGTGACGGCGGTGGAGCTCGACGCGTACGCGCCGCCGTCGAGCAGGATCCGCATCTGCACCGAGACGAGCTCGCCGGTGCGCGTCGCGCGATGCTCGCACCAGATCCGGGCCGGGTGCCGGTGCACGTGGCCGAAGAACGACTCCTCCCGGTTGTAGACGATCTTCACCGGCCGCTTCGCGTGCAGCGCCAGCATGGCGCCGTGGATCTGCATCGACAGGTCCTCGCGGCCGCCGAACGCGCCGCCGACGCCGGCCAGGTGGATCCGCACCATCTCCGGCGGCAGCCCGAGGCACGGTGCCACCTGGTCGCGGTCGACGTGAAGCCACTGCGTCGCGACGTGGACGTCGACGCCGCCCTCGCCGTCCGGGACGGCGAGCCCGGACTCGGGCCCGAGGAATGCCTGGTCCTGGATGCCGACGTCGTACACGCCGCTGACGGAGACGTCGCCCTCGGCGTCGGGGTCGCCGTGGCGGATCACCATGTGGCGGACGACGTTCGGCCGGTCGTCCTCGCGGTAGCCGTGCGCCATGGTCGGCCGGTCGGGGTGGAGCGGCTCCTGCTCGGTGGCACGCTCCATGTCGACGACCGGCTCGAGGGGCTCGTACTCGACCCGCACCGCCGCCGCGGCCCGGCGGGCCTGCTCGGGCTCCTCGGCGGCGACGAGCGCGACGGGCTCGCCGTAGTAGCGGACTCGCTCCGAGGCGAGCACGGGCTGGTCGGCGAACTCGAGCCCGTACGTCTTCTGGCCGGGGACGTCCGCCTGCGTGAGCACTGCGTGGACGCCGGGCATCCCGACCGCCTGCGAGATGTCGAGCTCGACGATGCTCGCATGCGCATGCGGGCTGCGCACGGTCACCCCCCAGAGCATCCCGGCGGCGTGCAGGTCGCTCGAGTAGGCGAACTCGCCCGTGGCCTTCGGCGTCGCGTCGTGGCGCGGCGTCGCGTCGCCGACGCGGCCGAGCCGGAGCTCCGTTGGCTGCGCGGTCGTCATCGCCTCGCCGCCAGCCGGACGGCGTCGAAGATCTTCGCGTAGCCCGTGCAGCGGCAGAGATTGCCGGAGAGCTCCTCGCGGATCACGTCGTCGCTCGGATCCGGGACGCGCTCGAGCAGGGCGGCCGTGGCGACGACGAGGCCCGGCGTGCAGAAGCCGCACTGGACGGCACCCGCGTCGACGAACGCCTGCTGCACCCGGTGCGGCCGGCCCACGGTGCCGAGCCCCTCGACCGTCGTCACCTCGTGCCCGTCCGCCTGCGCCGCGAGCACGAGGCACGCGCAGACGAGGTCGCCGTCGAGGAGCACCGAGCAGGAGCCGCACTCGCCCTGCTCGCACGCGTTCTTCGAGCCGGGCAGGTCGAGCGTGTCGCGCAAGGTCGCCAGCAGGCTCTCGCCCGCCCAGACGTCCGCCTCGCGCGCCTCGCCGTTGACGGTCAGGCGGATCTTCACGCAAGCACCCGCTCCAGCGCGCGGGCCGTGAGCACGCGTAGCGCGTGGCGCCGGTAGGCGGCCGTGCCGCGCACGTCGTCGATCGGGCTCGCGGCGGCCGCGACGAGGTCGGGGAAGTCGGCTCGGGCGTCGAGCGGTGCGGTCACGAGCGCCGGCACGGGGCCGGCGGAGCCGTAGGCGGCGCGCAGCTCGCCGCGCTCCCGGTCCGCGAGCACGGCGAGCGAGCAGACGGCGATCACCATCGCGTTCCGCGGTCCGACCTTCATGAACGTCTGCGGCTGCCGGCCGGCGTGGAGCCGGACCGCGAGCACGAGCTCGTCCGGCTCGAGCGCGTTCCGCTTCGGGCCGAGGAAGAACTCCGTCAGCGGGATCGAGCGGACGCCGCGGACGCTCCCCGCCTCGACGGTCGCGCCCTCGACGAGCAGCGGCGGATGCGCGTCCCCGGCCGGCGAGGCGGTGCCGAGGTTCCCCCCGATCGTGCCCCGGTTGCGGATCTGGGGCGAGCCGACGGTGCGGGCGGCCTCCGCGAGCGCGGGCAGCAACGCCGCGAGCTCGGGGCGCATCGCCTCCGTGTAGGTGAGGCCCGCGCCGAGCCGGAGGAAGCCGTCGTCGCGCGCCCAGCCCTTGAGCTCGGCCACCTCGGCCAGGTTGAGGATCGCCTCGGGCCGCGCGCGGTCGAAGTTGAGCTCGACGAGGAGGTCGGTGCCGCCCGCGATCGGGCGGGCGTCGGGACATTCGGACTTGATCCGGAGCGCCTCGTCGAGCGAGCGGGGCGTGATCACCTCCACGGCGGCAAAGATACGGTACGCGGGCATGACGTCCCTGCTCGCCGACGCGCACGTGCTCACGCTCGACGACGCGGGCACAGAGCACGAGCGCGGCTGGATCCTCGTCGAGAACGGGCTCGTGGCGGCCGTCGGGGCCGGCGAGGAGCCGGAGGCGGACGAGCGCACGAGCCTGGGCGGCGCCGTCGTCACGCCCGGCCTCGTCAACACGCACCACCACCTCTACCAGACTCTGACGCGCGCCCGGGCGCAGCAGGGAACGCTCTTCGAGTGGCTCGTCGAGCTCTACCCGACCTGGGCCGGGATCGACGCCGAGGCGGAGTACGCCGCCGCCCGCACCGGGATCGCGGAGCTGATGCTCTCCGGCTGCACGACCGTGTTCGACCACCACTACGTCTTCCCGCGCGGCCGCACCGGCTTCGTCGAGGCGGAGGTGCAGGCGGCGCGCGAGCTCGGCTGCCGGATCGTGGCCTCGCGCGGCTCGATGGACCTCGGCGTCTCCGACGGCGGGCTCCCGCCCGACGAGCTCGTCGAGGGGATCGACGCCGTCCTCGCCGACACCGAGCGGCTCGCCGCCGAGCTGCACGAGAGCGGGCACGGCGCCAGGGTGCAGATCGCAGTCGCGCCCTGCTCGCCCTTTTCCGTCACCGGCAGGCTGATGACGGAGTCGGCCGAGCTCGCACGCCGGCTCGGGCTGCAGCTGCACACGCACCTGGCCGAGACGGTCGAGGAGGAGGCCTACTGTCGCGAGCTCTACGGCTGCACGCCCGTCGAGTACCTCGACTCGCTCGGCTGGCTCGACGGCGACGTCTGGTGCGGGCACTGCGTGCATCTCTCCCCGGCCGAGATCGGCCGCTTCGCGGCGACGGGGACGGGGGTCGCGCACTGCCCCACGTCGAACCTGCGGCTCGGGGCGGGCGTCGCGCCGGTTCGCGAGCTCGTCGACGCGGGCGTGCGCGTCGGGCTCGGCGTGGACGGATCGGCCTCGAACGAGCGCAGCCACCTCGCGAACGAGATCAAGCAGGCGCTGCTGGTCGCGCGCGGCCGCGGCGGGCCGCAGGCGATGACCGCGCGCGACGCGTTCCGGCTGGGGACGCGCGGCGGCGCTTCGGTGCTCGGGCGCGAGGACATCGGCTCGATCGCGCCGGGGCTGTGCGCCGATCTCGCCGTGTGGGCGACGGACGGGCTCGAGCTCGGCGGCGCCGCCGACCCGGTCGCCGGGCTCGTCTTCGCCGGGCCGCACCGCGTCGACCGGCTCTACGTGGGCGGGGAGCTCGTCGTCCGGGGCGGTGCGCTCGTGCGGGCGGACGAGGCGGAGATCGCTCGCGCGCACCGGACGCAGGCCGTTAGATTCGCGCAATGACACGCAACGGCATGACCTCGCTTTCGACCCACGTCCTCGACACCGGCACGGGCAGCCCGGCCGAGGGCGTGCTGGTCGTCCTCTACCGGGGCGACATGTTCGTGGGCGAGGCACGCACTGACGCCGACGGGCGCGCCCGCCTCGCGGAGCAGCTCGACCCCGGCGCGTACCGGCTCGTCTTCCACCCGCCCTCGCCGTTCTTCCGGCGCGTCGAGCTCGAGGTGCAGCTCGACGAGGGCCACTACCACGTCCCCCTGCTCGTCTCCCCCTACGCGTGCGCGAGCTACCGCGGCAGCTGAGCGCCGAGGAGCTGGCGCCACTGTTCTCCGGCCGCACGCGCCTCGTGGACGAGCTCGCGGCGCGCGAGGACCCGTTGCGCGTCGCCGAGGAGGTCGCGCTGGCGCTCCCGGAGGCGGACCGGGTCGCCGCGCTCGCGACCCACCCGCGGATCGGCGAGCCGTCGGCCGAGCAGCGCGGGTCCGAGCCGGAGGTGCTCGCGGAGCTGGCGCGGCTGAACGAGGAGTACGAGCGGCGGTTCGGCTTCGAGTTCGTCGTGTTCGTGAACGGCCGCACGCGCGCGGAGCTGCTGCCCGTGTTGCGCGAGCGGCTGGAGCGGACGTGGGCGGAGGAGTTCGAGACGGGGCTCCGCGAGCTCTGCGCGATCGCGAGGGACAGGTGGACGCGGACTACCTGAAAGACGTCGCCGACCTCGTCCTGCGGCTGCTGCACGTCGTCGCCGGGATCGCGTGGATCGGCGCCTCGTTCTACTTCATCCGGCTCGACCTCGGGCTGCGGCAGCCCGCGGACGAGGAGGACGCCGCCCGCGGCGTCGCCGGCGAGTACTGGGGCGTCCACGGCGGCGGCTTCTACCACTCGCAGAAGTACACGGTCGCGCCCCCGCGGCTCCCCGAGCACCTGCACTGGTTCAAGTGGGAGGCGTACACGACGTGGCTCTCCGGC
>DATKBA010000122.1:0-4132 GCA_035514455.1 Gaiellaceae bacterium | reverse complement strand
CGCCGGTACCGCACCCGCGAGAGCGAGATCGTCGGCGTCCTGGCCGAGGCGGACGAGCGCTGGACCGACGCGCTCGTCGGCTCCTACCCGAGCTTCGACCGCGACGGCCCGGAGGTCGAGGTGGTCGTCAAGTCGTCCGATCCGGACGTGCTCGCGGAGGCCGCCGGCTGGATCGAGGCCGCGCTCGCCCGGATCGTCCGCTAGGCCTCGGCCGCGTCGGCCTCCGCCTTCGTCTCGTGCATGGTCCCGGGCGCGTGCTCGGGCGGCGCGTACAGCGTCCACAGGCACAGCGGCCCGGAGCCCGTGTTGACGAAGTTGTGCCGCATCCCGTCGGGGACGAGCACCGCGTCGCCCGCGCCGACGGGGGACGACGCCCCCTCGAGGACCGCCTCGCCCTCCCCCTCGACGAAGACGAGCAGCTGGTCGTGACCCTCGTGCGCCTCCTCGCCGATCTCCCCGCCCGGCGGGATCGTCATCAGGACGATCTGGCTGTGCCCGGCCGTCCTCACCTCGCGGCGGAAGTAGTCGTTCTCCCGGGCCATGGCCGCGAGATCCAGTACCGGGTCTGCTGGAGTCAAGTTCGCCACCCCTCTCGCTAGCATCGGCCGGATGCCTGTCCGGTCGCCTTCGCCCGAAACGTACCTGGCCGACCTCAACGAGGCGCAGCGCCAGGCGGTGCTCGCAACGGAGGGCCCGTTGCTCGTCGTCGCGGGCGCCGGCTCGGGGAAGACCCGCGTCCTCACGTACCGGGTCGCCCACCTGATCTCGGCGGCCGGGGTGCAGCCGCACGAGATCCTCGCGATCACGTTCACGAACCGCGCCGCGAACGAGATGAAGGAGCGGCTGCACCGCCTGCTCGGGGACACCGCCCGGAAGATCTGGATCCTCACCTTCCACGCCGCCTGCGGCCGGATCCTCCGCCGCGAGGCCGAGCGGCTCGGATACACCGCGCGCTTCACGATCTACGACCAGGCCGACCAGGTGCGGGTCGTGAAGTCCATCGTCGAGGACGACGGGCTCGACCCGAAGCGCTTCGTCCCGCGCGGGATCCACGCGCAGATCTCGCAGCTCAAGAACCAGCTCGTCTCGCCGGAGGCCTACCGCGCGCAGGTCGCCTCCTTCTGGGACCAGACGGTCGCCGACGTCTACGAGCGCTACCAGCGCCGGCTGCACGGCTCGAACGCGATGGACTTCGACGACCTGCTCTACCTCACCGTCGAGATCCTGGAGCGCTTCCCCGACGCGCGCGAGCGCTGGCAGAAGGCGTTCCGCTACGTGCTCGTGGACGAGTACCAGGACACGAACCACGCCCAGTACCGGCTGCTCCGCCTCCTGGCCGAGCCGGACAAGAACGTTTGCGTCGTCGGCGATCCGGACCAGTCCATCTACGCCTTCCGCGGCGCAGACATCCGCAACATCCTCGAGTTCGAGCGCGACTTCCCCGAGACGAAGGTCGTCGCCCTCGAGCAGAACTACCGCTCCACGAACAGCATCCTCGGCGCGGCCAACGCCGTGATCGCGCACAACCGGGAGCGCAAGGAGAAGGAGCTGTGGTCGGAGCTCGGCGCCGGCGAGCCGGTGCGCGTCGTCGAGGTGGAGGACGAGCAGTCGGAGGCGCGCTTCGTCACCGCCGAGATCGCGCGGCTCGTGGACGAGGGCTTCGCCCGCCGGGAGGTCGCGGTCTTCTACCGGATGAACGCGCAGTCGCGCGTGCTCGAGCAGACGCTGCGCATGAGCCAGGTCGACTACCGCGTCGTCGGCGGCCCGCGCTTCTACGACCGGGCCGAGGTCAAGGACGCGATCGCGTACCTCCAGGTGATCGACAACCCGGCCGACGCCGTCTCGTTGCTGCGGATCGCCAACCGCCCGCGCCGGGGGATCGGCGACTCCTCGCTCGCGCGGCTCCAGGTCTACGCGGACGCGCACGGGATCCCGCTCTTCGAGGCGCTCAAGCACGCCGAGGACGCCGGGATCACGGCGGCTCCGCTGCGCGCGCTCCAGAAGCTCGAGACGCTGCTCCTCTCGTTCCTGTCCGCGGCGCAGCAGCTCGACGTCCCCGACCTCCTCTCCGACGTGCTCGAGCGCAGCGGGACGATCGAGGTCTACGGGGCGGAGCGGACGATCGAGGCGCGCGGCCGGATCGAGAACCTCGAGGCGTTCGTGGACGGCGCCCGCGAGTACCAGCTCACGGCCGAGGAGCCGACGCTGTCGGGCTTCCTCCAGGAGATCTCGCTCTACACCGAGCAGGACTCGCTCGACGACGAGCAGAACTCGGTCACGCTGATGACCCTGCACAACGCGAAGGGGCTCGAGTTCCGGGCCGTCTTCGTCGTCGGCTGCGAGGAGGAGGTCTTCCCGAGCGCGCGCTCGGTCGAGGAGCAGGGGATCGAGGAGGAGCGGCGCCTCTTCTACGTCGGGATGACGCGCGCGATGGAGCGGCTGACGCTGACGCACGCCTCGGCGCGGCTGCTCTGGGGCCGCACGACGCACAACCTGCCCTCGCGCTTCCTCGACGAGCTGCCCGAGCAGGGGGTCGAGCGCGAGCGGCTGCGCCCGTCGTCCTGGCACGCGTACGGCGCGCCGCCGGCCTCGCAGGTCGCGCCGCGCGCCGACCTCCCGGACGTCTCCACCGGCGACTCCGTGCGCCACGGGACGCTGGGCGAGGGCGTCGTCACCGGGATCGAGCCCGGGGGCGTGGCCGTCGTGCGCTTCGCGGACGGGAGCGAGCGGCGACTGATGCTCGAGTACGCCCCGCTCGAGAAGATCTAGAGTCCGGCGCCATATATGGCATATGGTAGAATGTCCCGGTGGAGAAGACGACGATCTACCTCCCCGGCGAGCTTCAGCGCCGGCTTCAGGCCGCCGCCCGGCGGGCGGGCAGGCCGCAGGCTGAGCTTGTCCGGAAGGCGCTGACGGAGTTCCTCGACCGCGACGTGCGCCCTCGGCCGCGGTCGGTCGGGATCGTCGAGGACGGCCGCCTTCCGGCCCGCGAGGCGGACGCTTGGCTGGAAGCGAACTGGGATCCGCGCTGATCACGCTCGACACGTCGGCTGTCTTCGCGCTGCTCGACCGGCGTGATCCCGATCATGAGCTCGTGGCCGGGGCGTTGCATCAGGATCGCGGGCCGTACCTCTTCCCCGCGGGCATCCTCGCCGAGCTCGCCTATCTCGTGGAGCGCCGCCTCGGCCCGGTCGCGCTCGACGCGGTGCTCGAGGACCTCGAGACGGGAGTGTTCTCGTTCGACTGCGGAGACTCGGACATTCCGAGGATCCGTGAGCTGGTCGCCCGCTATGCCGATCTTCCGCTCGGCTGCTCCGATGCATGCGTCGTCGCCTGCGCCGAGCGAAACGGCGGACGGGTGCTCACGCTCGACGAGCGGCACTTTCGCGTGGTCGCGCGCGAGGGCGGCATCGCCGTCGTGCCGTTGGCTCCGGCGATGCAGCCCGACGTCCGTCCCTGCTCCACGCTGGAGGAGTTCCTCGACGCGTTCTACGCGATCGGCCAGTACTTCGGCGACCGGCCGACCGAGGAGCGCGCGCAGCGCTTCCTGCGCAACCTCGAGCTCGAGCGCATGCACGCCGCCCACGCGGACGGCCGGATCGTCGGCGGCGCCGGCGCGTTCGCCTTCGACCTGTCCGTTCCCGGAGGCTCGCTGCCGACCGCGGGCGTGACCGTCGTCGGCGTCTACCCGACCCACCGGCGGCGCGGCGTCCTGACCGCGATGATGCGCGCCCAGCTCGACGACGTGCGCGAGCGCGGCGAGCCGCTGGCCGCCCTCTGGGCCTCCGAGGAGCGGATCTACGGACGCTACGGCTACGGGACGGCCTCGCTGAGCGGCTCGATCACGCTCGCGCGCGACCACGGCGGCTTCGCGCTGCCGTTCGAGCGCCGGACGAGCGCCCGGTTCGTCGACGCCGACGAGGCGCTCGAGCTCTTCCCGCCGGTCTGGGACGCCCTCCGCGCGACCACGCCCGGCGTCTTTTCGCGCAGCCGCGACTGGTGGGAGAGCCGCGTCCTCGCAGACCCGGAGGAGCGGCGCGAGGGCGGGATGCCGAAGCGGTTCGTCGCCTTCGAGGCGGACGGGCGCCCGGAGGCGTACGCGATCTACCGCCAGCAGCCCTCGTGGGAGCAC
>DATKBA010000121.1:0-10776 GCA_035514455.1 Gaiellaceae bacterium | reverse complement strand
CCTGACCAGGCACATCGCGAACAGCGCCGGCGCGCTCCGCTACCCCTCCGCCCGCTTCGACGCGGCGCGCTGCGGGATCGCGGTCTACGGGATCTCGCCGTTCGGCACCGACCCGGCCGAGGACGGGCTCGAGCCGGCGCTGCGCTGGGACTCCGAGCTGGCGCAGGTGCGGCAGCTGCAGCCCGGCGACTCGACGGGCTACGGCAGGCGCTTCGTGGCCGAGCGGCCGACCTGGATCGGGATCGTCCCCGTCGGCTACGCGGACGGCTTCCGGCGCGACCTGACCGGGACGGAGGTGCGCGTCGCCGGCGAGCCGCGCCGTGTCGTGGGCACGATCTCGATGGACGCGCTCGCCGTCGAGCTCGACCGCGAGCTTCCCCCGGGGACGCCGGTGACGCTGCTCGGCCACGGCGTCCTCGCCGAGGCGCATGCGCGCGTCGCCGGCACGATCGGGTACGAGCTCGTGACCGGCATCCGCAGCGGCCCCGAGCGGGCGCGCCGGTCCGTGGTTGACAGTTAATACCCCTAGGGGGTACCATCGCTGCATGGAGATCACCTACACGGTCAGCGGCATGAGCTGCGGTCACTGCAAGTCGGCGGTCGAGAGCGAGGTCGGGCGCGTGCCCGGCGTCGAGTTCGTCGAGGCCGACCTGGACACCAAGCTCGTGGTCGTGCGCGGCGAGGGCCTCGAGGACGGGGCGCTCCGCGCGGCGATCGACGAGGCCGGCTACGAAGCAGCGTGACGAAGGTGGCGCTCTTCGTCGCCGGCCTCGCCGGCGCCTTTCTCGTCGCACTCCTCCTCGGTCGCGCCCTCGACGTCGGTGCACGCACCGTCGCCGAGCCGTCGCACGGCGAGGAGACGGCCGGGCACGAGCCCGCCGCTCCCGCCGGGCTTGCGGTCGAGGTGGACGGCTACCGGCTCGTCGCCGAACGCGAGGCGCTCGTCGCCGGCCGCGCCGAGCCCTACGCCTTCCGCATCCTCGGCCCCGGCGGCGAGGTCGTCCGCGACTTCGACGTCGAGCACGAGCGGCGGCTGCACCTGATCGTCGCGGGGCGCACCCCCAACACGCACTTCCTCCACCTCCACCCGGAGCAGCGCGAGGACGGCTCCTGGACGGTTCCGATCGAGCTGCCCGTCAGCGGCTCGTACCGCGTCTTCGCCGACTTCGCGACCGCCGGCGAGCGGCGCACGCTCGGGATCGACCTCGCCGGCCACGGCGGGCCCAGCGAGGGGCCGGCGCAGCTCACCGGCTACGACGTCGGGCTGCACGGCCACGGCGACCGGCTCGAGTTTGCCGTACGCGACGGGGCGAGCCTCGTTCGGGTCGAGCCGTACCTCGGCGCGCTCGGGCACCTCGTCGTCCTGCGCGAAGGCGACCTCGCGTACATCCACGCGCACGCCGACGCGGACGAGCTCGCCTTCGACGTCCCGTTCCCGAGCAGCGGCCGCTACCGCGCTTACCTGCAGTTCCAGGTGGCCGGCCGGGTCGAGACGGCCTTCTTCGAGCTGCGGCGATGAGCGTCGAGCGGCTCGAGCTGCCGATCGAGGGGATGACCTGCGCCGCGTGCGCGGTTCGGATCGAAAAGAAGCTGAACAAGCTCGCCGGCGTCGAGGCGGCCGTCAACTACGCGACCGAGCGCGCGACCGTCGAGTACGACGCGGAGGCGGTCGCGCCCGACCAGCTCGTCGCCGCGGTCGAGTCCGCCGGCTACCGGGCCGCGCTGCCCGGCGGCGAGGCCGAGGCCGCCGAGCCCGTCGACCGCGCCGCGGCGCTGCGCCGCCGCCTGCTCGTCTCCGCGGTGCTGACGGTGCCGGTTCTCGCCCTGGCGATGGTGCCGCCGCTCCAGTTCGACGGCTGGCAGTGGCTCTCGCTCCAGCTCGCGACCCCGGTCGTGCTCTGGGGCGGCTGGCAGTTCCACCGCGCGGCCGCGCTGAACGCGCGCCACGGCGCCGCGACGATGGACACGCTCATCTCCGTCGGCACGCTCGCCGCCTGGGGCTGGTCGGTCGTCGCGCTCTTCTTCCTCGGCGCCGGCGAGCTCGACATGCGGATGGACTTCGAGCTCGCCCTCGGCGCGGGCTCCGGGGCCGGGGAGCTCTACCTCGAGGTCGCGGCCGTCGTGATCGTCCTGATCCTGACCGGCAGGTACTTCGAGGCGCGCGCCAAGCGCCAGGCGGGCGCGGCGCTGAAGGCGTTGCTCGAGCTGGGCGCCAAGGACGTGGCGCTGCTCGGCCCCGACGGCGAGGAGCGGCGCGTCCCCGTCGAGCAGCTCGGCGTCGGCGACCTCTTCGTCGTCCGGCCGGGCGAGAAGATCGCGACCGACGGCGTCGTCGAGTCGGGCGAGTCCTCGGTCGACACCGCGCTCGTCACCGGCGAGAGCGTGCCCGTCACGATCGGGGCCGGCGACGAGGTGATCGGCGCGACCGTGAACGTCTCCGGCCGGATCGTCGTGCGCGCCACCCACGTCGGCGCGGACACCGCGGTGGCCCAGATCGGACGCCTCGTCACCGAGGCGCAGGCGGGCAAGGCGCCCGTGCAGAGGCTCGCCGACCGCGTCTCCTCGGTCTTCGTCCCGATCGTGATCGCGGTCGCCGTCGCAACGCTCGGCTTCTGGCTCGGCACGGGCTCGGACGCCTCGTACGCGTTCGCGGCCGCGGTCGCCGTCCTGATCATCGCCTGCCCGTGCGCGCTCGGGCTCGCGACGCCGACGGCGCTGCTCGTCGGCTCCGGCCGCGGCGCGCAGCTCGGCGTCCTGATCAAGGGGCCCGAGGTGCTCGAGCAGACGCGCCGCGCGACGACGGTCGTCCTCGACAAGACCGGCACCGTCACCGAGGGGAAGATGAAGCTCGTCGGCGTCGAGCTCCTGAACGGCGCCTCCCGCCCGGACGTGCTCCGGCTGGCGGGCGCGGTCGAGGACGCGAGCGAGCATCCGGTCGCGCGCGCGGTCGCGGACGCGGCGCGGGCCGAGGTCGGCGCGCTGCCGCCCGTCACCGGCTTCCGCAACCTGCCCGGCCGGGGCGTCACCGGCGTCGTCGACGGCGTCGAGGTGACGGTCGACCGGGCGGGCGTCCACTGGGGCGGGGAGCTGCAGGCGCGGCTCGTCGTCGAGGACACGGTCAAGCCGACGAGCGCGGAGGCGATTCGCGAGCTGCGCGCGCTGGGGCTGACGCCCGTCCTTCTCACCGGCGACGCCGAGGCGACCGCGCGCCGGATCGCGGACGAGGTCGGGATCGAGCGCGTGCTGGCGGAGGTCCACCCGGGCGAGAAGGCCGCCGAGGTGCGGCGGCTGCAGGAGACCGGCGAGGTGGTGGCGATGGTCGGCGACGGCGTCAACGACGCGCCCGCGCTGGCCCAGGCCGACCTCGGGATCTCGATCGGCACCGGCACCGACGTCGCGATCGAGGCCTCCGACCTGACGCTCGTCTCGGGCGACCTGCGCGCCGCGGTCGACGCGATCCGGCTCTCCCGCCGGGTGCTCGGCACGATCAAGGGCAATCTCTTCTGGGCGTTCGCGTACAACGTCGCCGCGATCCCGCTCGCCGTCGCCGGCTACCTCAACCCGATGGTCGCGGCCGCGGCGATGGCGTTCTCGAGCGTCTTCGTCGTCACGAACTCGCTCCGCCTGCGGGCGTTCCGGAGCGTGCGGGCGTGACCGGGCAGGAGCATGGTTACGACCGTGACGCGATCGGCAAGCGCCTGCGCCGGATCGAGGGGCAGGTGCGCGGGATCGAGAAGATGGTCGACGAGGAGCGGTACTGCATCGACATCCTCACGCAGATCGGCGCGGCGATGACGGCGCTCGAGAGCGTGGGGCTGAAGGTGCTCGACGACCACGTCAACCACTGCGTCGCGGGCGCGATCGCGTCCGGCGACGAGGCGGTCGCGCGCGCGAAGACGGAGGAGCTGCTCGCGGCGGTGCAGCGGTTCGCGAAGGCGCGCTAGCCCGTTCGCCGGTAGCCGGAGCGGGCCACGAGCCGCCGGACGAGCCCCGGGGCGATCGCCTGGGCGAGCGCGAAGAACCGGTACCAGCGCGGGACGAACAGTTCCGCCTTCCCCGACTCGACGGCGTCCACGATCCGCTCCGCGACGAGTTCCGGGCCGACGACCGCCCGGCGGAAGAAGCCGCTCGAGAGCACGGCCTTCTGCGGAAAGCCCTCGGTCTCGACGAACCCCGGCAGCACGGTGTGCACCTGGACGCCACGCTTGCCGAGCAGGCCGGTCAGCGAGCGCGAGAACGCGAGCTGGGCGTGCTTCGACGCCGCGTACGGTCCGGCGGGCGCGAACGCGACCGTGCCCGCGACCGAGACGACGTTGACGACGTGGGTTCCCGGCAGGAGCCCCGGCTCGAAGGCGCGCGTCAGCCAGACGCCGCCGAGGTAGTTCGTCCGCAGGACGGCCTCGATCCGCTCGGGCTCGAGCGTGAAGAAGTCGCCGCGGCCGGGGATGCCCGCGTTGTTGACGAGCAGGCCGATGCGCGGGTGCCGCGCCAGCAGGGCGGCCGCGACGCGCTCGACCTCGGCCCGGTCGGAGACGTCGCACACCTCGAACTCGCCACCGAGCTCCGCTGCGAGCGGCTCGAGCCGCTCGGCCCGGCGCGCCAGGAGCACGCACCGCCAGCCGCGCCGCGTCAGCTCCCGCGCCGTCGCCTCGCCGATGCCGCTCGAGGCGCCTGTGACGACAGCTATCCGCACACGCGTACGACGCGGCGGGACTCCGCCTTGCGGCCGCGGGCGTCGGTGACGATCGCCCGCAGCGTGTGCTTGCCCTTTGCCGCGGCACCGCGGCGCCACGTCGCCGCGAAGAGGCCGGCGCCGCCGCGCCGCACGGTCGCGACGAGCCGTTGCCCGGCGAAGAAGCGGACGGAGCGGACGGCGGCGGTCGACCCTGCGACGACGGTCAGGTCGACTCGCCCGGGCACGCACTCGGACGGCTCGGGCGTGAGCCAGGTCACGGACGGGCCGTCGACGACGCGGATCGGCCCCGCCGCGAAGGCGGTGTTCGGCAGCAGCTCGTCGCCGACCGAGTCGACGTTCTTCGACTCCTGGAAGTCGGCCGCCGAGGCGGTCAGCTGGCGCCGCCCGGCGGGGAGGACCGGAGCCTCCGCGGGGAGCGGGAAGAGGGCGATCCCGGATGCCGGGTCGTAGGCGGCGGCGCCGACGAGCGCGCGGCCGTAACCGATCACGAGCGAGTAGGGGTTGACTCCCGCGCCGCCGTCGACGACCCGCAGCGCGATCGTCGGCCTCCCCGCCGAGACGCGCGTCGTCAGCAGCCCCACGACCGGCGGCCGGAGGTCGTTCACCCAGGCGCGCAGCACGTACGCCCCGCCGAGAGGGCGCCCGGTGAAGGGGTCGCGGCCCGAGTCGACGGCGACGTAGTACGCCTTCGCCCGCGGAAAGACGGTCGCGGCGGCGCCGACGTCGAGCGGGTAGTCGATCGTCAGGTTGTTGACGTTCACGGGCAGGCCCGCGTACCCCTGGACGTCGTTCTCGTCCCGCGAGCCGAGGAACCATGGGTGCACGAGCGAGCCGGGCGTCGAGGCGATCACGGCGGCTCCGACGTTGATCGCCGGCTCGTCGATCCGGATCCGGTAGAGCGTCTCAGCCCCGTCCTCGTTCACGGGCGGGCCCGCGTAGCTCGGCGCCGGGCCGAAGGCCGCGGCGGGGTAGCGGTAGACGGACGCGTGGTTGACGCCGCGGCGCGTGTCACCCGACTGGATCTGCTGAAGCGGCAGGACCGGCACCTGCTGGAGCCCGGGCCTCGTGACGAGCGCCGCATAGGGAACCTTCCGCGTCGTCTCGCCGCGTCGGAGGAGCACGAAGCCGTACGCCTCCCCGGTGCCGAGCCCGGCCGCCGCCGTGGCGGTGACCGGGACGTGCGCCGAGCCTCCGGGCGCGATCGTGATCGAGCCCGGCAGCGTCAGGGCGAAGCCCTCGGGCTGGCTCTGAGGCTTGATCTCGACCGTCCACGTGCCGCCCCCGTCGCCCGCGTCGGCGAGCGCGAGTAGCATCGTCTTCGTGGCCGTGCCGCCCGTCGTGTTCAGGTCGGCGAACGAGAGCGAGACCGGGTGGCTGAAGAGCTTGGGGTCGTTCGCGGCGAGGAGGTCGACCTGGCCGGAGCCGGAGGTGAGCACCGGCGCCTCGACCGTCCGGGCCGTGTCGCTCCACGCGGCCCCGGCCGTCGAGACGAGCGCAGACTTGACGTTGTGCGCGGTCCAGCCCGGGTGCCGCTGGAGCAGGAGCGCCGCGGCGCCGGCGACGTGCGGCGCGGCCATGCTCGTGCCGTCGAACGACGCGAACGGCCCGCCCGCCCTGCGGAGCGTCGCGGACAGAATCTGGCCGCCCGGCGCGCCGACGTCCGGCTTGAGCAGGTGGCCGAACGCGGTCAGCCCGCTGGACGAGAAGCTCGTGACGACGCCGCTGCGACCGGTGTGGAGCTCCTCCGGGTCGTGGCCGATCCTGACGGCCGTGCGGCCGCCGCGGGCGGCGAGGAAGGCACGCAGCTGCGATCCGTCGAGGTCGGCGATCATCCCGCCCGGGACGGCGAGCTCGATCGGGACGACGTTCGCCTCGCCGGACCGGTTGTCGACGAGCACGATGCCGGTCGCCCCGGCTGCGCGGACGCGCGCGGCCTTGAGCGCGAACGTGCACGTGCCGCGCGAGACGAGGGCGATCGCACCGCTCAGTGAGCCGGCGGGGAGCGGGGAGGCGCCGCCGTCGAGGTTTCCGGGCGGCCCGCAGAGGTTGCGGGGGACGGGCTGTCCGTTCGTGCCCATCACCGTGCCGACGTCGACGAGCGGCTGATCGGCGCTCGCCCAGGCGGCGGGCGGCGCATCGCCGGCCGTGCGGACGAACGGGATCCTCGTCAGCACCTCGGGTGCGCCAGGAGTCGTCACCCTGAGCGCCGGGGCGAAGACGTGCGAGTTCGAGAGGGCGGCGACCGAGATCGCGTCGGGCGCCGTGCCCGGCGAGCCCGCCGAACCGAGCCCGTAATCGTCGCGGTCGTTCCCCGCGCTGATCACCGGGACGACGCCCGCCGCGGCGACGTTGCGCACGGCCTCGGTCATCGCGTCGCTGAGCGGGTCGGTCTGCGGTCCGCCGCCGGAGAAGTTGATCACGTCCATGCCGTCGCGCACGGCCGCCTCGAAGGCGGCGACGATCTCGGGCGTGTTGGCGACGTGCCCGACCGGCGTCGGCACGTTGAAGACCCGGTAGTTGCCGATGTACGCCCGCGGCGCGACGCCGGAGAGACCGGCCGTCTCGGGATGGTCGCCGCCCGACGTCGCGGTCGTGCCCGCATTGCCGGCGGCGATTCCGGCCACGTGCGTGCCGTGGAACGAGACCTGCGGGTCCAGAGCGAGCCCGCTGCGGCTGTCGGCGCCGGAGCCGACGAACGCGCGAGCGACGATCACCTTCGGCGTCGTCCACTTCGTGCCGCCCTTGGGGAAGCCCTCCGGATAGCTGTAGCCGGCCGGGTCGAAGAACGAGCTCGCCTGGTCGACGCCGTCGTCGACGACCGCGATCTTCATCCCCTCGCCGCTGCCGCCGCCCCCGGCCGCGAGCGCCACGGCGCCGATCTGGCCGGGGCTGCGGTTGAGCGCCAGCGTGTAGCGGTAGCTCGGATAGAGCTTGTGCGCGAACGAGAGCCTCGCCGCCTTCGCGAGGTCGGTCGCCGGCAGCTCGACGGCCATCCCGTTGAGCAGGAGCGTGTAGTTGCGCCGCACCGCTGCCTCCGGGATCGCCCGCTTCAGCGTGGCCGCGGCGGCGCTCTGCGCGCGCCGGAGCTGCGCGACGTAGGCCTTCGCCGCCCGGCTCGACGTGTTCACCCGCCGGGTCGCGCTGCTGCCCGCGAGCGTGCGCCCGTAGGCTGCGAGCGGCGGCTGCGAGAGCGTGAGGATGACGGTGACGTGGCCCCGGCGCTGGCCGTCCGGGACCGTGATCGTGCCGGCGCGCACCCGGGGCAGCTCGATCTCCCCGAGGCGGCGCTCGATCGGCTGGAAAGCGGCGGTGGCCGACGACGTCGCCAGGAGCGCGACGCCGAGTGCGATCGATCCGACGAGGCGGCGCACGGGCCCGCAGAGTAGCCGTAGGATCGCGATGTGTCACGGTTCGCCGGAAAGCGGGCGCTGGTCCTCGGCGTCGCGAACAAGCGGTCGATCGCCTGGGCGGTCGCGAAGCGCCTCGCGGCCGAGGGCGCAGAGCTCGCGTTCACGTTCCAGGGCGAGCGGATCGAGGGCAACGTCCGCGAGCTCGCGTCGTCCGTCGGATCGCAGCTCGTCACCCCGTGCGACGTCCGCTCGGACGAGGACATCGCACGCGTCTTCGCCGAGACCGGCGAGCTCTGGGGCGGGCAGCTCGACCTGCTCGTCCACTCGGTCGCCTACGCCGCCGCCGAGGATCTCGAGGGGCGCTTCACCGACACGCCGCGCGACCGGTTCTGGATGGCCGTCGACATCAGCGCGTACTCGCTCGTCGCGGCCGCGCGCGCGGCGGAGCCGCTGATGGAGGCCGCCGGCGGGGGAGCGATCGTGACGATGACCTACCTCGGCGGCGAGCGCGCGGTGCCGCACTACAACGTGATGGGCGTCGCGAAGGCCACGCTCGACGCCTCGGTGAAGTACCTCGCGTGGGACCTCGGCGAGAAGGAGATCCGCGTCAACGCCGTCTCGGCCGGCCCCGTGCGCACGCTCGCCGCACGCTCGATCGCCGGCTTCACCGAGATGGAGTCGATGTTCGTCGAGCGCGCGCCGCTGCGGCGGCACATCGAGGCGGACGACGTCGCCGCCGCGTCGGCCTACCTGCTCTCGGCGGACGCGAAGAACGTGACCGGCACGACGCTCTACGTCGACGCCGGGTATCACTCGATGGGGATGTAGCCCCCGCCCCGCGTGGCCGAGACGCCGGAGGAGCTCTACGAGCGCGCCCGCGGCGCGCTGCGGCGGCCGCCGGTGGAGGACTGGGTCACGTTTCCGTTCGCCGGCGAGATCGCGCTGTGCGAGCTGCTGCCGCCGGAGGCGAAGGAGCCGGCCCGGGCGGGAGCGGGCGGCGATTCGCTCCGTCGGCGGCGTCGAGCAGGTCCACGTCTTCCGCTGGGGAGACGGCAGCGAGCACTTCCACGTCTGGTTCATCGCCCCTCCCGGCAGGCTGCCGCAGTCTGCGCGGCAGCTTCGTCGCGATCTGGGACGACATCCTGCCGCCGCTCCCGGAGGCGCTCTGGCGCGAGAACCTGAGGCCGTCGCGGGTGCGCTCAGGGTGCCGTGAGCGCGACCGGCCGTCCGTCTCGGAAGCGGACGACGACGCTCACGCCGAGCTCGCGCGCTGAGCCCGGGAGGGTGCGTGCCGCGTCGAACGCCTCGGGCGGCGCCGAGGTCGCGTAGCCGAGCGGCCGCTCGCGCGGCGCTTGCATCGCGTAGTAGAGGTAGACGCTCCCGGCGTAGGCGTCCGGGGCCAGCGCGGGCAGCTCGAGCAGCCGCCCGGGCGGTGCCGCCGCGACCTGCGCGTAGACCGGGTTGTCGGGGTCGGCGTTGAGCGGGTCGTACAGCGGTACCCACAGGTCGGCCGCGACGACCAGGGCCGCGACCGCGGCGACGAGCCGCGAACGGGCTTGTGTCTGATAGACACAAGCGATCGCGGCTGCGGCGAGGGCAGCGAGGCAGAGGCACGCGATCGGCAGCAGCCGCTCCGGGACGCGAGTGGCGCCGAGCGGCGTGTGCCGCCAGAGGAAGCCGTATCCAGGCACATTCGCCCCCAGTGCGAGCACGCAGGGAACGACGGCGCCGAGTGCGAGGACAATGGCAAGGGCGCGCGAGCGGAACCTTGTGTCTGATAGACACAAACACCCCACGCCGACTAAGGCTGCGAGCGGCAGGAGCCACCCGAGGTAGACGAAGCGCTCGAACTCGCCCGGGTCGCGGCGGACGAAGTCGGCGAGCGTCGCCGAGTAGCGCTCGACCTCCGAGAACGGCCGCTCGGCGGCGTCGCGAAGCGTGAGCGCCCAGACGAGGAGACCGGCCCCCACGGACACGGCGGCGGCAGCCGCGCCGGCGCGCGCCCGCCCGCGCACGAGCGCATACGCGAGCGCGAACGGGATCGCTCCGAGTGCGAGGTGCACCTGGCCGGACAGGGGGATCGACGCGAGCGCCGCGACCGCGAGCCACGTCCGCCGGCGCTCGAGCCCGTAGAGCGCGAGCGGCAGCAGCAGCGAGACCGGACCGAGCAGGTGCCCGGTCGACTGGGCGACGCGGTAGGGCGCGAGCGCGAAGGCGAGCCCGCCGACGAGCGCGGCGCCGAGCGGCAGCCCGACCGCGCGCAGCCAGAGCGCCGCGAAGCCGCCCGCGCCGGCGTAGGTGAGCAGGAGGAAGGCGTTCCAGCCGGCGACCGTCCCGAGCAGCGCCTCGAGCGGTCCGAACACGAGCGCGAAGGGCCAGCCGGCGAAGTTCACGCGCGGCTCGACGACGGGCTGGAAGCTGTACGGGTCGAGCCACGGCGCCTCGCCGCGCGCGAGCTGGTGGCCGGGGAGCCAGAGCGCGTACGCCGTCTGCAGGTGGTCGCCGGGCGTCACGCGCCCCTCGCGCGCGACCCCGTAGCCGAGGAAGCTGCCGGTCTCGAAGACCGCCGGCGCCGTCGCGAGAACCCCCGCGCCGAGGTAGAGCGCGGCCGCTAGCCCCGCAACGCCCGCGCGGCCGCGAGCAGCTCGTCGAAGTCGGGCACCTCCGAGTCCTCGTACCGCCACGATCGCAGCACCGTACCGTCCTCGCCGACGAGGAACGCGCTGCGCC
>DATKBA010000120.1:0-2317 GCA_035514455.1 Gaiellaceae bacterium | reverse complement strand
CCCTCGGAGCACCGCCGGATCTTCGAGAAGTTCTACCGCCTCGATCCCGACATGACCCGCGGCATCGGCGGCACCGGCCTCGGCCTCTACATCTGCCGCGAGCTCGTCCGCCGCATGGACGGGAAGATCTGGGTCGAGTCGAACGACGGCGCCGGCTCGACCTTCGTCGTCGAGCTCCCCGCCGCGAAGGGGACGTAATCGACCTCAGGCTGCGACACGGAGCGACTCCTCCAGCAGCTCGAGCCCGGCGTCGAGCTCGTCGTCGGCGACGTTCAGCGGCGGCAGCAGGCGGAGGACGTTGCCGTACAGCCCGCAGGCGAGCAGGAGCAGCCCGCGCTCGAACGCGGCCGCGGTGACCGCCTGCGCGAGCTCCGGACCCCGCTCCTCGAGCTCGAGCGCCAGCATCGGCCCGAGCCCGCGCACCTCTCCGATCGCCTCGTGGCGGCCGGCGAGCGCGTCGAGCCGGTCCCGGAGCGTCCGCCCGAGCTCGTCCGCGCGCGCGCGGAACAACGGCTCCGCGACCGTGTCCAGCACGACCGCGGCGGCGGCGCACGCGACGGGGTTGCCGCCGAACGTGCCGCCGAGCCCGCCGGGGCCGGGCGCGTCCATCAACTCCTCCCGCCCGGTGACGGCGGCCAGCGGCAGGCCGCCGCCGAGCGACTTGCCCGAGACGAGCAGGTCGGGCCGCACGCCGCTGTGCTCGATCGCCCACATCGGGCCGGTCCTCCCCACGCCGGACTGCACCTCGTCCGCGACGAGGACGATCCCGTGCCGGTCGCAGAGCTCCCGCAGCCGCTCCAGGTAGTCGGCGGGCATCGGGATGAAGCCGCCCTCGCCCTGCACCGTCTCGAGCACGGCGCAGGCGACCGACTCCGCGTCGACCTCGCTCTTGAAGAGGTGCTCGAGCGAGGCGATCGCGGCATCGGTGTCGACGCCGCGGTAGGGGTAGGGCGCGGCCGCGCGGTAGACCTCGCCCGGGAAGGGCCCGAAGCCCGCCTTGTACGGGCGCACCTTGCTCGTCATCGCCATCGTCAGGAGCGTGCGCCCGTGGAAGCCGTTCTCGAAGACGATGACGGCCGGCCGGCCGGTCGCGGCGCGCGCGATCTTGACCGCGTTCTCGATCGCCTCGGCGCCCGAGTTGAGCAGGATCGACTTCTGCCGGTCGCCCGCGCACGGAGAGTGCTCGGCGAGCCGGCGGCAGACGGCCACGTACGGCTCGTAGGTGCCGACCATGAAGCACTGGTGCAGGTAGCGGTCGACCTGCTCGTGGATCGCGGCGACGACGGGCGCGAAGCCGTGCCCGGTGTTCTGGCAGGCGATCCCGCCCGCGAAGTCCAGGTACGTGCGGCCGTCGGCAGCCTCGACGCGGGCACCGTCGGCCCGCGCGACGACGAGCCGCGGCGTCGCAACCCCCCGCGCGACGTACCGGCCGCGCGCGCCCAGGATTTCGTCGGCGGCCGTCTGCTCCGGGAGGGACACGTCGGCGATTCTCCCCCGGTGCCTTCGCGAAGCGCAATGGACGGGCAGGCGACCGTAGGTGCATGAACTTCGACACAATGGCCGAAATTCGTGGCCGTCGCGCAGGTGCGTATCGCGTGACTGCTTGCTTCCGCCCGCGCGGGCGGGATAGCGTCTTGGCCCGACCGTCCAATGCTGACCGTCCGCGACATCGCAGCACTGCCGGGGCTCGAGCTCGAGCTGGCGGCCGGGGCGGGCGGCGCCGACAACCCGATCCGGTGGGTCCACGTCTCCGAGCTGCAGGATCCGACCCCCTGGCTCGAGGGAGGCGAGCTCCTGATCACGACCGGGCTCGGCGTCGGGGAGCTCTCGCGTCCGCAGCGCGAGTACGTGCGCCGGCTCGCTCGTCACGGCCTCGCGGGACTCGCCTTCGGCGTCGGCTTCGGCTGGTCCGAGCCGCCCGAGGCCCTCGCCGACGAGGCCGACCGGCTCGACTTCCCGCTCCTGACCGTCCCGTACGAGGTGCCGTTCATCGCGCTGACGAAGGCCGTCTCCGCGCATCTCGCCAACGCGCAGCTCGCACGCCTCGAGCGGGCGCTCGAGGTACACGAGCGGCTGGCGAGCGCGGTGCTCGAAGGCAGAGGCGCGGCGGCTCTGCTGGCGATCCTCGGTGACCACGCCGGCTGCGCACTCGCTCTCGTCGACGAGGCGGGCCGCGTCGTCGGCGAGCGCCACGGCCAGCGCCTCGCGGCGTGCGAGCAGGTGCTCGAGCTGCCGGTCGTCGCCGACGGCGAGACCTGGTCGCTGCGCGCCGGCAAGCCCGGCGGCGAGCTCTCCGACTACGACCGGCTCGTGCTCC
>DATKBA010000119.1:0-12909 GCA_035514455.1 Gaiellaceae bacterium | reverse complement strand
GCGACGAGATCGTCTACCTCGACCGCTACGACGTCGGCGTCGCCGTGCAGACCGACCAGGGGCTCGTCGTCCCGGTCGTCCGCGGCTGCGACGCGCGCCCGCTGGAAGAGCTCGCGGCCGACGTGCAGCGCCTCGCCGACGCGGCGCGCGCCGGGACGCTCGCCCCGGACGAGCTCCGTGGCGGCACGTTCACAGTCACGAGCGCCGGAAAGCTCGGCGGGCTGCTCGTGACGCCGCTCGTGAACCACCCCGAGGTGGCGATCCTCGGCCTGCACCGGATCGGCCCGCGCCCCGTCGTCCGCGACGGCGAGGTCGCCGTCCGCGACGTCGGCAACGTCTCGGTGACGTTCGACCATCGCGTCGTCGACGGGGCGCGGGCGGCGGCGTTCACGCTCGACGTGATCGCGCGCCTCGAGTCCGGCCTCCTCTCTTAGCCGCGCCCGCTCCCACGATCGTTGATCTGGGCGCGGATCTCGCCGCCGGGCCACTTCGACGAGTGGACGTTCGCGTAGGCGTGGCCGGCGCGCATCGCCGCGACGATCTCGGCGAGGTTCCCCGGCTCGATCCCCTGGCCGGCGGGCCCGATCACGTCGGTGGCGTCGATCTCGCCCGTGACGGTCCCGGACTGCGGGCAGTCGTCGTCCGTGGCGGCGTTCAGGTTCGTGCAGAGGAAGAACGAGACCCCGCCGTTGACCGCCTTCTTGCCGAAGTGGACGTGCGCCTGCAGGACGTTCCCCTCGAGCCCAGAGTAGCTGAGCTCGTACCGGAGCGAGTCGCCGCTCGGCGAGAGCCGTGCGTCGAACGATCCCGTCCCCGTGGTCGACACGTCGACGTTCTCCTGGTAGCCGGTCATCGGCGTGCCGTCGAAGTTGTTCGTGCCGCTGCCGGCGATCGCGTAGGAGCCGACGCCGAGAAGCGCGATCACCGCTCCCAGCGCGAGTCCCCGAAATGCGAGCTTGGACATCCGAACCTCCATCCCCGGTCGTGGTCTGGCGAGCCCCCGGCGGGGGCCGCTGCCGGTCCTACGGGGGCGGCTGAAGGTCGGTTTGCCTAAGCGGCGGCGAGCTCGGGCAGGTGCGGCTCGAGCATCGCCTCGATCTTCGGCGCGCTCGTCCGGCCGTCCAGGCGCGAGACGGCCTTGCGGTCCTTGACGAGCACGAGCGTGGGCACGACCTCCACCTGGAAGCGCTCGGCGAGCTCCGGATTCGCGTCCACGTCGACGCGGCGGACGCGCAGGCGCTCGCGCTCCTTGCGCTCGAGATGGGCCAGCAGGCTCTCCATCCGCCTCGCGGGTCCGGAGCGCTCGGACCAGAAGAATACGAGCAGGGGCCGGGCGTCACTCACGAATTCTCCTCCTGAGTCAAGCGGGTGGAACGGGTCGCGTGTTGTATGTCCGGAAAACGCCGGGCCGAAACGCGGCCTTCACTAGACTGGCCGTGCCATGGGGGACTGGTACACGGTTGGACTGGCGCTCGGCCTCGGCGCGGCGCTCGGAGTGCTCTTCGCCGGACTGCTCTCGGCTACCCCGCTCGGCCGGGCGGCAGCGGTCGTCCTCGGCGGTGCGGCGGGTGCCGTTGCCGGCCTCGTCGTCGACGGCTCGGCCGAGATCGCGGCCGGCGCGGCGGGAGGCCTCGTCGGCGCAGCGTCCGCCGTCGTCGTCGTCGGGGGAGCGCTGCGGCGGGGCGGCACGCGCGGCGGGCTCGCCCTCATCGTCGCCGCGGCCGCGATCGGCCTCGCCGCGCTCGCGCTCGTCCCGGCAGCCGGCTACCTGGAGGCGCTCGTGCTGCCCATCCTGGCCGTTCGCGTCCGCCGCACCCAGGCCGAGCGCTTCGCCGGCCTGCGCACGCTCGCCAAGGACTAGATGCCCAGCAGCCGGAAGCTGATCCTCGTCGTCATCGACGGCCTGACGCCGTCGATGTTCGAGGACACGCTCGATCGCCGCACCGCGCCGGCCCTCTCGCTGCTCGCGGAGCACGGCCGCTACCGGCGCGCCGTCTCGACGTTCCCCTCGCTCACGCCGGTCTGCCTCTCCTCGCTCGCAACCGGCGCGCATCCTGACGTGCACGAGATCCCGCACCTCGTCTGGTACCACCGGGGCGAGCGCCGGCTCGTCGAGTACGGATCCTCGTTCGGCGCCGTCCGCGCGGCGGGGATCCAGCAGTCGCTGATCGACACGGTCTACGGCCTGAACGCGAGCCACCTCGGCGCCGGAGCCGTCACCGTCTACGAGGCGCTCGAGGACGCGGGCCTGACCGCGGCCGCGATCAACATCACCTGCTACCGCGGCCGCCACCCGCACAGCCCGACCGTGCCGTTCCTGACACGGCCTGCCTACGGGCCGAGCCGCTTCTTCTTCTACAACCTGTTCGAGTCCGACGTGACCGGTGCCCCGCTCTCCGTGCGCAACCGTCCGCGCGGCACGATCGACGCCTACGCGTCCGCGGTGGGACGCTGGCTCGTCACGCGCGACGGCTTCGACTTTCTCGTCTTCTACCTCTCCGACTACGACTACGCGTCGCACGCGCAGGGTCCGGACGCGGCGCACGCGGCGCTCGCCCGCTGTGACGACGCGGTCGGGGCGCTGATCGAGGCGGCCGGCGGGGCGGACGAGTTCCTGGAGCGGTACGCGGTCATCCTCTGCTCCGACCACGGGCAGACGCCGGTCCGCGAGGTCGCCAGGCTCCAGGACGTCTTCCCGGACGCGCTCGTGACCGCCTCGAACCGGGCCGGGATGGTCTACGCGGACGCCGACCCGGCCGAGCTCGCGCGCCGCCTCGACGGGAACGCCGCGGTCGACGTCGTCCTCTGGCGCGAGGGCGAGCTCGGCGTCGCGCGCCGCGACGGCGAGGAGCTCCGCTTCGGCTCGTCGGGGACGAGCGGCGACGCTGCGATCCTCGACCACCCGGACGGGCTCGAGCGCGCGTGGGCCGCGCTCGCGAACCCGAACGCGGGCGAGCTGATCGTCTCGGCGGCACCGGGCTGGGAGCTGGCCGACCTGGCTGGCCGGCATCACGCGGGCGGCGGCTCTCACGGCTCGCTGCTCGCCGGCGACTCCGAGGTGCCGATGCTCGCCGTCGGGCTCGACGCGCTGCCCGCCTCGATCGTCGAGGTGATGCCCGCCGTGCTCGGGCACTTCGACGTCGCCCTGCCCGCCTACGCCCGCGTGCCGGCGCGCGCATGAGGTCGGGCGCCGAGCTCGCCGCGTACCTGCGCCAGCGCGGCATCGACGACGAGCGCGTGCTCGAGGCGATCGCGCGCGTCCCGAGGGAGCTGTTCGTCCCGGAGGAGCTGCACGGCCGCGCCTACGACGACCGGGCGCTCCCGATCGGCCACGACCAGACGATCTCGCAGCCGTACATGGTCGCCGCGATCTGCGCCGCGCTCGAGCTCGGCGGCGATGAGCGCGTGCTCGACGTCGGCACCGGGTCGGGCTACCAGGCCGCCGTCCTGGCGGAGCTGGCGGCCGAGGTGGTGACGATCGAGCGCGTGCCCGAGCTGGCCGAGCAGGCGCGCGCGGCGCTGGCCCGCGCGGGCTACCGCCGGGTGGACGTGCACGTCGGCGACGGCACCCTCGGCGTTCCGGAGCGCGCCCCCTTCGACGCGATCGCGGTCGCCGCGGCTGCGCCCGCGATCCCGGACGCGCTCTATGCGCAGCTCGCGCCCGGCGGCCGCGTCGTCGTGCCCGTCGGCACGCGCTACGAGCAGTGGCTCGAGATCGTCGTCCGCGGCCCGCAGGGACCCGAGCGCCGACGCTCCGTCCCCTGCCGCTTCGTTCCGCTCCTCGGAGCCGCGGGGTTCGACGCGGACCCGGCCGGGTACCCTTCGGGGCGTGAGGGGTCGTAGGGCTTCAACGCTGTTGCGGGCGCCGGTGCTCGTGCGCGGGATCCGCCTCGGCGAGGTCGAGGTCGTCCTGCTCGACGCCGAGGCGCCGCGGATCCTCGGCTTCGAGGTGCTCTGCGGCGACGGTGCCAACCGGTTCCTCCCCTACGCGACGGCCCGCCCGAACGGGACCGGGATCGAGATCGACTCCGCGCTCACGCTCCTCGACGCGCGCGAGCTGGAGTTCTACCGGGAGCGCGGGCGCTCGCTCGCGCTCGCACCCGAGCTCGCCGACGCGCTCGTCGAGCCCGGCGGGGCGCTCGTCGTCACGAGCACCTCACGCTGCTAGGTTCCCCGGCGTCGTGCAGCGCACCTCCGCTCTCCGCGCCTCGAGCGCGCTCGCCCGCACCCGCGGGGCGCTCGGCCGCCGCCAGAACTGGCTGCAGCTCGCCCGCTTCTGCGCCGTGGGCGCGAGCGGGTACGTCGTCAACCTCGCCGTCTACCTGCTGCTGCTGCGCGGGCTCGAGCTCCACTACCTGCTGGCCGCGACCGGCTCCTTCCTGGTCGCCGTCACCAACAACTACACGTGGAACCGGCTCTGGACCTTCCGCGGCCAGCGCGGCCACCTGGCCTACCAGGGGCTCCGGTTCCTCGTCGTCTCGATGACCGCGCTGGCCGCGAACCTGCTCGTCCTCCACCTGCTCGTCGACCAGGCCGGGCTCGGCAAGGTGCTTGCGCAGGCGATCGCGATCGTGCTCGTGACACCGCTGAACTTCGTCGGGAACAAGCTCTGGTCCTTCGGCCGCTCCTCGCGCTTGTAGCGGCACTCGCGTTCGCGGCGCCTGCCGGCGCGGCGACCGCGCCCGTGGAGCCCGTCTACGACGAGGACGGCCGGCTCGTCGAGACTCCGTTCGCGCCGCCCGAGGGCGCCGCCCGGCTGAGCGAGGAGCAGGCGACCGGGATCCTGCTCCGCTTCCCGAAGGTCGCCGACTGGCTCGAGCGCTACCCGCCGGATCCGCAGACCGACGCCGAGTACCGCCCCGCCACGGACGAGTGGGTCGTGAAGGCGTGGTCGGGCGAGGCGGGGCAGATCGTGCTCGGGAAGGTCGACGACCGCTCCGGCGCGGTGCACGAGGCCTGGACCGGGCCGCAGGTGGCCTGGACGATGGCGCGCGGCGGCGCCGGCGCGTTCGGCGGTAGGACGATCAACGGCATCTGGCTCTGGCTCGGCTTCTGCGCGGTCTTCCTCGCCGGGCTGGCGGACCTGCGCCGCCCGCTCTCGCTCCGCAACCTCGACCTGCTCGCGCTGCTCTCGTTCTCGGTCTCGCTCCGCTTCTTCAACGAGGGTGAGATCTTCTGGAGCGCGCCGCTCGCGTACCCGCCCCTCGTCTACCTGCTCGGCCGCTGCCTCTGGATCGCGCGCAGCGACCGCCCGCCGCGCTCGTCGCCGCCGGTCTGGCCGGTCTGGATCCTGGCGGCCGCGTGCGTCTTCCTCGCCGGCTTCCGGGTCGGCCTCAACGTCGAGGCCGAGCGGAGCGTGATCGACGTCGGCTTCGCCGGCGTGGTCGGCGCCCACCGGATCGTGGACGGCGAGATGCCGTACGGGAACATGCCGATGCAGGAGAGCCTGGAGCCGTGCGGGCCGGCCGACGCGGAGGGCGAGATCCGGGAGAGGATCCAGACGAACGGCCGCTGCGAGGCGTCCAACCCGCGCGGCGATACGTACGGGCCCGTCTCGTATCTCGCGTACATACCCGGGTACGCGGTCTTCGGCTGGACCGGGAAGTGGGACGAGCTCTGGGCCGCGCACGCGACCTCGCTCCTCTTCGACGCCCTCTGCCTCGCCGGGCTCGCGCTCGTCGGCAGGCGCTTCGGCGGGCCCAGGCTGGGCGCCACGCTCGCGTTCGCATGGGCCGCCTATCCCTTCACGCTCTACGTCTCGAACTCGAACACGAACGACGCGATCATGCCCGCGTTCCTGATCTGGGGCTTCTGGCTGGCCTCGTCGGCCGCCGTGCGTGGGGCGGCGGTGGCGCTCGCCGGGTGGACGAAGTTCGCCGCGCTGCTGCTCGCCCCGCTCTGGCTCTCGTACCCGGACGGCTGGCGCGTGCCGCTACGGCGGTTCGCGCTCGGCTTCGCCGCGACGACTGCCGCGGCGTTCCTCGTCCTGCTCCTCGAGCCGGACCCGCTGCACGCGGCGCGGGTCTTCGTGGAGCGGACGGTGGGCTTCCAGCTCAACCGCGACTCGCCCTTCTCGCTGTGGGGCTGGGGCCAGTACCACGCCGCCGGCGTGCCCGACCTGCACGTCGTCCAGCAGGTGCTCCAGGTGCTCGTGGTCGTCGGCGCGGTTGCCGTCGCCTTCGTGCCCCGGCGGAAGTCGGTCCTCCAGCTCGCCGCGCTCACCGCGGCCGTCCTGATCGGCTTCGAGCTCGCCCTGACGCACTGGTTCTATCTCTACATCCCGTGGTTCTTCCCCTTCGTCGCCTTCGCCGTCCTCTGCCGACGTGACCGCACCCCGCCGGTTCACTGAGCTCGCCGCGCTGGCGGCGGCCGCGCTCTTCCTCGCCTCCTGGGCGCTCCTGCACACGGCCTGGTACGACGACGCCGAGATCGTGGACACCCCGGTCTACGAGCGTTACGGCAGCGCGATCGAGGACGGCGCCGTCCCGTACCGCGACGTCCGGCCCGAGTACCCGCCCGGGGCGCTGCCCGCCTTCGTCCTCCCCGCGCTCGCGAGCGGCGACGAGGAGGGCTTCCGCGACGCCTTCGAGTGGCTGATGGCCGCGTGCGGGGTCGCGCTCGTGCTGCTCACGGCCGTCGCCCTGCGCGGGCTGGGCGCGACGCGTGGCCGGACGCTCGCAGCGCTCGCGCTCGTGGCGACGTTCCCGCTCCTGCTCGGGTCCGTCGTCCTGACCCGGTTCGACCTCTACCCCGCCGCGCTCGTCGCCGGCGCGCTCGCGGCGCTCCTCCACGGCCGCGACCGGCTCGGCCTCGGCGTGCTCGGCGCCGCGGTCGCCGTGAAGCTTTACCCCGCCGTGCTCGTGCCCGTCGCGCTCGGCTACGTCTGGCGCCGGCGCGGGCGGCGCGAGGCCCTCGTCTGCCTCGGGATCGTCGTGGCGGTCGTCGCGCTCGTCTTCCTTCCCTTCGTCGTGCTCGCTCCCGACGGCGTCGCGGACAGCATCGGCCGCCAGCTCTCGCGGCCGCTCCAGATCGAGAGCTTCGGCTCCGCGCTGTACCTCGCGGCCCACCACCTGCTCGGGCTCGAGGTCGAGATGCGCTCCGGCCACGGCTCGCAGAACCTGCACGCGACCGGGACCGGGGTCGCGGCCGTGCTGCTGACGCTCGTTCAGCTGGCCGCCCTCGCCTGGATCTGGCTGCGGCGGCCGGACACCCGGGAGGGGCTCGTGCGCTGGAGCGCCGCGGCGCTGGTCGCGTTCGTCGCGCTCGGGAAGGTGCTCTCGCCGCAGTTCCTGATCTGGCTCGTTCCCGCCGTGCCGCTCGTCGCGGCCTCCGGGCCGGCGGTGCTGCTCGCGGCCGCGCTCGTCCTGACGCAGCTCTGGTTCCCCTCCCGCTACTGGGACCTTGCCCGGGAGCTCGATCCGCTCCCCTCGGGCCTCGTGCTCGCGCGCGACCTCGTCCTCGTCGGCCTCCTGATCACCTTGGTGATGGGGTCGCGCCGGGCCGCGAAGCGGCCCCTTTAGGGGTCTTGCGCGGCGAGCATCCGCTCCTGCGGATGCTCACCTTGCGCCGAAGTCAGGGGTAGTCGACCCGGACCGGCTCGATCGCCGTAGCGCGCCCGTCGGGGCCGCACTCGATCAGGGCGCCCTCGATCCGGACGCCGCCCTCCGCGACCTCGAAGCGTACGGGCATGCCGGTGCGCATGCGGTGGATCGCGAGGTCGGCCTTGACGCCGATCACCGAGTCGTGCGGGCCGGTCATGCCCACGTCGGTGATCGCGGCGGTGCCGCCCCGCTGGACGCGCGCGTCCGAGGTCTGCACGTGCGTGTGGGTGCCGATGACCGCCGTCACGCGCCCGTCCAGCCAGTGCGCCAGCGCGACCTTCTCGCTCGTCGCCTCGGCGTGGACGTCGACGACGATCACCTGCGCCTGCTCGCGCGCCTCCTCGACCAGGCCGTCCACCAGCTCGAACATCGAGACCGCGGGCGAGAGGAAGAGCGAGCCGAGCACGTTGATCACCGCCACGGGCGTCCCGTCGGCTGCGGCGCGGACGACGAGGCCGCGGCCGGGCGTCGTGGCGGAGAAGTTGGCCGGCCGGATCACCTGCTCGGACGTCTTCAGGTACGGGCCGATCTCGTTGCGGCGCCAGGTGTGGTTGCCGAGCGTGATCACGTCGGCGCCCGCGGCCAGGATCCGCGCGGCCAGCTTCGGCGTGATCCCGACCCCGTCGGCGGCGTTCTCGCCGTTGACGATGCAGAAGCCGGCGCCGAGCTCCGCCTTCAGCGCGGGGAGGCGCTCCTCGACGGCGCGCCTGCCGGGCGCACCCACGACGTCCCCGACGAAGAGGACCTTCAGCGGTACGAGAGCGTCGCGGCCGGCCGCACGGACAGCGACACGTTGTTGCCCTTGTCCTGCGTGTAGCGGGCGAGGGCCTGGCGCTCGACGCGGGTCAGGTCGAGCACGACGCCGACCTTCGTGCTGGCGGCCTCCACCTGCGAGCCCACGGTCAGCGCCGGGTCGGCGCGCAGGTGGACGAGGGAGACGACGACGGACGGCGCCGTCTGCGGGCGGATGTCGATCCGCGCGCCGTAGATGCGGTTCGCGAGGACGAAGTCGGTGATCCCGACGACGGTGCCATCGACGGGGGAGTAGACGTCGGTTCCCGGGGCGGCGCCGACCGAGAGCGCCGACGTGCCCGGGCCGCGGTCGCCGCGGAGCTGGTACCAGACGAGCCGGTTCTCGCCGGCCCCGGCGAGCTTGTGCCAGATCCGGGCGAAGAGTCCCGCGTTCCCCTGCCGGCCGATCGGCTTGAGCGCGAGCGAGCCGTCGCCGGCGTGGTGGTAGCCGATCGCCGTCACCGCGCTCTGCGAGACGGGCAGCTGCAGGTGCAGCGCCCCGGCCGTCGCGACGATCTGGCGCGTCGGCGGCCCACCCGGCAGCACGGCGGAGGACGCCAGGGGCTTCGTCGCCACCGGCGCCGCGCTCCAGGTGCCGAAGGCGGTCAGGAGGAGGGTCAGGAGCAGGACCGCCGAAAGCAGGGCGGTCACGAGGACCCGTCCGGCGTGCCGTTCCGGCCGCCGCCGGCGCTCGCGCACCCGCTCGATCTCGCGCGGCGCACGCTGCGGCACCGCATGCCGGTTTCGGGCCGAGGCCATGGGCGGCAGCATAGGCGACTCTGCGTAAACCTGCCACTGCGCGGCTGACGTAACCTTGCTGCCGTGAGCGCCTTCCCCGCCACCCGCCTGCGCCGGCTGCGCCGCACGGACGCGCTGCGGAGCCTCGTGCGCGAGACGCGCCTCGACCTCGACGACTTCGTGCTCCCGGTCTTCGCCGGGCCGACAACGGTCCGGAACGAGGAGCTGCCGGGGATGAGCCGCTACTCGGTCGAGGACCTGGTCGCGGAGGCCGCCGAGGCGGCTTCGCTCGGCGTCAAGGCCCTGCTGCTCTTCGGCGTGCCCGAGGAGAAGGACGACGAGGGGTCGGGCGCCTGGGTCGCGGACGGGATCGTCCAGCGGGCGCTCCGCGCACTCCGCTCCGAGCACCCGGGGCTCGTCCTGCTCACGGACGTCTGCCTCTGCGAGTACACCGCCCACGGCCACTGCGGCGTGATCCGCGACGGCGAGGTCGCGAACGACGAGACGCTCGAACTGCTCGCGCGCACGGCCGCCAGCCACGTCGAGGCGGGCGCGGACGCCGTCGCGCCGAGCGACATGATGGACGGCCGCGTCGGCGCGATCCGCGAGGTGCTCCCCGAGACGCCGATCGTCGCCTACTCGGCCAAGTACGCCTCCGCCTTCTACGGCCCCTTCCGCGACGTCGCGGGCTCGGCGCCGTCGTTCGGCGACCGGCGCGGCTACCAGATGGACCCTGCGAACGTCCGCGAGGCGCTGCGCGAGTGCGAGCTCGACCTCGCCGAGGGCGCCGACGTGCTGATGGTGAAGCCCGCGCTCCCGTACCTCGACGTGATCCGCGCCGTGCGCGAGCGCTTCGACTGCCCCGTCGCCGCCTACAGCGTCTCCGGTGAGTACGCGCTCGTGAAGGCGGCCGCGGCGGCCGGCCACGTCGACGAGCGCGCCGCCGCGCTCGAGTCGCTCACCGCGATCAAGCGCGCGGGCGCCGACCTCGTCTTCTCCTACTGGACGAAGGACCTGGCGACGTGGCTCTGAGGCAGCGCTCCGAGCTGGCACGCCGGGCCGAGCGCGTGATCCCCGGCGGCGTCAACTCGCCCGTGCGCGCGATGCGCTCGGTCGGGCTCGACGAGCCGGTCTTCGTGCGCAGCGGCAGCGGCTCGCAGATCGTGGACGTGGAGGGCCGGCGCTACGTGGACTGGGTGCTGAGCTGGGGCCCGCTCCTCTTCGGGCACGCCGATCCGGAGACGCTCGCCGCTATCTCAGAGGCGGCCGCGCGCGGCACGACCTTCGGCGCGCCGACCGAGGCCGAGGTCGAGCTGGCGGAGGAGATCGTCGACGCGGTCCCGTCGGTGGAGCTCGTCCGGCTCGTCTCGTCGGGGACGGAGGCGGCGATGAGCGCGGTCCGGCTCGCGCGCGGCTACACGCGGCGCGACCGGGTGCTCAAGTTCGCCGGCTGCTACCACGGCCACTCCGACGGCCTGCTCGCGAGCGGCGGCTCCGGCCTCGCCACGCTCGGGATCCCGTCGAGCCCGGGCGTGCCCACCGGCACCACGGCAGACACGATCGTGACCGCCTTCAACGACGTGGACGCGACCGCCGCGGCCGTCGAGCGCTACGGGGAGGGGCTGGCGGCGATCGTGGTCGAGCCGGTCGCCGGGAACATGGGCGTCGTGCTGCCGGAGCCCGGCTTCCTCGAGGCGCTGCGTGCGCTCTGCGACGCGTCGGGCGCGCTGCTCGTCTTCGACGAGGTGATCACGGGGTTCCGCGTCGCGCGCGGCGGGGCGCAGGAGCGCTACGGCGTCGTTCCCGACCTGACCGTCCTCGGCAAGATCGTCGGCGGCGGCCTGCCCGCGGCGGCGTTCGGCGGCCGGGCCGACGTGATGGAGCGGCTTGCGCCCGCCGGCGACGTCTACCAGGCCGGCACGCTCTCCGGTAACCCGCTCGCGACCGCCGCGGGAATCTCGGTGCTCCGCCGCCTGCGCGACCCCGCGGTCTACGCAGAGCTGGAGCGGAAGGGTGCGCGGCTCGAGGCCGGGCTCGCGCCGTTCGGGCCGGTGCAGCGGGTCGGCGCGATGGCGACGCTCTTCCTTGCGGACGGGCCGGTGCGCACGTTCCAGGACGCGCAGGCGAGCGACACCGAGCGGTACGGCGCCCTCTTCCGCCACCTGCTCGAGCGCGGGATCTACGTCGCCCCGTCCCAGTTCGAGTGCCTCTTCGTCTCGCTCGCGCACTCCGACGAGGACATCGACCGCACGATCGAGGCCGTTGGCGAGTACTTCGGCGACTGACCTCTTCGACGCGATCGCCGCGGAGGCCGCGGCCGAGAGCCCGCTCTGGGCCGAGCAGCTGCGGACCGACCCAGAGCGGGAGCCGGTCTTCGGCGCGCTGGCGCCGGAGCGCTACGCGCTCGGGCTGGAGACGATCTACGAGGGCTATCTCGTCCACTACGGCCGGGCGCGGCTGTTCGCCCCCGGGGAGTCGGAGACCGCGCTGCTGCTCGGCGACTACCTCTACGCGCACGGGCTCGTCCGGATCGCCGCCACCGGCGAGCTCGACGCGGTCGCCGCGCTCGCAGAGCTGATCTCCACGTGCGCGCACCTGCGGGCCGAGGACGCCCTCGGCGACGGCGAGGCCTGGGTCGCGGCCGTGCGCCGGCTCGGCGCCGAGCCCGCTCCGGAGGCCGTCGAGCGCGCCCTCGCCGCGCACGCGGGCCGCTTGGTAAGCTCGCGCCTGTGATCGCCTGGCTGCTCGCAAACGCCGCCGAGGAGGGACGCAACGTCATCCTCGGGATGCTCGCCACCGGGCTCGTCTTCGTGCTCGTGATCGCGCTCGGCGAGACCTCCCGCGCGCTGCGGCACCGCAAGCGGCGCTAGCGCCACCGTCCGTAGACTGGCGCTCGATGGCACCCCCGGCCGACCTGCGCGCGTGGATGCGCCTGCTCGAGGACGAGGGAGAGCTCGTCCGCGTCTCCGCCGAGGTCGACCCCGACCTCGAGATCACCGAGATCGTCGACCGGACGGTGAAGGCCGGAGGGCCGGCGCTCCTGTTCGAGAACCCGAAAGGTTCACGCCACCCGCTTCTGATCAACCAGTTCGGCACCGAGCGGCGCATGTGCCTCGCCTTCGGCGTCGAGCGGCTCGACGAGCTCGCCGAGCGCGTCGAGGACGTACTGGAGCTGCAGCCGCCGCAGGGGCTGCTCGACAAGGTGCGCGGCCTCCAGAAGCTGAAGTCGATCGCCGGCTCGGGTCCGCGCTCGGTGCGCAGCGGCCCGGTGCAGGAGGTCGTGCTCACCGGCGACGACGTCGACCTCGGCCTGCTGCCGATCCAGCGCTGCTGGCCGGGCGACCCGGCGCCGTTCATCACCCTGCCCGCGGTGATCACGCGCGACCCGCGCACCGGCATGCGCAACCTCGGCATGTACCGGATGCAGGTGATCGACCGGAACACGACCTTCATGCACTGGCAGATCCACAAGGACGGCCGCGCCGACTGGCTCGCGACCGACGGGCGCATCCCCGTCGCCGTCGCGCTCGGGCTCGATCCGGTCACCGCGTACTCCGCGAGCGCCCCGCTGCCCAAGCACATCGGCGAGCTGATGCTGGCCGGCTTCTTCCGCGGCGCGCCGGTGGAGATGGTGAAGTGCAAGACGAACGACCTGGAGGTGCCCGCCCACGCCGAGATCGCGCTCGAGGGCTACATCGAGAAGGACGAGCTCGGGCTGGAAGGGCCGTTCGGCGACCACACCGGCTACTACACGGCGGCCGAGCCCTTCCCCGTCTTC
>DATKBA010000118.1:0-17032 GCA_035514455.1 Gaiellaceae bacterium | reverse complement strand
CGGCGCTGGCCACGACCTCGGACTCGGCTCGTCGGAAAACGTCGAGCTCCAGGATCTCCGCGATGCTCATCGACAAGGTGCGCATCACTTGTCATGACGACGCGCGTATTGACACATAGTGTCTATTGACGGTGTTCGACTCGGCCCCTACGATCGGCGACACCGATCCGGACGACGCGGTGGTAGAACGGCGACTACCGGCGTCCGGGCCGGCGTTCCGCACCGTGGCGACCTCTGACAACGGACGGGAGGGGGCAGATGGCCGGAATCAATCGCCGGCGCCTGGACGTGCTCATGGAGCGGGAGGAGGAGCGGTTCGTCTCCGACCACCCGCGGTCCCGCGAGCTCTTCGAACGCGGGAAGGGCTCACTCCTCGGCGGGGTGCCCATGCCGTGGATGACGGAGTGGGCCGGCCCTTACCCGGTCTTCGTGGCCGAGGCAGAGGGAGCCCGATTCACTGATGTCGACGGACGCGAGTACGTCGACCTCTGCCTCGGCGACACGGGGGCGATGGCGGGCCACGCGCCCGCGCCCGTCGTCCGGGCCGTCGCCGAGCGGGCGGAGGCGGGGATCACCGCGATGCTCCCGACCGAGGACGCGGCCTGGGCGGGCGAGGAACTGGCGCGCCGCTTCGGCCTGCCGCTCTGGCAGTTCACGCTCAGCGCGACCGACGCGAACCGCTTCGCGATCAGGCTCGCCCGCGCGGTCACCCGGCGGCCGAGGATCCTCGTCTTCAACGGCTGCTACCACGGCACCGTTGACGAGACGTTCGCGAGCCTGCGGCCGGACGGCTCCGTGGGCGTCCGCGCCGGGAACGTCGGGCCGCCGGTCGATCCCGCGCTGACGACGAGGGTCGTCGAGCTGAACGACGTCGACGGGCTCGAGGCCGCGCTTGCCGCGGGGGACGTCGCGTGCGTGCTCGCCGAGCCGGCGCTGACGAACATCGGGATCGTGCTGCCGGAGCCGGGCTTCCACGACGCGCTCCGCGAGCTGACGCGTCGCGCGGGGACGCTGCTGATCGTCGACGAGACCCACACCTTCAGCGCCGGGCCCGGCGGCTACACGGCCCTGCACGGCCTCGAGCCCGACGTGCTCACGATCGGCAAGGCGATCGGCGGCGGCGTCCCGGTCGGCGCGTTCGGCGTCACGGCCGAGCTCGCGGCGCGGGCGCTCGGCCAGGAGGGCGCCGACTACGAGGACGTGGGCGGGGTCGGCGGCACGCTCGCGGGCAACGCACTCTCGCTCGCCGCGGTCAGGGCGACGCTCGGCGAGGTGCTGACCGGCGAGGCCTTCGCGCACATGGTCGCGCTCGGCGAGCGCCTCGCGGCGGGCACGGCCGCGGCGATCGCGGAGGCCGGCGTGCCCTGGCACGTGACGCGGCTCGGCGCCCGCTCGGAGTACCGCTTCCGGCCCGAGCCGCCCCGGAACGGCGGCGAGTCCGCGCTCGCGGGGGACGAGGAGCTGGAGCGCTTCCTCCACCTCTACGCGCTCAACCGCGGCCTGCTGATCACGCCCTTCCACAACATGGCGCTCGCCTGCCCGGCCACGACGGAGGCGGACGTCGACCGCCACGCCGAGCTGCTCGCCGGCGCGCTCGCGGAGCTCGTATGAGCGCGACGCCCGACGTCCGGCTCGAGAACGTCGTCAAGCGCTTCGACGACGTGGTCGCGGTCGCCGGGATCTCGCTCGAGATCCCGGCGGGCTCGTTCTTCGCGCTGCTCGGCCCGTCCGGCTGCGGTAAGACGACGACGCTGCGGATGATCGGCGGCTTTGAGGACCCGGACGCCGGCGCGATCTACCTCGGCGACCGGGACGTCGTCGGGCTGCCGCCCTACAAGCGGGACGTGAACACCGTCTTCCAGAGCTACGCGCTCTTCCCGCACCTGTCGATCTTCGAGAACGTGGCCTTCGGGCTGCGCCGGCGGCGGGTGGACCGCAACGAGGTGAGGCGCCGCGTCGAGGAGATGCTGAGCCTCGTCGGCCTCGAGGACGTCGGCCGCCGGCGGCCGCGCCAGCTCTCCGGCGGCCAGCAGCAGCGGGTCGCGCTCGCGCGGGCGCTCGTCAACCGGCCGCAGGTGCTGCTCCTCGACGAGCCGCTCGGCGCGCTCGACCTGAAGTTGCGCAAGCAGATGCAGCTGGAGCTGAAGCAGATCCAGCACGAGCTCGGCCTCACCTTCGTCCACGTCACGCACGACCAGGAGGAGGCGATGACGATGGCCGACGCGATCGCGGTGATGAACCACGGCCGGATCGAGCAGCTCGGCCCGCCCACGGAGCTCTACGAGCAGCCCGCGACGAACTTCGTCGCCGGCTTCCTCGGCGTCTCCAACCTGCTGCGCGGCACCGTCGCCGGCCCCGACCGCGTCCGGCTGGAGGCGGGGGACGAGCTGACGGTCGCGCTCGGCGGCCGCACCGGCGCCGTCGCGCTCGGCGTCCGGCCGGAGAAGCTCCGCCTGGGCGCGCCCCGCGAGGGCGAGAACACGCTCACAGGCCGGATCAAGGAGACGGCCTACGTCGGCGTCGCCACCCAGTACGTCGTCTCGACCGGCGCCGGCGACCTCGTCGTCTACGCCCAGAACAGCGACGGCAGCCGCGCGCTCGCGCCCGGCGACGTCGCCCCGCTCAGCTGGAGCCCCGCCTCGACGTTCGTTCTCGACCCCGAAACCCCCGACAAGGAGGAGTCATGACCCGCCCGCTGACCCGCCGTGAGCTGCTGGAGCGCGCCGCGCTCGGCGGCGCGGCCCTGTCCCTGCCCGCGTTCCTCGCCGCCTGTGGCGGCGGCAACGGCATCGAGGGCACCGCCACGACGACCGCCGCCGGCACGACGACGGGCGGCTCGAAGACGCTCGCCGACACGCTCACGATCTCGAACTGGACGCTCTACATCGACATCGACGAGGAGACGAAGAAGTACCCGACGCTGGAGCAGTTCACGGCCGAGACGGGCGTCGCGGTCGACTACATCGAGGACGTCAACGACAACGACGAGTGGTTCGGCAAGAACCAGGCCGCCCTCTCGAAGGGCCAGGCGATCGGGCGCGACATCACCGTCCTGACCGACTGGATGGCCGCGCGGATGGTGCGGCTCGGCTACGTCGAGAAGCTGGACAAGGAGGCGATCCCGAACGCGTCCAACCTCGTCTCGGCGCTCGCGAGCCCCGGCTGGGACCCGAACCGCGAGTACTCGCTCCCGTGGCAGTCCGGCCTGACCGGGATCGGCTACGACCCCGAGCGGGTGGGCGGCGAGATCACGTCGATCTCGCAGCTGCTCGAGGACCCGAAGCTGAAGGGCAAGGTCACGTTCCTCACCGAGATGCCCGACACGATGGGCCTGATGATCCTCGACGGGGGCGGCGACCCGTCCACCGTCGCCAAGGCCGACTTCGACCGGGCGATCGAGCGGCTCCAGGCGGGCGTCGACTCCGGCCAGATCCGCCAGTTCACCGGCAACGACTACTCCGGCATGCTCGCCAAGGGCGACATCTGGGCCGCGGTCGGCTGGTCGGGCGACATGGTGCAGCTGACCGCCGACAACCCGAACCTGAAGTTCGTGATCCCGGACGCCGGCGGGATGATCTGGACGGACAACATGCTGATCCCGACGGGCGGCGACGTCTTCACCGCGTCGACGTTCATGAACTTCGTCTACGACCCGAAGGTCGCGGCGCAGATCGAGGCGTACGTCAACTTCATCTGCCCGGTCGATGGTGCGGCCGAAGAGATCAAGGCGATCGACGCGTCGCTGGCCGACAACACGCTGATCTTCCCGGACGAGGCAACGCTCGCGAAGGTGAAGATCTTCGACGCCGAGGCCGCGGACGACAACGCCTACAAGCAGCAGTTCCAGGCCGTGATCGGCGCCTAGACCGCACATGGGCTGGCTGCACCGCCACCGCGGGCTCGTCCCGTACCTCCTGCTCGCGCCCGGGCTGGCGTGGCTCGCCCTGTTCTTCGTCGTGCCGACCTACTACCTCGCGAACACGTCGCTCCAGACGGGCTCGCTCGACGCGGGCTACGCGTTCACGTGGGCCTGGGACAACTACGCGGACGCGATCTCGACGTACCACGAGCAGTTCGTCCGCTCGCTCCAGTACGCCGGGATCGCGACCGTGGCGGCGTTCCTCGTCAGCTACCCGCTCGCGTACTTCATCGCGTTCCGGGGCGGGCGCTGGAAGGGCGTGCTCCTGCTCCTGATCATCGCGCCCTTCTTCGTCACCTACCTGATCCGGACGCTCGCCTGGCAGACGATCCTCTCCGACAGCGGGTTCGTCGTGAACGCGCTCCAGACGGTCGGCCTGCTCGGCGACGGCGACCGCCTGCTCGCGACGTCGACGGCGGTGATCGCGGGCATCACCTACAACTTCCTCCCCTTCATGGCGCTGCCGCTGTACGTCTCGCTGGAGCAGATCGACGGGCGGCTGATCGAGGCGGCCGAGGACCTGTACGCGTCGAAGGTGAAGGCGTTCCTGCGCGTGACCCTGCCGCTCTCGCTGCCGGGCGTGTTCGCGGGGACGCTGCTCACCTTCATCCCGGCCGCCGGCGACTTCATCAACGCCGAGCTGCTCGGCACGCCGCGCCAGTCGATGATCGGCAACGTGATCCAGTCGAAGTTCCTCGTCCTGACCGACTACGGCCAGGCCGCGGCGCTCTCGTTCACGCTGATGGCTGCGATCCTCGTCCTGATCGCGATCTACACGAAGGTGCTGGGGACGGAGCGGATGGGCGTATGACATTCGCGCGCCGCCACGTGCTCACCGCCTACGCCCTGCTCGCGTTCGGCTACCTGATGCTGCCGATCGCGGTCGTGATCGCGTTCTCCTTCAACGACCCGCTCGGCCGCTTCAACTTCACGTGGCAGGGCTTCACGCTCCAGCACTGGGAGAACCCGTTCGGGCCGCCGGGCCTCCGGGACGCGATCGTCGCGAGCCTCCAGATCGCCGCCCTCGCCTCGCTCGTGGCGACGATCCTGGGCACGCTGGTCGCGCTCGCGCTTGTCCGCTACGGCTTCCGCGGGCGCGGCCTGACCAACCTGCTCATCTTCATGCCGATGACGACGCCCGAGATCGTGATGGGCGCGTCGCTGCTGGCGCTCTTCCTCAACGTCGGTGTCGCGACCGGTTTCTGGACGATCTTCATCGCCCACGTGATGTTCGACATCTCGTTCGTCGTCGTGACGGTGAAGGCACGCCTCGCCGGGTTCGACCGCCACCTCGAGGAGGCCGCGATGGACCTCGGCGCCAACCCGTTCACCACCTTTGCGCGCGTGACGCTGCCGCTGATCGCGCCGGGGGTCGCAGCCGGCGCGCTGCTCGCGTTCGCGCTCTCCGTCGACGACTTCGTGATCACGCTCTTCAACGCCGGCTCGACGATCACGTTCCCGCTCTACGTCTGGGGTGCCGCCCGTGTGGGCGTCCCGCCGCAGGTGAACGTGATCGGGACGATGATCTTCCTGGTCGCCGCCGGCCTGATGCTCGCCAGCGTGCTCGTGCAAACCCGCCGTCCGAAAGGAACCTCGTGAACCTCCAGCAAGCCGCCCGCGACCACCTCTGGATGCACTTCACCCGCATGGGCGGCTACCGGTCGGCGGAGGTGCCGATCATCGTCCGGGGGGACGGCTGCTACCTCGAGGACGCGAACGGCAAGCGCTACCTCGACGCGCTCGCCGGGCTCTTCTCCGTCAACATCGGCTACGGCTTCGGCGAGGAGATGGGCCAGGCGGCGCTGGCGCAGATGAAGGAGCTGCCCTTCTACACGAACTGGTCGTACGCCCACCCGCGCGCGATCGAGCTCGCGGGCGAGCTCGCGTCGCTCGCGCCGGGCGACCTCGACCGCGCCTTCTTCGTCTCCGGGGGCTCGGAGGCGGTCGAGTCGGCCTGGAAGCTCGCGCGCCAGTACTACCTCGCCCGCGACGGCAAGGAGCCGCCGTACAAGTACAAGGCGATCGCACGGGAGGTCGCCTACCACGGGACGACGATGGGAGCGCTCTCGATCAACGGGATCGCGGCGCTTCGCGCGCCCTTCGAGCCGCTGGTGCCCGAGGTGCGCCACGTCTCGAACACGAACCGCTACCACCGGCCGGCGGAGGAGACCGAGGCCGAGTTCACGCGGTTCCTGCTCGACGAGCTCGAGGAGGCGATCGTCGCGATGGGGCCGGAGACGGTCTGCCTCGTGCACATGGAGCCGGTCCAGAACGCGGGCGGGGCCTTCACGCCGCCGGCGGGTTACTGCCAGGGCGTGCGCGCGATCTGCGACCGCTACGACATCCTCCTCTCGGCGGACGAGGTGATCACCGCCTTCGGCCGCCTCGGCCACTGGTTCGGGTCGGAGCGCTACGACATCCGGCCGGACATCGTCTGCTGCGCGAAGGGGCTCTCGTCCTCGTACGCCTCGATCGGCGCCGTGCTCGTCACCGACCGGGTGATGGAGCCGTTCCTCGAGGGCTCGGCGATGTACTCGCACGGGATCACCTTCGGCGGCCACCCTGTCCAGGCCGCCGTGGCGCTGAAGAACATCGAGATCATGAAGCGCGAGCGGATCATGGAGCGCGTGCTCGGCAACGAGGGCGCGTTCCGCTCGACCTTGGAGCAGCTGCTCGAGCTGCCGATCGTCGGCGACGTGCGCGGGACGGGCTACTTCTACGCGATCGAGCTCGTCAAGGACAAGGAGACGCGCGAGACCTTCTCCGATGACGAGTGCGAGTCGCTCCTCCGCGGCTACCTCTCGGGCGCCCTCTTCGAGCGCGGCCTGATCTGCCGCGCCGACGACCGCGGCGACCCGGTGATCCAGATCTCGCCGCCGCTCGTCGCGGGGCAGGCGGAGTTCGACGAGATCACCGGGATCCTCGGCGACGTGCTCGCGGAGGCGGGGCGGAGGATGCAGGCGCGGTAGCGGTAAGAGTGTGGTTAACCGCCCTCTCCGGCCCGGCGCCTCCCGCTAAGGTCGAGGCATGACCGACCAGGGAGGCTCGATGGAGAACGGAAGGCCGGGCGCGGCAGTCGTCGCCCACGACGTCTCGCGCCGCTATGGCGCGGGCGACACGGCTGTCGACGCGCTGCGCGGCGTCTCGCTCGACGTCGCGGCCGGCAAGCTGACCGCGGTGATGGGGCCCTCCGGCTCCGGCAAGTCGACGCTGATGCACATCCTCGCCGGGCTCGACAAGCCGACCTCCGGCACCGTCGAGATCTCCGGGATCGAGATCACGAACCTGAAGGACACCGACCTGACCAAGCTGCGCCGGCAGCACATCGGCTTCGTCTTCCAGTTCTTCAACCTGCTCCCGATGCTGACGGCGGAGGAGAACATCACGCTGCCGCTCTCGATCGCGGGCGAGAAGGTCGACCCGGCGTTCTTCGCGGACCTGATCGGGAAGGTCGGCCTCGCCGACCGGCTCCACCACCGGCCCTCCGAGCTCTCCGGCGGCCAGCAGCAGCGCGTCGCGGTGGCGCGCGCGCTCGTCTCGCGACCGACCGTCCTCTTCGCCGACGAGCCGACGGGCAACCTCGACTCGCACACCGGCAACGAGATCCTCGAGCTGGTCCGCGACTCGGTCGACTCGTACGGCCAGACGACCGTGATGGTCACGCACGAGGCCCGCGCGGCCGCGATTGCCGACCGCATCCTCTTCCTCGCCGACGGCGAGATCGTGCGCGACCTCCCGGGCGCCTCGCAGGCCGACGTCCTCGCGACCATGAACGAGCTCGCGGCAGCCACAGCGGCGTGAAGCGCTTCGCTCTGAAGGGGATCCTCGGCCACAAGCTGCGGACGGCGCTGACCGCGCTCGCGATCGTCCTCGGCGTGACGATGGTGAGCGGCACCTACGTGCTCACCGACTCGATCGACTCCGCGTTCGACACGATCTTCACCGACGTGCGCGAGGGCTCGACCGTCGTCGTGACGGGCAAGTCCGCGTTCGACCTCTCCGACGGAAGCGGCGCCTCCGCGCCGTCCTTCGACGAGGACGTGCTCGAGCTCGTGCGCGGCGTCGACGGCGTCGCGCAGGCGGACGGCGGCGTCGACAGCGAGTCGACGACCCTGATCGGTCGCGACGGCAAGGCCGTCGTCAAGGGCGGCGCTCCGAACCTCGGCTTCTCGATCTCGCGCGGCGACTCGCCCTTCAACCCGCTCGCGCTCGAGCAGGGCACCTGGCCCGGCCCGAACGAGGTCCTGGTCGACTCCGGCACGGCGGAGGAGGAGGGCTTCGAGATCGGAGAGCTCGTCGGCGTGCAGGCGGACGGGCCCGTCGAGCGCCTGCGCGTCTCCGGCTTCGTCCGCTTCAACTCCGAGATCTCGATCGGCGGCGCGACGCTCGCCGGCTTCGACCTGGCGACGGCGCAGCGGCTCTTCAAGAAGGAGGGCAAGCTGGACGAGATCGCCGTCGCGGCGAGCGCGGACACGACCGACGCGGAGCTGATCGCAGGGATCGAGGACGTGCTTCCGGAAGGCACGCAGGTGCGCACGGGCGTGGCGCAGGCGGCCGACGACGCGTCGGGCACGAACGAGTTCATTACCTTCCTCCAGGGCTTCCTGCTCGCGTTCGCCGGGATCGCGCTCTTCGTCGGCAGCTTCGTGATCGCCAACTCGCTCTCGATCACGATCGCGCAGCGCGCCCGCGAGTTCGCGACCGTGCGCACGCTCGGCGCCTCCCGCCGCCAGGTGCTCGGGTCGATCATCGTCGAGGCGCTCGTCGTCGGCACCCTCGCGTCGGTGGCCGGCCTCTTCCTCGGCCTCGCGCTCGCGAGCGGCCTCTTCCAGCTCTTCGACGCGGTCGGCTTCACGCTCCCGAACAGCGGCCTGCTCTTCGAGACGCGGACGATCGTCGTCTCGCTCCTGGTCGGGATCACCGTCACGCTGCTCGCGAGCCTGCGGCCGGCGATCCGCGCCACGCGCGTGCCGCCGATCGCGGCCGTCCGCGAGGGCGCCGTCCTGCCGGAGCCGCGCTTCGCCCGCTTCCGCGCCGCGGGGACGCTCGTCACCGTCGCGCTCGGCTTCGCAGCGCTCCTCTACGGCCTCTTCGGCGGCGGCCTCGGGACGAGGCAGATCCTGCTCTGGATGGGCGTCGGCGCGCTCCTGATCTTCGTCGGCGTCGCGCTCTTCGCCTCGCGCCTCGTCCGCCCGCTCGCGCAGGCGCTGGGCGCGCCCGCCGCCCGCTTCGGCGGCTCCGCGGGCAAGCTCGCGCGCGACAACGCGCGCCGCAACCCGCAGCGCACCGCCTCGACGGCGGCCGCGCTGATGATCGGGCTCGCTCTCGTCACGCTCGTCGCCACGCTCGCGGCAGGGATCACGCAGACCTTCCGCGGGGCCGTCGACGAGCTCTTCACCGGCGACTACGCGATCACCGCGCAGAACAACTTCTCCCCGATCCCGATCGACGCGGCCGAGGCGGTCCGGGGCGTCCCGGGCGTCGAGGCGATCGGCAGCACGCGCACCGGCGAGGCGCGCGTCTTCGACACGACCGAGTTCGTCACGGCCGTCGACGAGGACACCGCCGAGGTGCTGACGCTCGACTGGGTCGAGGGCTCGCAGGCGATCCTCGGCAGCCTCGGGGCGAACGGCGCCTTCGTCGACGACGGCTACGCCGAGGAGAACGACCTCTCGGTCGGATCGCCGATCACGGTGATCGTCCCCTCGGGCAACCGGCTCCAGCTCGAGGTAAAGGGCATCTTCGAGCCCCCGGCCGGCGGCTCTCCCTTCGGGCCGGTCACCTTCTCCGCCGAGACCTTCGACCGCGAGTACCAGTCGCCGCGGAACCTCTACAGCTTCATCCAGATGCGCGGCGACGAGAGCGAGGAGAACACGGCCGCGCTCGAGGCAGCGCTCGCCGACTTCCCGAACGCCAAGGCGGTGACGCGCGAGGCGTTCGTCGACAACCAGATCGAGGGCCTGAACCGGGTGCTGAACATCCTCTACGTGCTGCTCGCCCTCTCGGTGATCGTCAGCCTCTTCGGGATCGTGAACACGCTCGTGCTCACCGTCTTCGAGCGGACGCGCGAGCTGGGGATGCTGCGCGCGATCGGGATGACGCGGCGCCAGGTGCGCCGGATGATCCGTCACGAGAGCGTGATCACGGCCCTGATCGGCGGCGTGCTCGGGATCGTGCTCGGGATCGTCCTGGGCGGGCTCCTGATCGCACGCGTCGACTTCATCGAGTTCACGCTGCCGACGTCGCAGATCGCGATCTTCGCGGTCCTGACGATCGTGGTCGGGATCGTCGCCGCGATCTTCCCGGCCCGGCGGGCGGCGAGGTTGAATCCGCTCGAGGCTTTGCAGTACGAATAGGGGATGCACGCACCCGACTCAGAGCCGAGCAAGCCCAGGCCGCCTGTGCCCGTGATCCCGCTGTTCGTGTTCGCGGCGGTCGACCTCGTGCTCGCGTTCGTCCTCCTGATGGCCGGCGGCTTCACGCTCCACTTCGTGCTCGTCGCCGCGATCGGGATCATGCTCGCGGCCGCCGGCTGGTTCGGCCTGCGCATGCGACCCTCGCCCGAGTAGGCTCCGCCGCGTGCGCCTGACTCTGTGTGACGTCGGGCCTCGCGACGGGCTCCAGAACGAGCCGGATTCGCTCGCGCCGCCGGTGCGTGCCGACCTCGTGCGCCGGCTCGCCGCGGCGGGCCTGCCGCGCGTCGAGGCGGTCAGCTTCGTCAGCGACGAACGTGTGCCCCAGATGGCCGGCGCGGAGGAGGTCGTCGCGGCCGTCGGCGACGTGGGCGCGGAGCTCTCCGGCCTCGTCCTCAACGAGCGCGGCTGGGAGCGGCTGGCCGCGACGGCGCTCGACCGCGTCAACGTCACGCTCGCCGCGACCGAGGGCTTCAACCGGCGAAACGGGAACGCATCCCTCGAGGAGGCGGCCGCGCGCGTCGAGCGGATCCTCGCCGCAGCCGACCGCCCCTCGACCGCGACGATCAGCGTCGCGTTCGGCTGCCCCTTCGAGGGCGACGTCGACCCGGCCGTGGTCGCCGAGCTCGCCGAGCGCCTCGTCACCGCGGGCGCGGGCGAGGTCGTGCTCGCCGACACGATCGGCGTCGCGACGCCGCGGCCCGTCGCCCGGCTCGTCGAGCGCGTCGCGATCCTGGGCGTCCCCGTCGGCGGGCACTTCCACGACACCCGCCACACCGGCGTCGCCTGCGCGTGGGCGGCGGTCGAGGCCGGCGCGGCCGTGCTCGACGCCTCCGTCGGCGGCCTCGGCGGCTGCCCGTTCGCCCCGCGCGCGACCGGCAACGTCGCCACCGAGGACGTGCTCTACCTGCTCGACCGCGAGGGGGTGGAGACCGGCGTCGACCTCGACGCCGTGGTCGCCGTCGCGAGGTGGCTCGAGGAGCTCCTCGGCCGGGAGCTGCCCGGGCGCGTCTACCGCGCCTAGTGACACAGTGTCACAAGCGCTCTCGTCGCCCGGATCGGCTTCGTTGCGCGGTGGAGGGGCGAACGAAGCCTTGTGACACTGTGTCACTAGCCTCCGTGTAGGCGGACGACGCCCTCCCGCTCGAGCTCGGCGATCTCGTCGTCGCCGAAGCCGGCCTCGGCCAGGATCTCCGCGGTGTGCTGGCCGAGCAGCGGCGGCCCGGAGCGGTAGCGCACCCGTTCGCCGTCCGCGGAGAAGGGCGGCGACACGAGCTCGTGCCCGGCAAGCTCCTGCAGGATCCCCGTCGCGCGCAGCTGCTCGTCCTCCGCGACCGTCGCGAGGTCGTTGACGGGCGAGGCGGGCACTCCCGCGGCCCGCAGGCGTGCGAGCAGGCCGGCAGTCGCATGCGCGGCGATCCGCTCCTCCAGCAGCGGGATCAGCTCGTGCCGGTTGGCCACGCGGAGCGGATTCGTCGCGAAGCGCCCGTCGCGGGCGAGCTCCACGGCGTCGAGTGCCTCGCAGACCTTCGCGTAGAGCCGGTCGTTCGCCGCCACGATCATCAGCTCGCCGTCCGCCGTCGGGAACACCTGGTACGGCACGATCAGCGGGAACGCCGTGCCGTGCCGGCCGGCGACCGCGTTGCCCGCGAGCACGTCGGCGAGCTGGTACGGCACGAGCGAGAGCGCCGTCTCGTAGAGCGAGAGGTCGAGCGTGCGGCCACGGCCCTCGAGCAGCGCGGCGACGATCGCGAGCGCGGCCCACACGCCGGTGCCGATGTCGACCAGCGAGGCGCCGACGCGCGCGGGCGGCCCGCCGCTCTCGCCGGTGACGCTCATGATCCCTGCCGCGGCCTGCATCAGCGGGTCGTAGCCGGGCTCCGAGGCGAGCGGGCCCGTGCGCCCGAAGGCGCCGATCGTCGCGTAGACCAGGCGCGGGTTTTGCGTCCGGAGCTCGTCCGGCCCGAAGCCGAGCCGCTCCGCGGTTCCCGGCCGCAGGCTCTGCACGGCGACGTCCGCACCGGCCGCGAGGCGCAGGAGCGTCTCGATCCCGCGGCGCGACTTGAGGTCGAGGGCGAGCGAGCGCTTGCCCGCGTTCGCGGAGAAGAACATGACGCTCCCGCCCTCGAAGAACGGCGGGCCCCAGTCGCGCGCCTCGTCGCCGCGGCCCGGGTGCTCGATCTTGACAACGTCGGCGCCGAGCGCGCCGAGGATCTCCGTCGCTGTCGGGCCGGCGAGCGAGCTGGTCAGGTCGAGGACGCGGACGCCGGCCAGGGGGGAGAACGCCATCGCTGCATCATCGCGACGTCGCCGTCTGCGAGGATGGCCGAAGTGTTCGAGTCGATCGTGGATGCCGTCTCCGGCTCGGACTGGAGCTACCTGATCGTCTTCACGATCGCGCTGCTCGACGCGTTCTTCCCCGTCGTCCCCAGCGAGGCGACCGCGATCGCCGCGGGCGTCGTCGCCGGCACCGGCGGCCTCTCCGTCGAGCTCGTCATCGTCTGCGCGGCGCTCGGCGCGTTCGTCGGCGACAACATCTCGTTCGGGATCGGGCACTTCGTCGGCGAGAGGGCCGAGAAGCGCTTCTTCTCCGGGGAGAAGGCCCAGAAACGGCTCGACTGGGCGCGACGGACGCTCGACGAGCGCGGCGCCTACCTGATCGTGGTCGCGCGCTTCATCCCCGGCGGCCGCACCGCGACGACGTTCACGGCCGGGCTCGTCGAGACCTTCGCGTGGCGGCGCTTCCTCCGCTACGACGCAATCGCCTGCACGATCTGGGGCTGCTACACGGTCCTGCTCGGCTACTTCGGCGGGCGCACGTTCGAGGAGGAGCCGTGGAAGGGGCTCCTCCTCGCCTTCGCGATCGCGCTCGCCGTCACGGCAGTGGTGGAGGCGGTGCGCTACCTGAGGCGGCGGAAGCCCCACGCCTGAGCCCGAGCCCTCGCACGTCGCGGTGCGCGATGATCGACGCGATGATCAGGACGACGAGCGCGCCGACGCCGTGGATCGCCCCGACCCAACGCTCGGCGTCGGCGAGGAAGACCTGCGCGGTGCCGACGACCGCCAGCGCGAAGGCCCAGCCGATGTCCGCTCGCGGCAGCCAGGCGAGGAGCGCCGCGACGAAGACCGCGACCTCGAAGTTGTGGACCATCCAGCCCACGTCACTGTGGTCGTCGAGCGAGTCGGTGCCGAAGAGCTGTCCGGCGGCGAGGTAGACCTGGACGAAGACTCCCAGGACGACCAGGCAGGCGGCGACGAAGTGGAGCCAGTGGAAGACACGCCGAAGGGTTCGCATGCGTGATCTCTACATCACCGGCAGGACGGGCTACCTCGGCTCGGAGCTCGCCCGCCTGAGTCCGGGCGCGCACGGCGAGCGGGTCGAGATCCGGGACGCCGCGGCCGTGCAGGCATTGCTCGAGCGGTTGCGGCCCCGGACGGTGATCCACACCGCGTACCGGCAGGAGGAGCGCGACGTGAACGTGACCGGGTCGGAGAACGTCGCCCGCGCGGTGGCGGCTGTCGGCGCGCGGCTCGTCCATCTCTCGACGGACGTCGTCTTCGACGGCCGCAAGGGCAGCCCGTACGTGGAGGAGGACAGGCCCGCGCCGGTGACCGACTACGGCCGCTGGAAGACCGAGGCGGAGGAGCGGGTCCGGGCCGCGCACCCGGTCGCGCTGATCGTCCGCACCTCGCTGATCTACGGCGGCGCGGAGCCGTCCAAGCACGAGCTCTCGGCGCGCGACCCCTCCCTGACCTTCTTCACGAACGAGCTCCGCTCGGTCGTGCAGGTGACCGACCTGGCCCGTGCGCTGCTCGAGCTCGCGGAGCTCGACGTCTCCGGCCCGCTCCACGTCGCCGGGGCCGAGGCCGTCTCGAGGGCCGACTTCGCCGAGCTCGTCGCGGGCGCGCCCGTCCGGAGGGCTCCGGCGCCGGCGGGCCGCCCGCTCGACTGCTCGCTCGACTCCTCGCGGGCGCAGGCGATGATTCGGACACGGCTCCGCGGTGTACGTGAGGTCCTGTCGTGAACAGGCTCGCCGGCGAGACCAGCCCGTACCTGCTCCAGCACGCCGGCAACCCGGTCGACTGGTACCCGTGGGGCGAGGAGGCGCTCGCCCGCGCACGCGACGAGGACCGGCCGATCCTGCTCTCGATCGGCTATGCGGCCTGCCACTGGTGCCACGTGATGGAGCACGAGTCGTTCGAGGACCAGGCGACGGCGGCGGTGATGAACGAGCACTTCGTCAGCGTGAAGGTCGACCGCGAGGAGCGGCCGGACCTGGACGCCGTCTACATGGAGGCCGTCGTGGCGCTCTCGGGACACGGCGGCTGGCCGATGACCGTCTTCCTGACCCCGGCCGGCGAGCCCTTCTACGGCGGCACCTACTACCCGCCCGAGCCGAGGCACGGCCTGCCGTCCTTTCAGCAGGTGCTCGAGGCGATTGCCGAGGCGTGGCGCGACCGGCGCGACGACGTCGCCCGCTCGGCAGGGCAGCTCGTCGAGGCGGTCCGCCGCTCGGCCGAGCTGCGGCCCTCGGCCGACCCGCTCACGGCCGACGTGCTCGCCGCCGCCGTGCGCGGGCTGACGGAGAGCTTCGAGCCGGCGCACGGCGGATGGGGCCGGGCGCCGAAGTTCCCGAACGCGCCCGCGCTCGAGTTCCTGCTGCGCCGCGCGCTGGGGACTGTCCCCGGGCCTGTCCCCGCTGACGAGCCGGCGCTCGCGATGGTGACGAGGACGCTGGACGGGATGGCCGCAGGCGGCATGTACGACCTGCTCGGCGGGGGTTTCCACCGCTACTCGGTCGACGAACGCTGGCTCGTGCCGCACTTCGAGAAGATGCTCTACGACAACGCGCTGCTCGCGCCCGCGTACCTGCACGGCTGGCTCGTCACCGGCGAGGAGCGGTACCGGGAGGTCTGCCGCGCGACCGTCGAGTACATGCTCCGGGAGCTGCTGCTGCCCGAGGGCGGCTTCGCCTCCGCCCAGGACGCCGACACGGACGGCGTCGAGGGGCTGACGTTCACCTGGGCCGAGGAGGAGGGCGCGCCCGTGAAGCTGCTCGAGCCCTTCGAGCACGGGCGCTCGATCATCCGCGGCGAGCTCGACGACGAGACGCGGGCGCGCCTGTTCGAGCTGCGGGAGCAGCGGCCGAAGCCGCTCCGCGACGACAAGGCGATCGCGTCGTGGAACGGGCTCGCGCTCGCCGCGCTCGCGGAGTCGGGGCGGCGGCTGGAGCGGCCGGAGTGGATCGTCGCGGCGCGCACGCTGGGCGAGTTCCTGCTCGGCCCGCTCTCGGGCGACGACGGCCGCCTGCGCCGAAGCTACCGCGACGGCCGCACCAGCGGAGCCGCCTACCTCGACGACTACGCGAACGTCGCGCACGGCCTGCTCGAGCTGCACGTGGCGACGGGCGGGCTCCGCTGGCTCGCGGAGGCGAACCGGCTCGCGCGCCTCGCCGTCGAGCTGTTCGCGGACGCTGAGCGCGGCGGTTTCTTCCTCTCGCCGGCCGACGGCGAGGCGCTCGTCGCTCGCACGAAGGAGCTCGACGACCACCCGCTGCCGTCGGGAAACTCGATGCTCGCACACGTCCTGCTCCGGCTGGCGCGCATCTACGGCGACGACGAGCTCGAGCGGCGGGCGGTGTCCGTGCTCCGGCTCGTCCGGCCGGCGCTCGAGCGCGCACCGGCGGCTTTCGGCTGGGCGCTCGTCGCGCTCGACCTCCACTTGAGCCCGCCGCGCGAGCTCGCGGTCGTCGGGCCGGTCGACTCGGCGGTCGCGCGGGCCGCGCTCGCGCCATGGCAGCCGAGGACGGTCGTCGCCGTCGGCCCTGCGGACGGGGTGCCGCTGCTCGAGGCCAAGACGCTCGTCGGCGGCGAGCCCGCCGTCTACTTGTGCGAGCGCTTCGCGTGTCTGGCGCCGGTCACCGACCCCGCCCTGCTTTGAAAGCGACTTCGTGCGGCTCCTAACTTCCCCGGCCGCCCGTTGTCTAAGCAGGTGAGAAGCAGTAGGCTCGCGGTCTAGCGGGCCACTTTTCGTCGACCAAGGGGAGTCTTTATGCGTAGGGTCTCACTCGCCGGGCTGGCACTCGCAGGAGCGCTGCTCCTAGCCGTCCCGTCGGCGTTCGCCAAGCCGGATGTCACGGCAGCGGCACCGGGTATCACCGCCAGGACCATCACGATCGGCGGCTCGTTCCCGCTGACGGGACCTGCCTCGAGCTATGCGCCGATCCCGGTGGCGATGAAGGCGTACTTCAGCTACATCAACGCACGGCGCGGCACCGACGGGAAGCGCGGCGTCTACGGCCGGCAGATCGTCTTCAAGTTCTACGACGACGGTTACAACCCGGTCAACTCGGTCCAGCAGCAGCGCCGGCTGGTCGAGCAGGACAAGGTGTTCGCGGTCGTCGGCACACTCGGCACCGAGGTGAACCAGGCGGTGCAGCCGTACCTGAACTCCCGCGGGGTGCCGCACGTGCTCGTCTCCACCGGAGCGAGCGAGTTCGGGCTCGACTACAAGAAGTACCCGTGGACGATCGGCTGGCAGCCGGACTACGTCTCGGAGGGCCGCCTCTACGGGGTCGACATCCGCCGGAACAAGTCCAATGCGAAGATCGCGATCCTGTACCAGAACGACAGCTACGGCCGCGACTACGTGAGAGGCTTCAAGGCGGCGCTCGGCACCGCGAACGTGCGGCGCCAGGTC
>DATKBA010000117.1:0-17340 GCA_035514455.1 Gaiellaceae bacterium | reverse complement strand
GACCTCGTCCGCGAAGCTGGAGAGCTGGTCGACCATCGTGTTGACGGTGTTCTTCAGCTCGAGCACCTCGCCCTTGACGTCGACCGTCACCTTCTTCGAGAGGTCGCCGTTGGCGACCGCGGTCGTCACCTCGGCGATGTTGCGCACCTGGCCGGTCAGGTTCGACGCCATCTGGTTGACCGAGTCGGTCAGGTCCTTCCACGTCCCGGAAGCGCCTTTCACCTGGGCCTGGCCGCCGAGCTTGCCCTCGGTGCCGACCTCGCGGGCGACGCGCGTGACCTCGTCCGCGAAGCTCGAGAGCTGCTCGACCATCTGGTTGACGGTGTTGCCGATGCGGCGGAACTCGCCGCGGACGGGCGTACCGTCGATCTCGAGCTGGATCCGCTGCTTCAGGTCGCCGTCGGCCACCGCGTCGATCACGCGCGCGACCTCGATCGTCGGCCGCGCCAAGTTGTCGATCAGCTCGTTGATCGCGCCGACCTTCTCTGCCCACGAGCCCGGCGCCCCCGCGACGTCGGCCCGCTGGTTGATCCGGCCCTCGCGCCCCACGACCTTGCCGACGCGCACGAACTCCTTCGTCACGGACTGGTTCCGCGCGACGAGGCCGTTGAACGCAGCCGCCACCTCGGCCAGCGGGCCCTCCTCGCGCAGGCGCACGGTGAAGTCTCCGTCGCGCGCCGCCTCGAGCGCCTTGACGAGGCGCGCGAGCTGCGCTTCCGTCAGCGCCGGCGCGCCGTTCTGCGGGCTGCGGGCCGCGGTGGTCCGTGGGTTGGGGGGCACAGCTGGCTCCTTTTCGTTCGCGGGGTTCGGAGGAGCTGCGCTCCTCGCGCGGCTGTATGCCCGTTTGCGACTGATGTTTAACGGCCGGGCGGGGGCGAAATTCCATCTGGTTGGGCCTTGCCGAGCGCCTGCTCGAGGTCGGCCCAGAGCGCGTCCACGGGCTCCAGCCCGACCGCGAGCCGGAGCAGCCCCGCGGGCACCCGCTCGCCCTCCCAGCGCCGGCGGGACTCCATCGTCGAGGTGACGCCGCCGAGGCTCGTCGCGTTCGCGATCAGCGTCGTGGCGGTCTCGACGGCGCGGGCGTCCGGCACGTCGAAGGAGAGAAGGGCCCCGAAGCCGGGATAGCGCACGTGCTCGACCGCCGGATGCGCGCGCAGCCGCTCGGCGAGCGCCGCGGCCGTCGCGCTCTGCCGCTCGACCCGCACCTCCAGCGTCTTCAGGCCGCGCAGGAGGAGCCAGGCGGCGTCCGGCGCCGCGACGATCCCCGTGCGCGTCCGCAGCTCGAGCAGCCGCGCGGCGTGCGCGGGGTCGCGGGCGACGATCGCGCCGAGCATTGCGTCGTGGTGACCGGCCAGGTACTTCGTCGCGGAGTGGAGGACGAGGTCGCAGCCGCGGTCGAGCGCCCGCAGGTGGACGGGCGTCGCCGCCGTCGCGTCGCAGAGGACGAGGCCGGGGTGCGCCGCCGCCGCCTCGAAGTCCGGCATCGTCAGCAGCGGGTTCGAGGGAGCCTCGATCCAGACGAGGTCGGCGTTCGCGGGCGGCGGTCCGGTCTGGTCGAAGAGCACGTGGCGGAGCCCCCAGCGCTCGAGCTCGCCGAGCAGGACGCCCGTACCGTAGTACGCGTCCTGCGCGAGCGCGACGACGTCCCCCGGCTCGAGCAGCGCCAGCAGGAGCGCCGTCGAGGCGCCCATCCCGGACGGGAAGAGGAGCGCCGTCCCGCCTTCGAGCCCGCCCAGCGCCCGCTCCGCCTCCACTCCGACGGGGTGCGCGTTCCGGGCGTAGTGGAACGGCCCCGGCTCGCCGTCGACGTAGGGCCAGGTGGTCGAGCGGTCGAGCGGCGGCTCCACGAGCTTGTGTCTATCAGACACAAGCACTACGGGAACCGCTCCGTTGCGTGCGACGAGGGAGCTTGTGTCTATCAGTCACAAGCTCTCGGGGCGGTTAGGGTGACGCCGTGGCCGACCCGCACGACACGACCGCCGCCAAGCTGGCCTGGCTGCACGAGCTCTCCGAGCAGGCGGCGCATGCCGGCAACGAGCAGGCGGTCGCGAGGCAGCGGGAGCGTGGGAAGCTGCTCGCGCACGAGCGGGTGGAGCGGCTGCTCGACCCCGGCAGCTTCGTCGAGCTCGACCGCTACGTCCGCCACCGCAACCCCGACTTCAACTCGATGGCGACCCGGCCCTACGGCGACGCCGTCGTCACCGGCTACGGCGAGGTCTTCGGCCGCAAGGTCTTCGTCTTCTCGCAGGACTTCACCGTCTTCGGCGGCTCCCTCTCCGAGGTCTTCGCCGAGAAGGTCTGCAAGGTGATGGACATGGCGCTCAAGTACGGCTGCCCCGTGATCGGGATCAACGACTCGGGCGGCGCCAGGATCCAGGAGGGCGTCGTGTCGCTCGCCGGCTATGCGGAGATCTTCTGGCGGAACGTGCAGGCGTCGGGGGTCGTGCCGCAGCTCTCGCTCGTGCTCGGCCCCTGCGCCGGCGGCGCCGTCTACTCGCCTGCGATCACCGACTTCGTGCTCATGGCCGAGAACACCTCGTACATGTTCATCACCGGCCCCGACGTCGTGAAGACCGTCACCGGCGAGGAGGTCTCGTTCGAGGAGCTCGGCGGCGCCGCGACCCATGCGTCCAAGTCCGGAATCGCGCACATCACCGCGCCGGACGAGGACGCCTGCCTCGAGGACGCCCGCTACCTGCTCTCCTTCCTGCCCCAGTCGAACCTCGAGCGCCCGCCCTACGCGGCCCCCGCCGACCCGGTCGACCGCGAGGCGCCGGAGCTGGACACGTTCATCCCGGACGAGGCGACGAAGCCGTACGACATCAAGCAGGTGATTGCGAAGGTCGTCGACGAGGGGGAGTTCCTCGAGCTCCAGCCCCACTACGCCGCCAACATCGTCTGCGGGTTCGCGCGGCTCGGCGGCCACTCGGTCGGGATCGTCGGCAACCAGCCCGCCTCGCTCGCGGGCGTGCTCGACATCGACGCGTCCGTGAAGGCGGCCCGCTTCGTCCGCACCTGCGACGCGTTCAACGTCCCGCTCGTCACGTTCGTCGACGTCCCGGGCTTCCTGCCGGGGACGGCGCAGGAGTGGGGCGGGATCATCCGGCACGGCGCCAAGCTCCTCTATGCGTATGCGGAGGCGACCGTGCCGAAGCTCACCGTGATCACCCGGAAGGCATACGGCGGGGCGTACGACGTCATGAGCTCGAAGCACATTCGCGCCGACTTCAACGTCGCCTGGCCGACCGCCGAGGTCGCGGTGATGGGCCCGGAGGGCGCCGTCAACATCATCTTCCGCAAGGAGCTCGAGGAGGCCGCCGACCCCGCGGCACGGCGCGCCGAGCTGATCGCGGACTACAAGGAGCGGTTCGCGAACCCCTACCACGCGGCCGAGCGGGGCTACGTGGACCAGGTGATCGAGCCGCGGAGGACGCGACCGGTGCTGATCTCCGCGCTCGAGGTCGCGCAGACGAAGCGCGAGCTTCGCCCCCAGCGCAAGCACGGCAACATCCCGCTCTGAGCCACGCTTTGGAGGGAGCCGTTGCAGGCGGACCTCTCGTGGTTCAGGCGAAGCGGTACTGGGTCGAGTCGCAGACGCGGTGGTAGCCGATCGCGACGTAGATCCTGTTCGAGGTCGGGTTCGCGAGGTCGGTGTAGAGGAAGCAGAAGTCGCGGCCCGCGGCGAGCTGGGCCGCGGAGATGTATGCCGTGAGCGCGCGCGCGTACCCGCGGCCGCGGTGCTCCCTCGGCGTGTAGACGGGCCCGATCCGCACGCCGGTCGGCGTCGGGCTTCCGTAGCCGACGAGCGAGACAGGCTCGCCGCCGTTTTCCCACAACTCGATGCCGTTCCGCGGCGTCGTCAGCCGGTGCCGGACGCTGCGCGCGTTCTGCTCCTCGTCCTGCTCGAGCGCGCCGAGTGCCTCCGCGCCGAACTCGCCCCACCAGCGCATCACGAGCGGCAGGTCGGCCTCCGTCGCCGGGCGCGGCCGCCCGGGCGGCCGCGGCGGCTGCACGACCTGGTCGAGCGCGTAGACGCCCTGGCGCATGTGCGGCTCCGGCACGACGCCGTGCGCCGCGGCGCACGCCTGGATGAAGACGTCGATCTCGGGGACGGAGCCGACCGCGCCCGGGATCGAGCCGCCGAGCTCGCGCGCCATCAGCTCGAGCGCCGCGTCGCTCCCGCCGCCGAGCACGAGGTTGTAGGGCGGCGTCCGCAACGCTGCTCCGACCACGGCACCGCCGTCCGCTACGAGCCAGAGCTCGTGTTCCGCGTAGAGCCCGGAGCTCTGGCGCAGCGTTCCGGCAATCCCGAGAATCAGGTTGTGTCGCGCCTCGTTCGCGAGCAGGAGCGGCGCCGCTCGCTCGAGCCACTCCGCCGGGTCCGCGACGTTGACGACCTCCACGACGACAGTCTATTCTGCCTAGGCATTGCCCAAGCAGAGTCTCACCGCCGCCCAGGCCGCCCGCGCGCTCGGGATCAGCGTCGACACGCTGCGGCGGTGGGACCGGGACGGGAAGATCCGCGTTGAGCGGGACTCCGCCAACCGGCGCGTCGTGCCGGCCGCCGAGGTCGAGCGGCTCCGCGGCCCGGGCGGCGAGCAGACGCTGTCGGCGCGCAACCGCTTCCGCGGGATCGTCCGCTCGGTCGAGGTCGACGGCCTGATCGCCCGCGTCGAGATCGACGTCACGGAGCCGTCGCGCGTGGTCGCGATCGTTACCCGCGAGTCGGTCGAGGAGCTCGGGCTGAAGGCGGGGATGAGCGCGGCCGGCGTCGTGAAGGCGACGTCGGTGCTGGTCGAGCGGTGACCGCGGTCGCAGCGGAGGCTCCGCGCACCCGCCTCCGCTTCGACCGCTGGGAGCTCGGCGGCGCCTTTGCCGACCTCGGCGTCCTCGTGCCGATCGCAGTCGCGCTGATCGTCACGAACGGCCTCTCGCCGACGGCGGTGCTGCTCCCCGCCGGCCTGCTCTACGTGGCCGCGGGGCTCTTCTACGGGCTGCCCGTGCCGGTGCAGCCGCTGAAGGCGTTCGGCGCGATCGCAATCGCCCAGGGGCTCGGCGTGGGCGAGATCGCGGCCGGCGCGTTGCTGATGGGAGGGATCTTCCTCGTCCTGGGCCTCAGCGGGCTGATCGACATCGCGTCCCGCGCGTTCCCGAAGCCGCTCGTGCGCGGCGTGCAGCTCACGGTCGGCCTGCTCTTCCTGAGGATCGCGTGGGGCCTCGTCACCGACCCACCGTCCTCGTTCGACCGGCACGGCCTCCCGCCCGTGCCGCTCGTTCTCCTGGCCCTGGCGGTGCTCGCGCTGCTGGCGCTGCGGCGGCGGGTGCCGATCGCGCTCGGCCTCGTCGGCGTCGCGGTCGTGGTGATCGCCATCACCAGCGAGGCGCCCGTCGCCTTCGGGCCGTCGGCGCTGGAGCTGCCCGGGCTCGACGGCGCCGCCTTCTGGGCGGCGCTGACGGTGCTGGTGCTGCCCCAGCTGCCGCTCTCGTTCGCCAACTCCTGCCTCGCGACCGCCGACGCGGCGCGCACGTACTTCGGCGACGCGGCGCGGCGCGTCACGCCCGGGCGGCTCGCCGCCACGCTCGGCACTGCCAATCTCTTCAGCGGCGCGATCGGGGGCATGCCGGTCTGCCACGGCGCCGGCGGGCTGACCGCGCACTACTCGCACGGCGCCCGTACGGGAGGCGCACCGGTCGCGATCGGAGTGACGCTCGTCGCGGCCGCGCTGGGGCTCGGCGCGGGGCTCGGCGTGCTCCTCGCGGCCTTCCCGCTCCCGATCCTCGCCGGACTGCTCGCGGGTGCCGGGCTGCTCCACATTGGCCTGCTGCGCGACCTGCGGCCGGGGCTGGGGCTGGCGCTCGCGCTCGGGGTCGGCGTGCTCGGCCTGCTCACGAACATCGCGATCGGCCTCGGTGCCGGGCTCGCGATCTGGTGGGGCTTCCGCGCCGCGGCGGCGCTGCGCTAATCGTCTAGGCCGGGACGGCGGAGACCGGCCAGGTCGCGCCGACGCCGAGCTCCTCGGCGAGCGCGGCCACGATCTCGGGGTCGAACTGGGTGCCCGAGCAGCGCGCGAGCTCGGCGATCGCCTGATCGTCCGTGAGCCGGCCCCGGTAGACACGGTCGGAGGTCATCGCGTCGTAGGCGTCCGCGACGAAGATGATCCGGGCGCCGAGCGGGATGTCCTCGCCGCCGACGCCGTCCGGGTAGCCGGAGCCGTCCCAGCGCTCGTGGTGGTGCAGGACCCAGTCGGCGACGGGGTCGACGCCGAGGCTCTCGAGCATGCGGAAGCCGATCTGCGGGTGGCGCTCGAGCACGAGCCGCTCGGTCTCCGAGAGCGGGCCGGGCTTGCGCAGGATCTCCTCCGGGATCGCGAGCTTGCCGAGGTCGTGCAGGCTGGCCGCGAGCCGGGTCAGCTCGATCATCTCGCGGTCGACGCCGAGCCGCGTCGCGATCCGGGCGGCGAGGTCGGAGACGCGCTCGGAGTGGGAGCCGGTGTAGGCGTCGCGCGCGTCGACGGCCTTCGCGAGGCTCGCCGCGGCGCGGAAGCGGGCGGCGCGGTCCGGGCCGGCGGCCAGGCGCTTCAGCTCCGCGATCTCGACGACGTCCGGCCGGTAGACGCGGACCTGGTTCTTGCCGTACTCCTTCGCCCAGTAGAGGGCGCTGTCGGCGCGGCGAACGAGCTCGTCGCGGCCCATCTCCTCCTCGGGGACGGTCGCGATCCCGGCGCTGACGGTGACCGGGCCCGCGGGAGGAAGGTCGATCGCGGCGATCCGCGCCACGATCGCCTCCGCGGCGATCCGCGCGCCCTCCTCGTCCCGGCCGGGGAGCAGGATCGCGAACTCGTCGCCGCCGAGCCGGAACGCCTCGCCGCCCTGGCGCAGGTTCGTCGCCATCTGGGCGAGCACCTTGTCGCCGCCGGGGTGGCCGAAGCGGTCGTTGATCCGCTTGAAGTCGTCGATGTCGACGAGGCAGAGGCTGAGCGGGTAGTCCTGCGCCCGGGAGTCGTCGAGCTCGCGCTCGAGCCGGTCGTGGAAGTGGCGGTGGTTGCCGAGGCCGGTCAGCGGGTCGGTGAGCGCGAGCCGCATCGCCCGCAGCTCGCGGAAGGTCGAGCGCTGGTAGAGCGCGATCGCGAGCAGCGGCCCGACGAGCGCGCCGGAGAGGAGCGGGGAGCGCTGCCACAGGATCACGAGCATCAGGGCGGCCGAGGCCATCAGCGCGAACGGCATCGCCGTGATGTGGATGCTCGTCCGCGTCACCTCGACGAACCGCTTCCGGGCGCTGACGCTGACGACGAGGCTGATCAGGAGCAGGTTGACCGTGTAGAACGCGAACGCGGCGACGATGACCTGCCCGAACACGAGTGCGGCGTCGTGCCCTCGCAGCGGCGTGATCGAGGCCGCCGCCAGGGCCGACGCGGAGGCCATCACGGCGGCGTTGTAGAAGACCCGGATCGGGGGGCGGTGCTCGAACACGTGCATGATCGGCGCGGCCATGCCGACGATCACGCCGGCCTGCCAGCCGTAGAGGACGATAGCCGCCGTGCAGAAGACGAAGCCGAGCGAAACCCCGCCCGTGTCGATCCCGTCCAGCGGGACCGGATAGCGCTCGGCGAGCGTCGACGCTGCCAGTAGCCCCGCGATACCCGCGACCGAGGTCGGCTCCAGCGGCGAGACCACGAGTGAGATCAGGGCCGCGACAGCGACCCCGAAGCCCAGCAGCCCAACCGGTAGGACGACCGCCGCGAGCCGCGGGGGCATCTTTGCCCCCGGACTCACAGGGTGGGCTCTACCAGCCCCAGGTGAAGCTTTCCCAACCCCAGTTCCCGAAGGCCGCCGCAAGGCTTCCCAGGGTCACGAGCAGGGCGACCAGCCGTGCGTTCTTCCACTGCAGCATTCTATTCCCTCCTACCGCGGACGCCAGACTCACCGGATACTGAGGCCTGGCGCCGCCGCCGTAATCCCTCGTAAGGGTGATTCGACGTATTACGAGTTACAAACAGGGTGGGTGTAGGCTTCGGCGCGTGACGCTGCGGATCGCCCCCGAGCCTCCCGAGGACGTGCGCCGGGCGATCCTCGCCGCGCTCGAGGCCCGTATCCCGGAGCCGCCCTCGCGCGTTGAGGTTCCACTGTGTGCTGTCGCTGTGGAGACCATCCCGCCCGCTCGGCCGACGATCCCTTCTGCCCCATCTGCGTGATCTCGATCAAGGTCGAGGTCGCCCGTGGGCTGACGCGGCTGGCCGGCTACCTGAGCGCGTGGGCGGCCTTCGGCGACTGGTGCAGGACGCACCAGACGGCCGTCTGAGCGAGCCCTCCGCCTACACCGCCGCGCCGCGCAGCAGCCGGGGGGCGACGCGGGCGTAGTCGATCGCCGAGACCCAGGTGAGGACGAGCGCCACGAGGAGCGCCCACCAGCCGACGCTCTCGTCCCACGCACCCGCCGCCGCGAAGCCGCCGAGCGCGGCGGCAACCGCTTGCGCCCACGTCTTCAGCTTGCCCAGGTCGCGCGCCGCGATCACGACGCCCCGCTCGATCGCAGCGAGACGGAGGCCGGAGATGAGGAGCTCGCGCGCCACGATCGCGGCGACCATCCAGCCGCCCCAGACCCCGTCCTCGACCAGCATCACGAGCACGGCTAGCACGAGCACCTTGTCGGCGATCGGGTCGAGCAGCGAGCCGAGCTGCGAGGTGACCCCCCGGCGGCGGGCGATCCGCCCGTCGAACCAGTCGGTCGCCATCGCGACGCAGAAGATCGCCGTCGCCCAGTACTCGTTGTGCGGCAGCTCCCACGCGTAGAGGGTCACGACGAGCGGCACGGAGGCGGCGCGCGCGACGGTCAGCTGGTCGGGGAGCGTCATCGCTCCGTGAGAATACGCGCGGCATGCCTCTCTTCTCGAAAGTGCTGGTCGCGAACCGCGGCGAGATCGCGGTCCGGATCTTCCGGACCCTGCGCGAGCTCGGCATCGGCGCGGTCGCCGTCTACTCCGAGGCCGACCGCGACGCGCTGCACGTGCGGACCGCGGACGAGGCCCATCTCGTCGGGCCCGGCCCCGCTGCGGAGAGCTACCTGGCCGGCGAGCGGATCCTCGCGGCGGCGCGGGAGGCCGGGGCGGAGGCGATCCATCCCGGCTACGGCTTCCTCGCCGAGAACGCGGCCTTTGCGCGCGCCGTCGAGGAGGCGGGGCTGACGTGGATCGGCCCGCCGAGCGCCGCGATCGAGCTGATGGGCTCGAAGACGGAGGCGCGGACGGCGATGCGCGCCGCCGGCGTTCCGATCATCCCCGGCGCGACCGAGCCCGTGGAGACGGTCGCGGAGGTGCTGCGCCTCGGCGAGGAGGTCGGCTACCCGCTGATCATCAAGGCCGCCGCGGGCGGCGGCGGCAAGGGGATGAAGCTCGTCGCCTCGCCCGGGGAGGCCGAGCGCGCGTTCGAGTCGGCGCAGCGGGAGGGAGAGAAGTACTTCGCCGACGGGCGCGTCTACGTCGAGCGCTACCTCGTCGACCCGCGGCACGTCGAGGTGCAGGTGCTCGCCGACGGGCACGGGAACGTGATCCATCTCGGCGAGCGCGACTGCACGATCCAGCGCCGCCACCAGAAGCTGGTCGAGGAGACGCCCTCGCCCGCCGTCGACGAGGCGCTGCGCGCCCGGATCGGGCAGATCGCGGTCGACGCCGCGCGCGCGGCGGGCTATCGCTCGGCGGGGACGATCGAGGGGCTCCTGACCGCCGGGGGCGACTACTTCTTCATGGAGATGAACACGCGGATCCAGGTCGAGCACACGGTCACGGAGGAGGTGACGGGGATCGACCTCGTCCGCGAGCAGGTCCGGATCGCGGCCGGGGAGCCGCTCTCCGTGCGCCAGGAGGACGTAGTCCTGCGCGGGCACGCGATCGAGTGCCGGATCAACGCCGAGGACGTCTCCGCCGGCTTCCTGCCCGCGCCGGGACGGATCACGGCCTACCGCGAGCCGGGCGGGCCGGGCGTGCGGGTCGACTCGGGCGTCGTCGCCGGCTCCGAGATCACCGGCCTCTACGACCCGATGATCGCGAAGCTGATCGTGCACGGGGTCGACCGCGAGCACGCGCGGATGCGGATGCTGCGGGCCCTCGACGAGTTCGAGCTGGGCGGGCCGCCGACGCTGCTCGGCTTCCACCGCGCGCTCCTCTCCCATCCGTGCTTCGTCGCCGGCGAGACCTGTCACGGGATCGTCGAGTCGGACGAGCTCGCCGAGCAGGCGGCGGCGCTCACGAAGGAGATAGTTGCTGACAGCAACTATCTCCCCTCCACCGGCCTGCGGCCGCGGGTGACGCCGGTGGAGGTCGACGGGCGCCGCTACGAGGTGACCGTGCTCGAGCCGGAGCCGCCCTGGGCGGAGCTGGCGCGCCGCCGGCACGAGCGGGTGGCGGCGGGGGCCGGAGGCGCGGGCACGGAGGCCGTCGTCAGCCCGATGCAGGGGACGGTGCTGAAGGTGGACGTGGCCGAGGGCGACGAGGTCGAGGCGGGGCGGGTGATCTGCGTCGTCGAGGCGATGAAGATGGAGAACGAGATCGTCGCGCACCGCACGGGCACGGTCGCCGACCTGTCGGTGAGCGCCGGTGCCGCGGTTGCGAACGGGCAGGTGATCTGTCTCGTCGTCGACGCCTAGACCGTTCTGCGCCGAGACCTCCGCGGCGCACGCCGAGTCCCTCCACGCGACCGCGAGCCGCGTCGACACGTGGATCCTGATCGAGTACCGCGGCCTCTGGGCGCACGACGCCGTCGACGGCTCGACGCTGAGCGCGGACCTGAAGCAGTACCTCGCCGCCGAGCGGCGCCGCCTCCCGCACGCCCGCATCCTCTTCGTCCGGCGCTCGGAGCGGCGCAGTCACGACGGGCTCGCGGCCTTCGTCGCCCGCTCCGCGGGCGGGCGCTCGCTCCGCCGGCTCGACCTCGAGCGCTACGACGACCTGCTCGCGCTCGACCTCGAGCTCGCCGGCGACCCGGTCGACCACCCGCTCTTCCTCGTCTGCACGCACGGCAAGCACGACCGCTGCTGTGCGAGGTACGGCCGGCCCCTGTACGAGGCCGTCCGGGAGCAGGTCGACGACGACTGGGTGTGGCAGTCGTCCCACGTCGGCGGCGACCGCTTCGCCGGGAATCTGATCGTCCTGCCCGACGGCGTCTATTACGGCCGCGTCGACCCGGCCGAGACCTGGCCGGTGCTCGAGGCCGCGCTCGCCGGGCGCGTGCACCTGCCCGCCTACCGCGGCCGCTCCTGCCACGGCTTCGCCGCACAGGCGGCCGAGCTCGCCGTGCGCGAGGCGACGGGGCTCGCCGGCGTCGACGACGTGCACGTGCGCGCGATCGGTCGCGCCGGCGCAGGCTGGTGGGCGGAGGTGGAGGCGGGCGGCACGGCCTACGACGTCGACGTGCACCTCGAAGAGGGCGAGCCGACGCACCTCACGTGCTCGACGCTGCGGCTCAGGCGGCCGAAGCGCTACGTCGCAGGAAGCCCTCGCGCACGAGCCGCCTGACGAGCACCAGCCTTCCCGCCTCGTCGAGCGAGCCGGGGAGGTCGGAGGCGCGGAACGGCCCGTCGCCGCCGACGAGCTGCTCGAGCTCGGCCGCGAGCCGGGCGGGGAAGCGCAGGCTGCGGCCCTCGAAGACGAGCGTCGTCCCGTGCAGGTCGGCGATCACCGTGTCGCGCCGCACGAGCTCCGTCTCGGCCGTGAGCGCGTCGAGGGCGCGCAGCTCCGAGAGCTGGCCGTCGAGGATCGGCCGCCGGCTGCGGACGAAGCGGTGGCGCACGCGCGCCCTGACCCCCTCGGCGTCGAGCTCGGGCAGCGAGGGCGGCCCCGCGGAGTCGACCGCCTGTCGGAAGTCGAGGTCCGACTCGGCCGCGTCCAGCTCGGCGCGGGCCTCGTCGATCCAGCGGCGGACGTTGACGCCGACCGTGACGTGGAGCGAGTCGGAGCCGGACGTCAGCGCCTGGTGGAGCCAGCCCCGCGGCAGGTACATCGTGTCGCCCTCGCGCAGGGTGACGTCGAGCACCGGCTCGCCGGGAGCGCCGAGCGCGGAGCGGTAGCGCTGGCTCTTCAGCGGCAGCTCCAGCACCGGCTCGTAGACGAGCCAGCGCTTCTCGCCCGCCACCTGGAGCGAGAGCACCTCGTGCGTGTCGTGGTGCACGGGCAGGCCCTGGGAGCCGGCGGGCGTGTAGTAGGCGTTCGCCTGCGCCGGGTGGCCGAGGAAGGCCTCGAGGTGACGGCAGTAGCGGGCGAGCGGGAGCCAGGAGTGGTGCAGCCCCTGGAGCACGATCGTCGCGCCCTGCTCGAACTCGGCCAGCACGCGCGCGATGTCGGCGACGCCCGTGAACGCGGACGGACGCCAGGGCAGGTCGGTCGAGTAGCCGGAGACGGAGGCACCCGCCTTGACGAGGCGAAAGCCGGGCTCGCGGAGCGCCGTCTCGGTGAGCAGGCGCTCGACGTCCCGCGTGGAGAGGAGGTCGTCGAAACGCCCTCGCTCCCCGCGCGGGACGACCAGCGGCTTGCGTTCCCAGTGCTCCGAGAGGAAGCGCCCGGCCTCGACCGGCTCGACCGCGCGCTCCAGCGCGGCCGGGCTAGACGGGGTCCGCGTCGGTGTCGTCCGAGTCGGAATCGTCCGCGTCGGCGTCGTCTGCATCACCGTCGGTCGTGTCCGTGTCGTCTCCGTCGGCGTCGTCCGTGACCGGGTCGAGCTCGTCGTCGCCGAGGGCGAGGATCTCGTCGTCGGCCAGCGTGGTGTTCGGGTCGTCCATCGCTCCTCCTGATCCGGGGCAACCGTCGGGCGCGAGGTTACAACGTGGGGCGCGCTAGAGCCGGTGGGATCGGTCGGTGATCCAGACGACGACCTGGCCCGCGCATCCGCCGAATACTCGCAGCTAGACTCGCCGTCGCTTTGGACCTCTACGAGTATCAGGGCAAGCAGCTCTTCGCCCGCTTCGGCATCCCCGTCTCCGAGGGACGGGTCGCGGTGACGCCGGAGGAGGCACGCGCGGCGGCGGAGGACCTCGGCGGCCAGGTCGTCGTCAAGGCGCAGGTGCTGACCGGGGGCCGCGGCAAGGCGGGCGGGATCAAGCTCGCCGACGACCCGGCGGACGCGGAGGCGAAGGCGCGGGAGATCCTCGGTCTCGACATCCGCGGCCACGTCGTGCGCACGGTCTGGGTCGAGCGCGCCTCGGAGATCGCGAAGGAGTACTACCTCTCGATCACGTTCGACCGCGGCGCCAAGCAGCCGCTCTTCATGTTCACGACGCAGGGTGGGATCGACATCGAGGAGGTCGCGGAGAAGACCCCCGAGGCGCTCGTGAAGCTGCACGTCGACCCGTTCGAGGGCTTCCAGCCCTGGCAGGCGCGGCGGCTCGTCTACGGCGCGGGCGTCGAGGACCCGGGCGAGCAGAAGCAGATCGCCGCGATCGTGGGGAAGCTCTACGACGCCTTCGTCGGCACCGACGCGATGCTCTGCGAGATCAACCCGCTGATCGTCACGCCCGAGGGCGACGTGAAGGCGCTCGACTCCAAGTTCACGGTCGACGACAACGCGCTCTACAAGCACCCGGAGATCGCGGAGATGCGCGACGTCGCCGCCGCCGACCCGCTCGAGGCGCTCGCGCGCGAGAAGGGCGTCACCTACGTGAAGCTCGACGGCGACGTCGGCATCCTCGGCAACGGCGCCGGGCTCGTGATGTCGACGCTCGACGTGATTGCGCTCGTGGGCGGCAAGCCGGCGAACTTCTGCGACCTCGGCGGCGGCGGCGACGCCGAGGGCGTCGTCGAGGCGCTCGAGGTGATCGTCCGCGACGAGCAGGTCAAGGCGATCTTCTTCAACATCTTCGGCGGGATCACGCGCTGCGACGAGGTCGCGCGCGGCATCCTCGACGCGCTCGAGCGGCTGACGATCCCGCAGCCGATCGTCGTCAGGCTCGACGGCACGAACGCCGAGGAGGGGCGGAAGGTGCTCGCCGAGGCCGCGCCCGAGGGGCTCCACGTCGAGGCAACGATGCTGGACGGCGCCCGCAGGGCAGTGGAGCTCGCCGGTGGCTGACTGGTCCGACCGCGCCGAGGCCTACCGCAACGCGCCGGAGCAGCGCGAGGGGGAGGACCTCGACCTGATCGTGCGCTGGGCCGAGGGGTCGCGCACGGCGCTCGACGTCGCCACCGGCGGCGGCCACGTCGCGCGGCGCCTGCGCGAGGCCGGGCTCCAGGTGGTCAGCGCCGACCCCGCCCCCGGCATGCAGCCCGACGTGATCTGCCGCGCCGAGGACCTCCCGTTCGCAAACGGCGCCTTCGACCTCGTCGTCACGCGGATCGCGCCGCACCACTTCGAGGACGTCGCCGCCGCGGTCGCCGAGCTCGCGCGCGTCAGCTCCGACCTCGTCGTCGTCGAGGACACGCTCTACGTCAGCGAGCAGGTGGAAGAGGCCGAGAGGCTGCGCGACCCGACGCACGTGCGCTCCTACTCGGAGGCGGAGTGGCGCTCGTTTCTGGAGGCGGCCGGGCTCGAGGTCGAGCAGGTCGAGGCGTTCGAGAAGCGCCACCCGCTCGAGGAGTGGCTCGACCGCTCGCAGACGCCGGAGGAGGACCGCCCCCGGGTCGAGGAGCTGCTCGCCGACCTGATCGAGGACGGGGAGTACGTGGACACCAAGCTCGTGCTGAAGGCGAGGAAGGCCGCGTAGATGGCGATCATCGTCGACAAGGACACGAAGCTCGTCGTCCAGGGTCTGACGGGCTCGGAAGGCTCCTTCCACGGCCTGCGCAACAAGCGCTACGGCACGCAGGTCGTCGCCGGCGTCACGCCCGGCAAGGGCGGCCAGGACGTCGAGGGCGTCCCGGTCTTCGACACGGTCGCAGACGCGGTCGCGGAGACGGGCGCGAACACGACGATGGTCTTCGTCCCGGCCCGCTTCGCCGGCGACGCGATCTACGAGGCGGTAGACGCGGGGATCCGGACGGTGATCTGCATCGCCGAGGGCCTCCCCGCCCACGAGATGTTGCGCATCTACACCTACATCCGGCCGAAGGGCGTGACGATGCTCGGCCCGAACTGCCCGGGCGCGCTCTCGCCCGGTAAGGCGAACGTCGGGATCATCCCGGCCGAGATCTTCGCCGAGGGGAACATCGGGCTCGTCTCGCGCTCGGGCACGCTCACCTACCAGATCGGGCACGAGCTGACGCAGATGGGGCTCGGCAACTCGACGATCGTCGGGATCGGCGGCGACCCCGTCGTCGGCTCCTCGTTCATCGACGTGCTCGAGCAGTTCGAGGCCGACCCGCAGACCGAGTACGTCGTCATGGTGGGGGAGATCGGCGGGGACGAGGAGGAGAAGGCGGCCACGTTCATCGAGGCGAAGATGACGAAGCCGGTCGTCGCCTACATCGCGGGCTTCACCGCCCCGCCGGGGAAGACGATGGGCCACGCGGGCGCGATCATCTCCGGCTCCTCCGGCACCGCGCAGGGCAAGAAGGACGCGCTCGAGGCGAAGGGCATTCGCGTCGGCACGTCGCCGACCGAGGCCGCCGAGCTCGTCGCCGAGATCGCCCGCTAGACGGACCAGCGCGACTCGAACGCGCGCTGCTCCTCCGTCGGCTCACCGAGCCTGATCCCCAGCGTCGCGAGCTTCGTCCGCGCGATCTCGCGGTCGAGCTCGTCGGGGAACCGGTGCAGGCCCGGCTCGAGGCCGCCCCGGGCGAGCAGGTGCGCGGAGAGGGCCTGGACCGAGAAGGAGAGGTCCATGATCTCGACCGGGTGGCCGTCGCCGCCCGCGACGTTCGTCTGGCGGCCGTCGACGAGCACGTACGCAGATCGTCCCCCGCCGAGGTCGTGCGCGGTCACGCCGGGGCGGACCTCCTCGCCAGGGCCGAGCCCGTCGATCGCGACTTCGCGCTCGTGGTGGCCGCCGTTCGCGATCAGGACGCCGTCCTTCAGGTGCGCGAGCGCCTCCCGCGGGACGCAGTCGACCGCGCCGGTGGCGGAGATCAGCACGTCCGCGTCCGGCAGCGCCTCCTCGAGCGAGGCGACCCGGTTCCCGTCCATGTGCGCCTCGAGCGCGGCGACCGGGTCGATCTCGACGACCGTGACGCGGCCGCCGGCGCCGCGCGCCGCGCGCGCGAGCCCCTTGCCGACCCAGCCGTAGCCGACGATGCAGAACTCCCGGCCCGCGAAGTTGAGGTTCGTCAGGCGGTCGATCGCCGCGAGCGTCGACTGGCCGGTGCCGTAGCGGTTGTCGAACAGGTGCTTGCACAGCGCGTCGTTGGCGGCGATCGCCGGGAACGTGAGCCGGCCGGCGGCGGCCATCGTGCGCAGGCGGGCGACGCCGGTGGTCGTCTCCTCCGTCACGCCCGAGAGCTGCGCCGCCACCTGCGGGCGGTGCTCGACGATCCGGGCGGTCAGCTCGGCGCCGTCGTCGACGACGATCTCGGGCGCCGTGTCCGCGACCGCGAGCAGGTCGGCGTCGAACTCCTCCCGCGAGGCGCCGTGGCGCGCGTGCACCTCGATCCCGCGCGCGACCAGGGCGGCGCAGATCGCGTCCTGCGTCGAGCCGGGGTTCGATCCCGACGCGACGACGTGCGCGCCCGCGTCTGCGAGCAGCGTCGCCAGGTACGCGGTCTTCGCCTCGAGGTGGACGACGACGGCGACGCGCCGGCCCTGCAGCGTCCCGTCCGCGAGGCGCTCGCGCGCGAGCCTGTTCAGGACGGGCGAGTGCCGCGCGACCCACCGGATCCGCTGCTCGCCCTCGGGGGCGAGCGACGGGTCGGCGATGGTCGAGCGCGCGGCGGTGTCCACGCGGCGAATCTAGATCATGCGGCGGGGCCTGGTCGGGCCCCACTTCGAGTTGCGGCGCTTCGACTTGTAGACGAGGCGCGGCGGGGCGACGGTCATCCCCTCGCTGGCGAACTTCTCGGTGTAGCCGAGCATGCGGGCGACGTGGCTGACCTCGGCCTGCTGCTCCGGCAGCACGAGGGTCACGCCCGTCCCGTTCCGGCCCGCGCGGCCGGTGCGGCCGACGCGGTGGACGTAGGCCGTGTGCTCCTCCGGCGGGTCGAAGTTGATCACGTGCGTGATGTCGTCGAGGTCGAGCCCGCGCGCGGCGACGTCGGTGGCGACGAGGGTCTTGATCGCGCCCTGCTCGAAGCGCTTGAGCGCCCGCTCGCGCTGGGCCTGGTTCATGTCGCCGTGCATCGCGACCGCCGCCACGTCGTGCCGGGCGAGCTTCTGCACGAGCCGGTCGGCGCCCCGCTTGGTGCGCACGAACACGAGCGCGAGGCCCCGCTCCTGCGCGAGCAGCGTGGCCAGGGTCTCGACCTTGTTGTCGGCCGTGACAGGCACGAACAG
>DATKBA010000116.1:0-2057 GCA_035514455.1 Gaiellaceae bacterium | reverse complement strand
GCGCTTCTCCTTCTTCACGACCGTGCCTGCACCGTGGTGTGGATACACCACCTTGTCGCCAACGTCGAACAAGCCAGCCTCCCCTTCGAAATCGTCTCTACCGTGAAGAAGCCGGCGGGCTCGAGGCTCACCGGCAATCGGCCGATAGCATAGCAGAAACCCCTGGAAAACGCTACTTTTTCGGCGATTACGCCGATTTGCGGGGGTTTTCCTGCCGCGCTTCCAGCCCCGCACGCAAAGCTTCTTTGAGCGTCGCCGAGCCGGACACCCTGATCTGCGAGCGGCTGCGCGTGCCTTCCGGGGCGATCGCGGCGAGGATGCCGAGCTTCGAGCACTCCTCCAGCCGCCGCTCGGACTGGGCGGCCGGCCTGAGGCGGCCGGTGAGCCCGATCTCGCCGAAGGCGGCGAGTCCTTCGCGGACGGGGGCGCCGCGCGCGGCGGAGGCGATCGCGAGGGCGATCGCGAGGTCGGCGCCCGGCTCGTCGATCCGCAGCCCGCCCGCCACGTTGACGAAGACGTCCGCGCCCCCGAGCGGGACGCCTGCGTGCCGGGAGAGCACGGCGACGATCATCGCGAGCCGCTTGGGGTCGACACCCGTGCCGACGCGGCGCGGCATCGCGAGGTCGGTGGGCGCGACGAGCGACTGGATCTCGAGCAGGATCGGCCGCGTTCCCTCGAGCGCGCACGCGACTGCGGCGCCGATCTCGCCGGGCAGGGTCTTGCCGAAGAGCTCGGACGGGTCGGGCACGCCGACGAGGCCTTCGCCCGTCATCTCGAAGACACCGAGCTCGTTGGTGGAGCCGAACCGGTTCTTCGTCGCGCGGAGGACGCGGTGGGCGTGGTAGCGGTCGCCCTCGAACTGGAGCACGCAGTCGACCAGGTGCTCGAGCACCCGCGGGCCGGCGACGGCGCCGTCCTTGGTGACGTGACCGACGAGGATCGTGGCGACGCACTGCTCCTTCGCGACACGCAAGAGGCGGCCGGCAGCCTCCCGGACCTGGCCGACGGAGCCCGGCGCCGAGGCCATGTCGGCGGCGTAGAGCGTCTGGATCGAGTCGATCACGCAGACGTCGGGACGTTCGCGCTCGAGCGTCGCGCAGACGGCGTCGAGCTCGGTCTCGGCGAGGATCTCGACCCCGTCGGTGCCGCCGAGCCGGGCGGCGCGGAGCTTCACCTGCGCCGTCGACTCCTCGCCGGTGACGAGAAGCGCGCGGCGGCCGGCGCTCGAGATCGCGCCGAGCGCGCTCAGGAGCAGCGTCGACTTGCCGACGCCGGGCTCGCCGCCCACGAGCACGAGACTGGCCGGCACGAGCCCACCGCCGAGGACGCGGTCGAGCTCCGGGATCCCGGTCGAGATCCGCTTCGCCTCCTCGGCGTCGACGTCGACGAGGCGGAGGATCGGCTTCGCGGAGGCCTTCGCGGCCGCGGCGGGCGCCTCCTCGACGAGCGAGCCGAAGGCGTCGCACCCGGGGCACTTGCCGAACCACCGTCCGGCGGAGTACCCGCACTCGGTGCACGCGTAGTTGACCGCAGGCTTGGCCATGGGTCGAGGCTAGCCTGCGCGGCGGACGGGGATGTGCCGGCTTCGTGACGAGAGCGTGGCGAGTTCGTCCCGCGGCCTGAGCGTCTCGAGGCCCGACCACGGCCATTCAGAAAGGGGCTACTCCTCGGCCGGGGCCGCTTCGGGCTCCTCGGGCTCGGCTGCGTCCGCGGGCACGGTCACCTTCTCCCGCGGCTCGCCCTCGACGATCTTGATCTCGACGAGCGACTCGTCCTCCTCGCCCGTGAGCTCCTCCTTCTTGTCGACCATGATCGTCGAGCCGGCGCTCAGCTCGCGGCCGAGCACGAAGTCGGCGAGCGGATCCTCGATGAAGCGCTGGATCGCGCGGCGCAGCGGCCTCGCGCCCATCGCCGGGTCGAAGCCCTGCTCGACGAGCACGTCCTTCGCCGCGTCGGTCAGCTCGATCGCGACGTCGTAGGTCGCCATCTGCTCGCGCAGCCGCTTCAGCTGCAGGTCGACGATCGTCAGGATCTCCGACTTCTCGAGCTTGTGGAAG
>DATKBA010000115.1:0-6792 GCA_035514455.1 Gaiellaceae bacterium | reverse complement strand
GCCGCGGCCCGGCCGTTCACGCCCGCGCCGATCACCGCCGCTGTCTCGGCGTCGGGCCGGCCGAGCGTCTCGGCCGCGAGCACGGCCGCCGCGCCGGTGCGGAGCGCGGTCACCGCCGCCCCGTCGAGCACGGCGCGGAGGCCGCCGTTGGACGCGTCCGAGAGCAGCACGAGCCCCGTCACCGTCGGGAGCCCGCGGGCCGGGTTGCCCGGAAAGGACGTGACCCACTTGAGCAGCGCGTGGCCGGCGCCGAGCGCGGGCATGGCGCGGAAGTCGCCCGCGGGGTAGGCGGGGACGTAGACCTTGGGCGGCATCGTCCAGTCGCCGCGGGCGTAGGCGATGAAGGCCCCTCGCACGGCCTCGACCGCGCGCTCGGGGGAGACCGCCTCCTCGACGTGGCGGCCGCTGAGGAAGGGGATCACGCGGGGAAGCCTACGGCGCGGAAAGTCGGCACGGTCCGGTTCGCCACTCGCGCGCCTTCCCCGAATATGATCGACGCGGGGAGGAGGCTAGGGGCACCAGAGGTGCTGTCCTTCGGGGACGTGTCCCGCAGCTAGACGCTCTTGACCGACGCGAGCAGCTGCTCCATCGCGCCCTTCGCGTCGGCGAACAGCATCACGGTGTTCTCGCCGTAGAAGAGCGGGTTGTCCACGCCGGCGAAGCCGGGGCTCATGCTCCGCTTGATCACGACGACGCTGCTCGAGCGGTCGACGTCGAGGATCGGCATCCCGTAGATCGGGCTCCCGGGCTGGTTGCGCGCCGCCGGGTTGACGACGTCGTTCGCGCCGATCACGACGGCGACGTCCGTCTGCGGGAACTCGGGGTTGATCCGGTCCATCTCGTAGAGCTGCTCGTAGGGCACGTTCGCCTCGGCGAGCAGGACGTTCATGTGCCCGGGCATCCGCCCGGCGACCGGATGGATCGCGTACTTCACGTCCACGCCCATGCCCTCGAGCAGGTCGGCGAGCGCCCGCACGTCGTGCTGCGCCTGCGCGACGGCGAGCCCGTAGCCCGGGACGAAGACGACCCGGCGCGCGTAGGCGAGCATGACCGCGACGTCGTCCGCGGTCGTCGCCTTCACCGTGCCGCCGTCGCCGGCGGCCGCCGCCTCGCCGGCCGGCGCGAGCGTCCCGAAGGCCCCGAAGAGCACGTTCGCGATCGAGCGGTTCATCGCCTTCCCCATCAGGATCGTCAGCAGCGTCCCCGACGCGCCCACGAGCGTCCCGCCGATGATCAGCGCGTTGTTGTCGAGGATGAAGCCGGTCCCGACGGCGCCGAGCCCGGAGAACGCGTTCAGGAGCGCGATCACGACCGGCATGTCCGCGCCGCCGATCGGGAGCACGAACAGGACGCCGAAGACGAGCGCGACCCCGATGAGCCCCCACAGGAACGGGTCGTCGAGGCGCAGCCCGGCGAGGACCGCGAGGACGAGGGCGCCCGCGAACACGATCGCGTTGAACGCCTGCTGCCCCGGGAACACCACGGGCGGGCCGGGGAGGATCTCCTGGAGCTTGCCGAAGGCGATCAGGCTCCCGGAGAAGGTCAGCGAGCCGAGCAGCGCCGCGGCGAGCGTGGCGACGAGCGTCTCGGTCGCGGGCGACCCGCCCTCGAGCGCGAAGCGGTGGAACTCCGCCGCGGCCACCGCGGCCGCCGCGCCGCCGCCGAGGCCGTTCAGCAGCGCGACCATCTGCGGCATCGCCGTCATCCGGATGCGCCGCGCGGCCGGCACGCCGAGCACCGCGCCGACCGTGAGGCCCGCGGCCACGAACCAGTACTGCTCGATCCGCTCGAGCGTGAGCGTGAACCCGACCGCGATCGCCATCCCGACCGCCGCGATCCAGTTCCCCCGCCGCGCCGTCCGCGGCGACGAGAGCATCTTGATCCCGAGGATGAAGCAGATCCCCGCCACGACGTAGGCGAGGTCGACGACGTTCTCGGAGAACGTCACTCTTCCCGCCGGCCCTTGAACATGTGCAGCATCCGGTCGGTCACGAGGAAGCCGCCGACGACGTTGATCGAGGCGAAGACGAGCGCCACGAACGCGAGCACCTGCCCGAGCAGGCTCTCCGCCGCGCCGCCGACGAGGATCGCGCCGACGACGACGATGCCCGAGATCGCGTTCGTCCCGGACATGAGCGGCGTGTGCAGCAGCGTCGGCACGCGCGAGATCAGCTGGAAGCCGAGGAAGGCGGCGAGCGCGAAGATCGTCAGGCTGGCGATCAGCTCGGGGCTCATGCAATTACCTCGTCGCTGCGGGTGACGCACGCCCCCGCGGTGATCTCGTCCTCGAAGTCGAGCCGCAGCTCGCCCTCGGGCGCGAGGTGCGTCAGCAGCGCCGCCACGTTGCGCGAGTAGAGCTGGCTCGCGTGGGTCGGCACCGTCGCCGGCAGGTTGGTGAAGGCGACGATCCGGACGCCCGCGCGCTCGACCTCGGTCCCCGGCTCCGCCAGCTCGCAGTTCCCGCCGGCCTCGGCGGCGAGGTCGACCACGACCGAGCCGGGCTGCATCGCCTCGACGGCGCCGCGCGGGATCAGCAGCGGCGCCGGCCGCCCGGGCACGAGCGCCGTCGTGATCACGACGTCGAACTCCGGCAGCCGCTCCTCCAGCAGCTCCTGCTGGCGGCGCTGCTCCTCGGGCGTCAGCTCGCGCGCGTAGCCGCCCTCGGTCTCCTCGCCGGTCACGCCGAGGTCGAGGAAGGAGGCGCCGAGGCTCTCGACCTGCTCGCGGACGACCGGGCGGACGTCGAAGCCGGAGACGCGCGCGCCCAGCCGCCGGGCCGTGGCGATCGCCTGAAGCCCCGCGACCCCGGCGCCGAGCACGAGCACCTTCGCCGGCACGACCGTCCCGGCCGCGGTCATCAGCAGCGGGAACATCCGGGGCAGCCGATCGGCGGCGAGCAGCACGGCCTTGTAGCCCGCCACGGTCGCCTGCGAGGAGAGGGCGTCCATCGCCTGCGCCCTCGTCACGCGCGGGATTCCCTCCATCGCGAAGGCGACCACGCCGCGGCGCGCGAGGTCCTCGATCCCCGCCGGGTCGGAGAGCGGCTGGAGAAAGCCGATCAGCACCGTGCCGCTCGCGAGCCGGGCCGCCTCGCCGGCGTCCGGCTTCTGCACCTTGACGACCGCCTCGGCCGACCAGGCGTCGTCGACGAGCATCGCGCCCGCCTGCTCGTACGCGGCGTCGGCGAAGAGCGCCTCCGCACCGGCGCCCCGCTCGACGGCGACCTCGTGGCCCTGCTCCACGAGCCGCGCGACCGTCTCCGGGACGAGGGCGACCCGGCGCTCCCCCGCGGCGCTCTCGCGCGGCACACCGATCCTCACACCGAAATCATTTCATTCCCGGGAAGGGAACGCCTGCACGAGCTTGAACTCGGCTCGGGCATGCTCGGGGCACTGGGGAGGGCGATGGAGAGGCGAGACCCGTCGACGCGCGGGCACTCCCGGCGGGTCGTGGAGCTCGCCGAGCCGGTCGCGCTCGGTCTCGGCTGGCGCGCGGAGCGCATCGCCGGGCTGCGTCTCGGCGGCTCGCTGCACGACGTCGGGAAGCTTTCGATCTCGCCGCGGCTGCTCGACAAGCCCGGGCCGCTCACCCCCGACGAGCTCGCCGCCGTCCGCAGGCACCCCACGGTCGGGGCTCGGCTGCTCGCGGCGATTCCCGAGGCCCAGGCGGCGCTGCCGTACGTCCTCTACCACCACGAGCGCTGGGACGGGAGCGGCTACCCGGCCGGCTGCGCGGGCGACGAGATCCCCGAGGAGGCGCGGCTGCTCGCCGTCGCGGACGCGTTCGACGCGATGACCTCGCACCGGCCCTATCGCCGTCCGCTCGGGCACGGGCTCGCGCTGCGCGAGCTCGACCGCTGCGCCGGCTCGCAGTTCGACCCCGTCTTCGCGCAGGCCTTCCTCGAGGTCTGGGGCGCCTCCGCCCGCGCGGCTTCCTAGGGCAGCTCCTCGCGCAGCAACGAGTACAGCGCGTGGTCGATTCGCCGCCCGTCGTGCCTGTTCGTCCGCGCCGACCTGATCACGCCCTCGCGCGTGAATCCCGCACGCTCGGCCACCCGGATCGAGGGCTCGTTCCGGACGTCGGCTCGGAGCTGAAGCCGCTCGAACCCGAGCTCGCCCAGCACCCAGCGGGCGGCGAGCACGACCGCGCGCGACGCGACGCCCCGGCCGCGCGCGTCCCGGCGCGTCCAGTACCCGACCTCGGCGACGCCCTGCTCCGCATCGTTCCACAGGACGCCGCAGGAGCCGAGCACCTCCCCGGTGCCTGCGGCGGTGACCGCGAACGGGGTCTCGCGCCCCTCGCCGGCCCAGCCCCGCTCGCCGCGGGCGACGTAGCGCCGCGCGTCCTCCTCGGTGTAGGGCTGGGGGAGATTGTCGAGCCAGTAGGCCATCTCCTCGTCCCCGTCGCAGATCTCGACGAGGACGGGCACGTCCTCCTCCCGCCACGGCCGCAGCAGGATCGTCCCGTCGGAGAGCGGTGGCTCGGGAGGCCGTGTCGGCCGGCCGCTCAGAGCGAAGCCCAGACCTCGAGCTTCGTCCGCGTGCGGCGGATCACCTCGTCGGTGTACTCGGTCGTCCCCGAGTGGCCGCCGAGGTCGGCGGTCCGGATCCCGTCGGACACGGCCTCGAGCGCCGCCTCCCGGATCGCGCGCCCAGCCTGCTGGACGCGCTCGTCCGCGTGGTGGCCGAGCAGCGCGGCACCGGCGAGGATCATCGCCATCGGGTTCGCGACGTCCTTCCCCTGGAGCGCGGGCGCGGTCCCGTGCGCCGCCTCGGCCATCAGGGCACGGGGGACGAGGTCCTCGTCGAAGGCGACGAGCAGCGACTCGGAGCCGGCGATCGAGCCGAAGAGCGGCAGCACGAGGTCGGAGAGGATGTCGCCGTCGCGGTTCAGCGTGGGGATCACGAGCGGCGCGCCGCTGCTCGCGATCAGCAGCGCGAAGGTGGCGTCGATCAGCTGCGGCTCGTAGGGCACATCGGGATGGCGCCCGGCGGCGGCGTCCATCTCCTCCTTGAGCATGCCCTCGTAGGTCGGGCTGACCGTGTACTTCGGCCCGCCGAAGACCTTGGCGCCCATCCGCTCGGCCTGGCGGAAGGCGAACTCGGCGACGGCGTGGCAGATGCGCCGCTCGATCCGCTCGGTCCGGAACGCCACCTCGTCCTCGCCTTCGCCTTCCCGCCATTCCTTCGCCCCGTAGGCGTCGCCGACGGCCATGCGCACGACGGAGATCGGCGAGTGGACGCCACCCAGCGGGACGACGCCGGGGATGCGGCGCCCCGTCCGCACGATCACCTTGCCGCCGATCTCCTCGCGCAGGATCCGGTTCGGGGAGCCGACATCGCCCTGGCGCTCGGGTGTCACCGTCGCAGCCTTCAGGCCGAGCCCGGTCTCGCGCACCGCCGCTGCCGCGTCGTGGACGATGCCGTTCTGCGTCTCGCGCCGCTTCGCGAGCGAGAGGTCGAAGCGCGGGAAGGAGAGCTCGACCCCGATCGTCTCGGGAGCGAGCACGCGCAGCGCCTCCTCGAGCAGCTCCTGTCCGGTCTCGTCCCCCTCGAGCACCACGATCGTTCGCGGATCCATCGGCGGCGGATTCTACTCGGGGCGATCTGGGCAGAGTGCGTTTCGTGGCGCGCAAAGGTGGATGGCGCCGTGCCGGGTCGAAGGGGCGCTTCCGCTATCTCGACGCGCGCGGCTCGAGGATCGACGACGAGGCGAAGCTCGAGCGGATCGACGCACTCGTGATCCCGCCCGCATGGAAGGACGTCTGGATCTCGCCGAACGCGGGCGCGAAGCTCCAGGCGACGGGGGTCGACTCGGCCGGCCGGCGCCAGTACCTCTATCACCCCGACTTCCGGGCCCAGCAGGACCAGGCCAAGTTCGACAAGCTGGTGCGTTTCGCCGAGCGGTTGCCCGACCTGCGCCTCGCAATGGCCGAGCACATGGACCTGGATCCCTACGACCGCGAGCGGGTCTGCGCGGTCGCTGTGCGGCTGCTGAACCTGGCGTGGTTCCGCGTCGGCTCCGAGCGCTACGCGAAGAGCTCGCGCACGTACGGTGTCACGACGCTCTACCAGAAGCACGTCTCCGTGCGTGGGACGAAGATCGCGTTCGCCTTTCGTGCCAAGCACAAGTCGCTCGTCCGCACGACGCTCGTCGACCGCGAGCTCGCGGGCGCGATCGACGATCTCCTCGAGCTCCCCGGCGGCGGCCGGCTCTTCCGGTACGCGAATGGAGAAGGCATCTGCGCGCTGAGCGGCTCCGTGCTCAACGACTACATCCAGGAGAACATGGGCGAGGAGTTCTCGGCGAAGGACTTCCGGACCTGGGGCGGGACGCTCATCGCCGCGATCGCGCTCGCCGAGCACGACCCGCCCGAGTCGGAGGCCGAGGCGAAGCGGAGGATAGCGGCGGTGATGCGCACCGTCGGCGAGCGGCTCGGAAATACAGCCACGGTTGCACGTTCCTCCTACGTCAGCCCTGCCGTCGTCGAGCAGTACCTCGACGGACGAACGATCGACGATTTCCGGCCGCGTCATTTGCGCGTCGTGCGAGCACGCGATACCGACCTCGATCCCGAGGAGCGCGCGGTCGTCAGCCTGCTCCGATCCTGGCGAATCAGAAGGTCGAGAGCAGCAGCGTGATTTCGTGCTCGTATGCGTGTATGGTTACGCGGAACTTTTCGACGTGAATAGGAGGAAACAGATGGCCCGCAAGACCGTACTCGTGTCGGACATCTCCGGTTCGGAGATTGCCGATGGTAAAGGCGCGACGATCCGCATCACGTTCCACGAT
>DATKBA010000114.1:0-2670 GCA_035514455.1 Gaiellaceae bacterium | reverse complement strand
AGCCGCTCCGCGTACCCCGCCGCGATCCGCGTCCGCTCGGCGAGGAGCGCGTCGAGCCGGCGCAGCTGCGGGATCCCGATCGCGCAGAGGATGTCCGCGAGCCGGTAGTTCGTCGACGGGGCGACGATGTCCGCGCCGGGGCCGATCCCGTGGTGGCGGAGGCGGCGGATCGAGGCGTCGAGCGCCGCGTCGCTCGTCGTCACGGCGCCGCCCTCGCCCGTGGTGACGATCTTGCGCGGGTGGAAGGAGAGGCAGCCGGCGACGCCGAGGCCGCCGCACGGCATCCCGCGCCACTTCGCTCCAAGCGCCCCGGCCGCGTCCTCGAGCAGGAGGACGTCCGGCGGCACTGCGTTCTGGAGCTCCTCCCAGTCGAGCGGGCGGCCGAAGAGATGGACCGCGAGGACGGCCTTCGTGTGCGGCGTCACCGCCTCGTAGACCCGCGCGAGGTCGAGGTTGAACGTCGCCGGGTCAACGTCGACGAGCACGGGCGTCGCGCCGGCGAGCCGGACGACGTTCGCCGTCGCGGGGAAGGTGTAGGCCGGGACGATCACCTCGTCGCCGGGCCCGATCCCGAGCGCGAGCACGGCGAGATGGAGCGCGGCGGTGCCGTTCGACACTGCGGCGGCGTGCTCGACGCCGCACGCGGCGGCGACGAGCCGCTCGAGCTCCTCCACCTTCGGCCCCATCGTCAGCGCGCCCGACTCGAAGACGGCGCGCACCTCGGCGAGCTCCTCCTCCCCCAGCTCGGGGAAGGCTAGGCGGATGCGGTCAGAGCCTTCTCTCGATACCACGCGATTGTCTTCTCGAGGCCCTCGTCGAGGTCGACCTTCGCCTCGAAGCCGAGCACCTCGCGCGCCTTCTCGACGTTCGGGATCCGCAGCTCGACGTCGGCGTAGTGCAGCGGCTGGAAGGTGATCTCGACGTCGGCGCCGACCAGCCGCCGGATCCGCTGCGCGAGGTCGTAGATCGTCACGGTCGCCCGCGGGTTGCCGATGTTGAAGGTCTGGCCGGCGGCGGCCGGGTGCTCGAGGCAGGCGAGCGTCCCCTCGACCATGTCGTCGACGTAGCACCACGCGCGGATCTGCGAGCCGTCGCCGTGGATGACGAGGTCGCGGCCGGCGAGGGCGTTCTCGATGAAGGCCCGGATCGCCCCGCCGCCGATCTGCCCCGGGCCGAAGACGTTGAACGGGTGCACCGTCACGGCGGGCAGGCCGAGCTCGTCGTGGTAGGCGTGCGCCATGTGCTCGCCGGCGAGCTTCGAGACCGCGTACGTCCAGCGCGCCTCACCGACCGAGCCGATCGTCGAGACCTGGCCCTCCTCGACCCGGTACGCGTGCGTGCCGAAGACCTCGCTCGTCGAGAAGTCGACGAAGCGCTCGAGCCCGTCCAGCGTGGCGACGGCCGCCTCGAGCATGTTGTACGTCCCGATCACGTTCACGCGCATCGTCCGCACGGGGCTCTCGAGCACGGTGTCGACGCCGGCGATCGCCGCGCAGTGGACGATGTGCGTCGACCCGGCCGCGAGCTCCACCATCCGCTCCGCGTCGAGCACGTCCGCGTGGTGGAGCGTGAAGTTCGGGTGGTCGGCGAGCGGCGTCCCCGAGAGCGCGTCTCGGTGCATGTTGTCGACGGCGACGATCTCGTTCGCGTCGACGAGCCGTTTCGCGAGCGTCGTCGCGATGAAGCCGGCGCCGCCGGTGACGAAGATCCGCTTCCCTTCCAGCACGCGGCGAGTCTACCGAGGCGCTACCCTTCTCCCGGAGATGCGGGTCGCCGTCCTCATCGCCGTGATCGCCGCCGCGGTCGGCTGCGGCACCAGCGCCGGAGCACCCACGCCGGCGTCCCCGAGCGGGACGAGCGCGACCAGCAAGACCAGCCTGACGATCACGTACTGGGCGCAGGGAGCCGCGCGGGGGGTCTCGGGGAAGTGGACGCTCCGCTGCGTGCCGACCGGCGGGACGCTCCCGCGCGCCGCCGACGCCTGCCGGAAGCTCGCCGGGATGAAGGCCCCCTTCACGCCGATCCCCGCGGACGTGATGTGCACGGACCAGTACGGCGGTCCCCAGGTGGCGATCGTCGCCGGCACCTTCCGCGGCAAGCGGCTCTGGGTGAAGCTCCAGAACCGGAACGGCTGCGAGATCTCGCGCTTCCAGCGCCTGAGCTTCCTCGTCCCGGGCTTCGGCTCGGGCGCCCCTGCGTGAGCCCCCTCCCGGTCTTCCCGACCGGGTCGCAGGCCGCGGGATAGCATCGCGCCCGACGTGAAGACCGTCCTCTTCGTCGGCGCCGGGCGCCACCAGCGGCGCGCGATCCTGCGGGCGAAGGAGCTCGGGCTCCGCGTCGTCGCCGTCGACCGCAACCCGGACGCGCCCGGGCTCCAGACCGCCGACGACGGCGAGGCCGTCGACTTCACGGACGTCGCCGCGGTCACCGAGGTCGCCCGCCGTCACGCCGTCGACGGCGTCCTCACCGTCTCCGCCGACCGGGCCGTCCCCGTCGTCGCCGCGGTCGCTGAGGCGCTCGGCCTGCCGGGGATCGGCATGGAGACGGCGCACCTGATGACGCACAAGATCGCGATGCGGCGCACGCTCGCCGACGCGGGCGTCGCGCAGCCGCGCTTCGCCGGCGCGCGCGACATGCAGAGCGCCCGCGCCGCGCTCGAGGCCGTGGGCG
>DATKBA010000113.1:0-8464 GCA_035514455.1 Gaiellaceae bacterium | reverse complement strand
GAGCGGCTGCGCGGCGACCGAACGGCGGACCTCTCGGCGCTCACGGGCCGCACGTGGGACGCCGTGATCGACCCGTCCGGCTACGTGCCCGCGGTCGTCCGCGCGTCGGCGGAGCTGCTGCGCGACTCCGGCCGCTACCTGTTCGTCTCGAGCGTCTCGGTCTACTCCGACTTCACGGAACGCTGGGACGAGTCGGGCCCGACGGCGCAGCTCGGCGACGCGTCGCGGGACGAGGTGGCGCCCGACTTCTCCAACTACGGCGCGCTGAAGGCGCTTTGCGAGGCGGAGGTCGAGGACGTCTTCGGCGAGCGAGCGCTCGTCGTCCGGCCCGGCCTGATCGCCGGCCCCCACGACCCGAGCGGGCGCTTCACCTACTGGGCGCAGCGGCTCGCGCGTGGCGGCGAAGTCCTCGCCCCCGGGCCGCCCGAGCGGCGCGTGCAGCTCGTCGACGTCCGCGACCTCGCCGAGTGGATGGTGACGGCCGTCGAGCAGGGGCTCGGCGGCACGTACAACGCCACGAACGAGGGCGTTCCCTGGCGCGAGCTACTCGACGGCGCGGACGTCACCTGGGTGACCGACGAGTTCCTCCAGGAGCACGAGGTCGGGGAGTGGCTGGAGCTGCCGCTGTGGATCGCCGGGTTGGGCTTCGAGGTCGACGTCGGCCGCGCCGTCGCAGCGGGCCTCGGGTTCCGGCCGCTTGCGGAAACGCTCGCAGGCGCGCGCGATGCGCCGGCGGTGGACGGCGTCGGGCTGACCCCGGAGCGGGAGGCGGAGCTGCTCGCGGCGTGGGACGCGCGGTGAGAGTCGCCTATCCCGGCCGCGAGGGCGCCCACAGCGCCGCCGCCTGCGCGCTCCTCTTCCCCGAGGCCGAGGCGGGCGCCCTGCCCTCCTTCGCGGACGTCGTCGAGGCGGTCGCGACCGGCCGCTTCGACGCCGGCGTGCTCCCGATCGAGAGCTCGGTCTCCGGCCCGGTGACCGAGACGCACGACCTGCTCGTCGACTCGGGCGTCTCGATCAACGCCCAGACGATCATCCCGATCCGCCACTTCCTCGTTGGCGTCGCCGAGGTGCCGCTGAGCGAGATCCGGACCGTCCGCTCGCACCCGGTCGCGCTCGACCAGTGCCGGCGGCTGCTCGTCTCGCTGCCCGACGCGACGGCGATCGCCGCAGGCACGACCGCCGACGCCGCTGCGCAGGTCGCCCGCGACGCCGACCCGACCGAGGTCGCGATCGCGAGCGAGCGGGCCGCCGCGCTCTACGGGCTCGTGGTGCTCGCCGCGGACGTCGGCGACCACCCGGAGGCGTACACGCGTTTCGTCGCGATCGCGAACCGGACGGAGCTCGCGCGCGGCGCCAACTGGCGGATCGCGTTCTCCTTCCAAACGAACCACCAGCCCGGCGCACTGCACCGGGCGATCGAGCCGTTCGCCCGGCACGGGCTCGACCTCGTCCACCTCACCTCGCGCCCGATCCCGCAGACGCCGTGGCGCTACCGCTTCGACGCCGTCGTCAGCGGCCACCCGCTCGACGACGTCGTCCGCGAGACGCTCGCCGAGGTGCGGGCGCAGTCGCAGCGCTTCACGGTCTTCGGCTCCTATCCGGCCTAGGCGTAGGCGTCGCGCGCGGCCTTCCAGCGCGGGTCGTCCCAGCGGATCAGGTCCGGGTCGACGCTGCGGGCCTCGGCCAGGTCGAGCGTCAGGAGCTGGAAGGGGACGACGTCGACGGCCGGGTGGCGCGTCGGGACGAGCGTCACGTCGCAGCCGAGCGCGGTCAGCGCGGCGACCGCCTCCGCCGCGCGCGCCGCGGCGCGGCCCTCGCCCTCGAGCACGAAGCAGCGGACGCTCTCGTCGACCGCGGCGAGGTGCCCGTGCAGCAGCTCCTCCAGCCGGTGCGGCTCGGCGGCGAGGTAGGCGCCCTCGCGCAGCTTCAGCGCCGCCTCCTGCGCGGTCGGCCAGTCGCGCCCTGCGCCGGCGATCAGGAAGCGCTCGTGCGCGGAGACCGGAAAGCGCTCGCCGGCCAGCGCGTCCGCGACCGCGTCCGGAAGCCACGAGACGTCCTCGCCGCGCAGCGCGGCGAGCGCCGCGACCGCACAGGTGTAGGAGACGGTGTGGCAGTAGCTCTCCTCGACCGCGGGCGTGGCGACGACGACCTCGTCGCAGAGCGCCGCGATCGGGCCGTCCGCCTTGCCCGTGACGAGCCACTTCGAGCCGGCGAACGCCTGCGCTGCCTCGAGCGTCAGCGGCGTCTCGCCCTCGTGGCTGACGAGGACGAGCACGTCGGCCTCGGGCGGGTCGAGCAGGAGCTCGAGCGCGTCGATCCCGTGTCCGGTCGTCTGGGCCGCGTGGAAGGACGTGCCGCAGCCGACCGCGACCGCGCGGCCCGGTGGGAGCAGCCTGTCCGTCGGGACTCGCGCAAGCCACTCCGGCTGCGCCGCGACCGCCCGCCTCGTCTTCTCGCCCGCCACAACCGCCTCTATACCATGGCCGCGATGGGGGTCTTCGAGCGTTCTACTCTCGGCAACGGGCTGCGCGTGCTGACGGCGCCGATGCCGCAGGCGCAATCCGTCTCCTGCTTCGTCATGCTCGCCGCCGGCTCGCGCTACGAGACCGCCGAGACGAACGGGATCGCCCACTTCGCCGAGCACATGTTCTTCAAGGGCACCGAGCGGCGCCCGACCGCGCGCGACATCGCCGGCGAGATCGACGCGATCGGGGGCGAGTTCAACGCCTTCACCGGCAAGGAGTACACGGGCTACTACGTCCGCTGCGCCGCCGCGACGCGGGACGTCGCCCTCGACGTGCTGGTCGACATGCTCCGCAACTCGCGCTTCGACCCCGAGGAGATCGAGCGCGAGAAGGGCGTGATCGTCGAGGAGATGAACATGTACTTCGACACGCCGCGCGACTTCATCGGCGGCGTCTACGAGTCGCTCCTCTACGGCGACCAGCCGCTCGGCTGGGACATCATCGGCCGCAAGGAGACGGTCCGCGGCGCGACGCGCGAGACGTTCCTCGACTACACGGGCGCCTGGTACCGGCCGAACCGGATGGTCGTCGGCGTCGGCGGGCAGCTCGGCGACGGGCTGCACGAGAAGCTCGAGCAGCTGCTCGGCGACCTCGAGCCCGGCGAGACGGGCCTGCCCGCACCGGTGCAGCCGAACGGCGCCGGCCGGGTGAAGGTGCACACGAAGGCCTCCGACCAGGCGCACATCGTGATCGGCGTCCGCAGCCGGCCGCTCGTCGACCCCGAACGCTACGTGCTCCAGCTGCTCGCCACGGTGCTCGGCGGCGGCATGTCCTCGCGCCTCTTCACCGAGGTGCGCGAGCGGCGCGGACTCGCCTACTACGTCTTCGGGACGAACCACGCCTACACCGACGCGGGCTCGCTCTACGCGCAGTCGGGCGTCGACATCAACCGGATCGACGATGCGGTGACGACCATCGTCGAGCAGTTCCGGCTGCTGGCCGAGGAGCCGGTGCCCGCCGACGAGCTCGAGAAGGCGCGGAACTTCAGCAAGGGGCGCTTCGTGCTCCAGCTCGAGAGCCCGCACGGGACGATCATGTTCGGGCTCCGGCGCGAGGTGCTCGAGGGGCAGGCGACCGAGCCGGCCGAGGTGCTCGCCGCGCTCGACGCCGTCACGGCGGAGGACGTCCAGCGGGTCGCGCGGGAGATCGTCGACGACGGCTTCCACCTGGCCGTGATCGGCCCGTTCGACGACGCCGAGCGGTTCGAGAAGCTGCTCTAGCGTCCCGTCGTCGAGAAGTGCTGGTAGTCGCCGAAGGAGGCGCCCCACTTCCAGCCGACCGAGGCGAACGCGCGCACGAGCACCCCGCCCCGGACGGCCATGCCCTTCCGGTAGCGGCTGCGGTCGAGGTACGCGCGACCGGCCGGGGGCGAGACGGTCGAGCCGCGGACGTACGGGTTCTCGACCGGGTTGACGTCGATCGCGAGGCCGTAGGCGTGCATCGACCACCGCTTCGTCCCGCCGACGAAGCGGCAGTTGAAGCCGGAGGTGTTGTCGGCGGCCATCGAGCGGTCGTCGCTGCCGCGGTAGGCCGAGACCGGCTCGAGCTTGCGGATCGGGAAGCGCGCCGCCCAGAGCTCGCGGAAGACGGTGACGACGTTCGCCGCCTCGGCGCGCGCGACGACGATCCTGCCCTCCCGCGCCCGGCCGGCAAAGTCCCAGTACGAGACGCGCACCGTCCGCAGCCCCGCCGGCGGCACGGGGCAGCCAACGCGGTAGGAGAAGCGGAGGTCAGCCCAGCGCACCGGCTCGATCGAGCCCGAAAACTGCGCGATCCTACCACTTAGTTGCTGACAGCAACTAAGTCCGATCAGCGCGGCGACGAGGGTGACGCCCGCGAAACGCATCGATCCAGCGTACTCTGGAACCGCCGTGATCGCGTTCGCCGCACTCGCCTCCACCCTCGCGGTCGCCTGCCCGCAGAACCTCGCGAGCGGGCTCGATGCCCCCGCCACCGCGCGGCAGCTGATCACCGTCGAGGCGAAGGTGCTGCGGACGACGTACGCGGAGCTCCGCACCTGGAGGAAGGTCCGCGGCTGCTGGGTCGCCGCCGCCGGGCCGTATACGGCGCGGCTCGGCAAGAACGGCCTCGGCGTGAACCGGCGCGAGGGCGACGGGACCACGCCGACCGGCACCTACCGGATCGGCCGCACGATGTACGGGAACGAGCCGAACCCGGGCGTGAGGTTCACCTACCGGCGGCTCCGCTGCGGCGACTGGTGGGACGAGGACCCGCGCTCGCCGACCTACAACTCCTTCCAGCACGTCCGCTGCGGCGTGAAGCCGCCGTTCGGCGGCGCGAGCGAGGGGATGTGGCAGCAGCCGAAGCCGTACCCCTACCTGGCCGTGATCGAGTACAACATGCGCCCCGCCGTGCCGTACAAAGGCTCGGGGATGTTCCTCCACGCGCAGACGGGCGGCCCGACGATCGGCTGCGTCTCGCTCCGGAAGGCGGACCTCCGCGCGGTGCTGCGCTGGCTCCGGCCCGGCGCCGCGCCCGTGATCGCGATCGGCACGCGCAAGCAGTTGCGTTAACGCAGGCCTGCCGCCGCCACCACGTCCCGGCCGAGCCGCTTCGCCTCGGCGTAGGTGATCCCGGGGCGGTAGGCCTCGACGACGACGATCGTCGCGCGGCCGCCGCGGTAGACGATCGAGGCGGTCGTGCGCGTGTCGGTGAGCCAGCCGTTCTTCTCCGCGACCGTCGCGCCGCGCAGCCACGGCCGGAGCAGGCCGGCGTTGTCTGCGACCGGCTGCGCCGAGGCCAGCACGCGCAGCGCGACGGCCGCCTGGCGGCGCGAGAGCCCGAGCTGACGTAACGCCACCGCGTTCCCGTGGGCGCCGGCGTGCAGCCGGTGGAGCGCCCGGCCGAGGTCGCGGGCGGTCGTCACGCGTGTGTGCGGCCCGGGCGGCCGCCACGCCGTGGTCGCACGGTACGGCCCCGGGTACGTGCTCGACGTCATCCCGAGCCGGCGCAGCCCGTTCGCGACCGCGGCGTAGCCGAGCCGGGCGTAGACGCGGTTCGCGGCGAGGTTCGACGACCAGTAGCCGATCTGGCGCACGTCGTACCACCACGCGCTCCGCTCCGGCTGAGGCGACGCCCGGAGAGCGGCGACGAGCGCGCCGAGCTTCACCGTCGAGGCCGCGGCGAAGCGCGTGTCCGCCTGGAAGCCCGCGTAGCGCCCCGAGCCGAGCTCGTGCACCCAGATCCCGACCGCGCCGTCGACGCGCGCGGCCGCCGCGGCCAGCCGGCGCGCGAGCGCGGGGTCGGCGCGCCGCGGTCCGTACCCCGGCCCGACCCCCGGAAGCGGGGCGAGCGGAGCGACGCTCCTGAACCCCGGGTCCCGGTCGAGGAGCTCGGCGCGCGCGATCTGGCGGCGGCCCTGCGCGAGCAGCTCGGAGCGGAGATCGCGGCGGGTTGCGCTGACCCGACCCGACGCGAGCACCGCCTCGACGAGGTCGCGCCCGGCCTCGTAGCGGGCCTGCGCGCCGTCGGGGGTGTTCGCGTACGCCCGCTGCGCCGCCGGGAGGTGGCGGTCCTTCGCGGCGAGGAGCTCGCGGTCGCCCGCGCCCGCGGCGGCGGGCAGCAGCAGGGCGAGCAGGATCGCGAGTCGGAGCATGGGCACGTTGTAGCGTCCCAGGCGTGAAGCCGCTGACGCTGCGCGAGCTGAACCGCGCCACGCTCGCCCGCCAGCTCCTGCTCGGGCGCGAGCGCCTGGACGTGGCCGAGGCCGTCGCGCGGCTGGGCGCGCTGCAAGCGCAGCGGCCGCGCGCGCCTTATGTCGCCCTCGCCGCGCGGCTCCAGGGCTTCGAGCGCGAGCAGCTCACCCGCGCCCTCCACGACCGTGCCGTCGTCCGGGCGACGCTGATGCGCGAGACCCTCCACCTCGTCACGGCCGGCGACTACCCGCACGACGCCGCCGCGATGGCCCCGTACTTCAACCGGCTGCGGGAGAAGCACCTACCCGATGGGGTCGACATGGCCCGCGTGATCGAGCTCGCGGCCCACGCCGAGGCGGCGCTGGCGGAGCCGCTCGAGGCGACGGCGCTGCGGCCGCTCCTGGCGCGGCTCGAGGTGCGGATGGACGACGACCGCGTCTGGCGCCGCGTGCGCACGAACGCGCTGATCCTGCACGTCCCGGGCGAGGAGCCGCACGCGTTCGGCCAGCGGAACCGCTTCGTCGCGGCGGCTGCGTGGCTCGGCGCGCCGGCGGCGGATGCGGCCGAGGGGACCCGGCGCCTCGTCCGGCGCACGCTGGCGTCCTTCGGCCCCTCCAGCCGCGCCGACCTGGCGGCGTTCACCGGCCTCGCCGTCGCGGCGATCGCGCCCGCGCTCGACGCCCTCGAGCCGGAGCTCGAGCGGCTGACGGACGAGCGCGGCCGGGAGCTCTACGACCTCCGCGGCGCGCCCCGCCCGCCGGCTGAGACGCCCGCGCCGCTGCGGCTCCTCGGCGAGTGGGACAACGTCCTCCTCGCCCACGCCGACCGGACGCGCGTGTTCGACGACGAGACGCGGCGGCGCGTGATCCGGAAGAACGGGGACGTTCGGCCGACGATCCTCGTGGACGGCTTCGTTGCAGGCACGTGGTGGTGGCGGCGGAAGCAGGACGTCGCGACGCTCGAGGCGACGCCGTTCGCGACCCTGACGAAGCCGCAGCGGGCCGAGCTCGAGCGGGAAGCGGAGCTCGCGCTCGCCGTGGTCGAGCCCGCGGCGGCACGCTTCGCCGTCGAGTACGACGCCTGAGCGATACTCGCGGGATGGACGGAATCGCACTCGGCCCGGACGGCGGCGAGCACGTCGGCCGGCACGCGCGCAGGCACCGGATCCTCGCCGAGTTGCCGGAGCTCGAGGTGATCGAGCTGTGCTTCGAGCAGGGCTTCGAGGGCGTCGATCCGCACGTGCACGACGACCACGTCGACTCCTTCTACGTCCTTGAGGGCGAGGCGGAGTTCACGGTCGGCGACGAGCTCTTCCGCGCCGGCCCGGGGAGCTGGGTCGCAGCCCCGATCGGCACGCGGCACGGCTTCCGCAACGCGGGCGACGGGGAGCTGCGGATGCTGAACGTGCACGCGCCGAACGTCGGTTTCGTCCAGCGGATGCGCGGCTAGAGCGTCTTCCAGAAGACGGTCGTGTCGCACGGGCGGCCGTCGGGGTAGAGGGCGTAGCCCGGGATCACGCCGACCCTCGTCCAGCCCATCCCCTCGTAGAGGCGCTCGGCGGGATCCCCGGTGACGGTGTCCAGGACGAGCAGCGTCCTCCCCTCCGCGCGCGCCTCCGCCTCCGCCCGCTCCATCAACGCCCGGGCGATGCCGCGCCCGCGGGCCGAGCGGCGGACGAGCAGCTTCGCGATCTCGCCGCGGTGCGGCTGGTTCGGCGGCAGCGCGAGGATCACCTGCACCGTGCCGACGAGCTCGCCGCCGGCGAAGGCCGCGAGGACGAGCCGCCGCCCGCGCTCCGCCTCGGCGGCGAAGCCCGCGAACGCCTCCCGCGCGTCGTCCGGAGAGAACGGCGCCACGTAGCTGACGGACGCGCCGCCTTCGACGCAGTCGTGCAGCACCGCCGCCAGCCCGTTGAGGCACTCCTGCAGCTCGGTGGGGCCGAGGCGGCGGATCTCGATCACAGCTCGCCGCTACTCGTCGGCGTCCGCCGCGGCTCGGTCGGCGATCTCGCTCACGACCGTCGGGTCGGCGAGCGTCGTCGTGTCGCCGAGCGGCCGCTGCTCGGCCACGTCCTGCAGCAGGCGACGCATGATCTTGCCGGAACGCGTCTTCGGCAGCTCGGGCGTGAAAACGATGTTCGCCGGCTTGGCGATCGGGCCGATCTTCGCGGCGACGTGGTTGCGCAGCTCCTCGAGCATCTCGAGCGAGCCCTCGTCGCCGCCCTTCAGCGTCACGTAGGCGACGATCGCCTGCCCGGTCAGGTCGTCGGCGCGGCCGCAGACC
>DATKBA010000112.1:0-9955 GCA_035514455.1 Gaiellaceae bacterium | reverse complement strand
CCGGAGGCGGGCTCCGACGTCGCCAAGCTGAAGACGACGGCCGAGCGCCGCGGCGACGAGTACGTCCTCAACGGCTCGAAGACCTTCATCACGAACGCGGGCCACGCCGCCTGGACGGTCGTCTTCGCGAAGACCGACCCGAGCAAGGGCCACAAGGGCATCTCCGCGTTCATCGTCCCCATGGACGCGCCGGGCGTGCAGCTCGAGAAGCACCTGGACAAGATGGGCCAGCGCGCCACCGACACGTCCGCGTTCGCCATGACCGACGTGGTCGTCCCGGCCGCGAACCGGATCGGCGAGGAGGGCGAGGGCTTCAAGATCGCGATGCAGACGCTCGACTTCACGCGCCCGGGCACGGCCGCCGGCGCCGTCGGGGTCGCGCAGGCCGCGTACGAGCACGCGGTCGCGTACGCAAAGGAGCGCGTCACGTTCGACGTGCCGATCGCGATGCACCAGGGCGTCAACTTCATGATCGCGGACATGGCGACCGAGATCGCCGCGGCGCGCCTCCTCGTCTGGCACGCAGCGTGGCTGCACGACCAGGGCCAGCGGGCGACGCTCGAGTCCTCGTTCGCGAAGCGCTTTTCCGCCGACACCGCGATGAAGGTGACGACGGACGCCGTGCAGGTCTTCGGCGGGTACGGCTACATGAAGGAGTACCCGGTGGAGAAGCTGATGCGCGACGCCAAGCTGTTCCAGATCTACGAGGGCACCTCGCAGATCCAGCGCCTCGTGATCGCCAAAGAAATATTCTTGCCTCGTGGCGCTTGAGATCGACCTCTTGGGACGAGTAGCGCTCGTCACGGGAGGCTCCAGAGGGCTCGGCCGCGCGGACGCGCTGGCGCTCGCGCGCGCCGGCGCCGACGTGGTGATCGCAGACATTCAGGTGGAGTCGGACGAGTCGACGGAGACCGCGGAGGCCTACGGCGTCCTCGCCCAGGTCGCGAAGGCGCAGGGGATCGTCTACACCGAGGCGACCGCGCAGGAGATCCAGGCGATGGGCCGCCGTGCCGCCGCGATCAAGTGCGACATCACCGACCGCGAGCAGGTCAAGGAGACCGTCGATCGCGTCGTCGAGGAGTTCGGCTCTGTCGACATCCTGATCAACAACGCGGGGACGCTCGACCACGTCGGCCAGTTCCCGGATCAGAACCCCGAGCTCTGGGAGCGCGACCTCCGCGTCAACCTCACCGGCGGCTTCAACTGCGCGCAGGCGGTTTGGCCGCACATGAAGGAGCGCGAGTGGGGCCGGATCATCAACATGGCTTCGGTGGCGGGGACGCTCGGCGGATTCGGCCAGGCGAGCTACTCGACGACGAAGGCGGGCATCCTCGGACTGACGCGGACGCTCGCGATGGAGGGCGGCCGCCACGGGATCACCTGCAACGCGATCGTGCCGGGGATCATCGGCACCGAGGCGTTCCACTTCGCGAACCCGGCGATGAACGAGCGGATCGCGAACCGCACCGTCTTCAAGCGGCCCGGCGAGCCCGAGGACATCGCGAACGCGATCTGCTTCCTCTGCTCCGACCTCGCGGGCTACATCACCGGGATCGAGCTCAACGTGAGCGGCGGCGTAGAGCTGTTCGTCTTCTAGTCGGCGCAAGATGAGCAGCCGCTCGCGCGGACGCTCATCGCGCGAAAACCCCTGAAGGGGCCGCCCGCGGCCCAGAGGCGCGATTCGTTGAACGTGAAGGTAGGACAGGGGATCGGCTTCGAGCTCTCGGCGGAGCAGCGGGAGCTCCGCGACCTCGCGCACGAGTTCGCGGAGAAGGAGCTGCGGCCGGTCGCGCGCGAATGGGACGACCGGGAGGACTGCCCGCCCGAGATCCTCGCCAGGGCGGCCGCGCTCGGGCTCACCTCGCACGCGATCCCGGCCGAGTACGGCGGCGGCGGCGTCTCCGCGGTCACGTCGAGCCTGATCGCCGAGGAGCTCTCGTGGGGCTGCGCCGGCCTCGCCGCCCCGATCGGCGCGACGATGTTCCCGGTCCGGCCGCTGCTGCGGTCCGGCAGCGAGGAGCAGAGGCAGCGCTGGCTGCCCCGGCTGGCGTCCGAGCAGGGCTGCCTGGCGGCGATCGCGTTCACCGAGCCCGGCGCGGGCTCGGACGTGGCCGGGATCCAGGCGACCGCGCGCCGCGACGGCGACGCGTACGTGCTCAGCGGCGAGAAGTGTTACGTCACGAACGGCGGCATCGCCGAGCTGACGATCATCTTCGCGAAGCTCGAGGGGGCGATCACGGCGTTCCTGGTCGAGGCGGGCGACCCGGGCGTGTCCGCGGGCCGCAAGGAGCCGAAGCTCGGCCTGCGCGCCTCGTACACGGGCTCGATCCTCCTCGACGAGGCGCGGATCCCCGCCGACCGCGTGCTGGGCGAGGAGGGGGAGGGGTTCGCGATCGCGATGGACTTCTTCCTCCACTCGCGTCCGCAGGTCGCGGCCTCGGCGGTCGGGATCGCGCGCGCCGCCTTCGAGTACGCGACCGCGTACGCGAACGAGCGGCGCGCCTTCGGCAAGCCCTTGATCGCGAAGCAGGGCGTCTCGTTCAAGCTCGCGGACATGGCGATGCAGGTCGAGGCGTCGCGGCTGCTCGTCTGGCGCGCCGCCGCCGCCCTCGACACCGCTTCTGAGAACAGAGCCGACGACGCGGGCCTGCTCGGCTCTTTCGCGAAGGCGTTCGCCGCCGACGTGGCGATGAGCGTCACGACGGACGCCGTCCAGGTGCTCGGCGGCGCCGGGATCATGCGCGACCACCCGGTCGAGAAGTGGATGCGCGACGCGAAGGTGCTCCAGATCGTCGAGGGCACCTCCGAGATCCAGCGGCACGTGATCGTGCAGTACCTCCGCACCTGAATTCCTCGCGAGAGCTTCCGAAGCCGCGGCTACACTGACCCGCTTCGTGCGGGGTGATGCGACACTTTTCCGCGCCGGCCCGGCCGCCGGCGCCACACGGACGATCGCCCGCTGGGTGCTCGCCTCGCTCGCGCTGCTCGCGGTCGTCGCCGCGCTCGTCGGGCTCGCGTTCGCCGGTTCCCCTTCCCGCATCGCAGAGGGCGTCGCGATTGCCGGCGTCGACGTCGGCGGGCTGACGACGGGCGAAGCGCGGACGCTGCTCGAGCGCCGCTTCGACCGCGTCGCGCGCGTGCCCGTCGTCTTCACCGCGGGCGGCGAGCAGTACCCGATCACGGCCACGACGCTCGGCGTCGAGCCGGACTGGGCCGCGGCGATCCAGACGGCGTCCCGGGAGGGCGAGGGCTTCGGGCCAGTCCGAGGCTTCAAGCGCCTGCAGGCGCGCTTCTTCGGCGCCGAGATCAACCCGCCCGTGACCGCGTACGGCGCGGCGCTCGACTACAAGCTCGCCGGGCTCGCCCGCGAGATCGACCAGAGCCACGTCGAGGCGAAGCTGATCCGCCGCGGCCTCCAGATCGAGGTCGTCCGCGGGCAGGCCGGCCGGAGTCTCGACCGGGAGGCGGCGGGTGCCCGGATCGTCCGCGCGCTCGCGCGGCTGGAGCGCGGCGAGCCCGTCCCGCTTCCCGTCACGGTCGACCCGGTCGACGTGACGGCGGCCGAGCTCGCGCCCGCCGCCCGCCAGGCCCGCACCGCGCTCTCGGCGCCCGTCCGGCTTGAGCACGAGGGGACGCGCTGGCGGCTGCCGCGCTGGCGGATCGCGGAGCTGCTCTCGCTCCCGGTCGCCGGCTCGACCGAGGTGGCGATTGCCGGGCCCGGTGCGGAAGCCTGGTTCGCAAAGCTGCGCAAGACCGTCGAGCGCGCCCCCGTCGACGCCACCTTCCGGGCCTCGGGCGACGTCGTCGAGATCGTGCCCGCCAAGGAGGGCCTCGCCGTCGACGTCCCCGCGACCGCCAAGGCGCTGCTCGCGGCCGCCGTCTCTCCGTACGCACGCACGGCCACGCTCGCCGTCCGCACGGCCGAGGCCGACCGGACGACCGCGGATGCGCAGGCGATGGGGATCGAGCGCCGTCTCGCGTCCTACACGACGCCGTACTCCGGCACGTCGGACCGGATCACGAACCTCCAGCTCGGCGTGAAGTACCTCGACGGCGCGCTCGTCGCGCCCGGCGGGACGTTCTCGTTCAACGAGCGCGTCGGCGAGCGGACGATCGAGCGCGGCTTCCGGCTCGCGCCGGTGATCATCCGCGACGAGTACGACCAGGCCGTCGGCGGCGGGGTCTCCCAGGTCGCGACGACCGTCTTCAACGCCGTCTGGGAGGCCGGCCTGAAAATCACCGAGCGCACCGCGCACTCGCTCTACATCAGCCGCTACCAGCTCGGCCGCGACGCGACGGTCAACTACCCCGACATCGACCTGAAGTTCGTCAACGACACGCCCAAGTGGATCCTCGTCGGCGGCGCCTCGGGCGGCTCCGGGATCACGGTCTCGATCTACGGCGGCGGCCCGGAGCGGCGCGTCGAGAGCAGCGAGGGCACGATCAGGGTCACCGGCCCCGCCCGGATCCGCCGCGTCAAGGACCCCGAGCTCCTGAAGGGGAAGACTGAGGTCGAGGAGGAGGGCACGCCCGCGCGCGCGACGACCGTGACGCGCACCGTGTACGGCGAGGATGGGAACGTGATCCACGACGAGACGTGGAACACGTCCTACCGCGGCGAGTACCGGATCATCCGCGTCGGCACGAAGAAGCCCCCGCCCAAGGAGGAGGAGGAGGAGAAGGAACCGAAGCCGGGCGAGACGACGCCGCCGAAGGACGAGCCGCCGCCTCCCGCGGAGCCGGACCCGGCGGCTATCCCGCCGCCCCCTCAGCCCTAGCGACCGCCTCGGCGAACCAGGCGGGCACGCGCGTCGGCAGGTGCGTGGCCGCGTCGACCGTCGCGTGGGCCGTGTGGCCCTCCGCGACCAGTACGCCGTCGCGCTCGACCGCGTACTCGTAGCGGAAGCGGGCCCCGCGGAGGTCGACGCACCGCGCCCACACCCGCAGCCGCTCGTCGAAGCGGGCGGCCAGGTGATAGCGGACGTGCACCTCCGTCGTCAGCGCCTCGAGCCCCTGCTCCTGGATCGCGCGGTAGCCGCCCGCGTGCTCCGCGAGGTAGGCCACGCGCGCGACCTCCAGCCACACGACGAAGGACGCGTGGTGGGCGATGCCCTGCGCGTCGGTCTCGGCGAAGCGGACGACGATCTCGGTCGAGAAGCGATAGCCGTCCACCTGCGCAAGCCTACGATGGCGGCGTGAACGCGGCGCGGCTGGCCGAGCTGATCCGGACGCACCAGCCGTGCGTGGCGCTGACCGGCGCCGGCATCAGCACCGAGAGCGGCATCCCGGACTTCCGCTCCGCGGGCGGCATCTGGGCGCAGTACGACCCGCTCGAGGTGGCGAGCATCGACGGCTTCCGGCGCGATCCGGTGCGCGTCTGGGAGTTCTACGCCCGCCGCCTCGCCGCGCTCGCGGACGCCGCCCCGAACGACGGCCACCTCGCGCTCGCCGAGCTGGAGCGGCGCGGGCTCGTGCGGGCGGTGGTCACCCAGAACGTGGACGGGCTCCACCAGCGGGCGGGCTCGCGGGAGGTGGTCGAGGTGCACGGGTCGATCCGCGGCGCGATCTGCCTCGGCTGCGGCGCGCCGACGGGGTTCGAGCGCGTCCTCGAGCTGCTGCCGCTGCCGCTCTGCGCCTGCGGCGAGATCCTGAAGCCCGGGGTCGTGATGTTCGGCGAGCTCCTGCCCGTTGCGGCGCTCGAGTGGGCGACGGAGCTCTGCCGCGCGGCGCGGCTCCTGCTCGTCGTCGGCTCGTCGCTCGAGGTGCACCCCGTGGCCGGGCTGCCGCACGTGACGGTCGCCGCCGGAGGCACGCTCGCGATCGTCAACCGCGGCCCCACGGCGCTCGACGCCGAGGCGAAGCTCGTGCTCGACGGCGGCGCAGGCGAGATCCTGCGCGCAGCCGTGCAGGCGCTGGGGGCCGGCTCCGCGGGCTAGGGCTAGGCCGCGGCGCGCCGCACGGTGCGCTCGTCGAGGACCCGGTGGCAGTCCGAGCAGACGCGCTGCTCGATCTCGTACGGGATCCCGGCGTGCTGGCGCAGTGCGTGCGCGATCACGGCCTTGTGCTCGTGGAGCCGGCGGGCTGTGCGTGCGTGCCTCGGTGCCATCTCGCTCCTCAGGTTACGCGTCGTGATGGGAAACACAAGTATCGAAAGGGTGACAAACCTGTAACAAGCTGTCAGTCCTCCGGTCTTGCTCGACCGGCGCTACCGTGACCGTTCGTGCGTGCAGTGCTGGTGATACTCCTCGCGTCGGCTGTCACGGCTTGTGGCGGGTCGCGCGAGGCCTCTCTACCGGACTCCGACGTCGCCGGCGCGAAAAAGGCAGTGCCGGCTGCATGTGTCCCGGGCTCGACCCGCGCCGTCGGCTCGGCCACGACGTCCTACGCGGCGGTCGTGCGCGAGCGGGCCGTGGCGTACCGCGTGCCCGGGTCAGGGCGCATCGCCGGCTTCGGCCGCGAGAACGTGAACGGCGTCCCGACCGTGTTTGCGGTGATCGCGGAGCGGCTCGGGGCCGACTGCGCCCCCGCGTGGTACCGGGTTCAGCTGCCGCTGCGGCCGAACGGGCGCACGGGCTGGGTCCGCGCCGCAGACGTCGACCTCGCGCCCTTGACGACGAGGATCCTCGTCGACCTCTCCGAGCGCCGGGTCACGCTCTACGACCGCGGGCGGCAGGTCCTCTCGGCGCGCGCCGCGATCGGGACAGACCGGACGCCGACGCCGACCGGGCGCTACTACGTCAACCAGCGGCTCATCCCGAACGATCCCTCCGGCCCGTTCGGCCCCGGCGCGATCGGGATCTCCGCCTTCTCGGACGTGCTCACCGGCTGGGCGCAGGGCGGGCCGATCGCGATCCACGGCACGAACCGGCCCGATCTGATCGGGCAGGCGGTCTCGAACGGCTGCATCCGCGTCCGCAACGACCTGCTGCGGCGCCTCTTCGAGCGGACGCTCGCCGGCACCCCGGTTACCGTCCGCGCGTGAGGGGTACGATCGGCGGCATGGCGAAGACACAACAGAAGGACATCCTCTCCCGCGTGCAGGACCTCGGCGCCGAGGCGCTGCACAAGCTCCAGGACGTGCCCGGCGGCTCGAAGCTGATGGACATGGCGAACGAGACCAAGGCGCGCATGGACGACGTGCAGAAGAAGCTCCGCGGCCTCGACGCGCTGGAGAAGCGGGTGGCGAAGCTCGAGAAGCAGCTTGCGGCGACGACGAAGAAGCCGGCCGCGAGGAAGCCCGCGGCGAAGAAGCCGGCGGCGAAGAAGAGCTGAAGAGCTAGGGGACGCGCACGCGCAGCGCGCGCGGCACGACCTCGAACCGCACCGGCGTCGTCCCCGGCTGCTCGCCGTCGAGCTCGACCGGCAGCGGGGCGTCGGCCTCCACCTCGACGACGGCCCCGTGCAGGAGCTCGGCCTTCGGGTGCGGCAGGTGCGCCCCCCGGTAAGTCTTCGGCAGCGTCAGGAGCAGGTCGCGCTTGGTCAGGTCGCCGATCGTGAGCACGTCGAAGAGGCCGTCGTCCGCGCTCGCCTCGGGGCAGATCCGCATCCCGCCGCCGAAGGTCGTGCCGTTGGCGACGACGACGTCGTGCATCGGGCCGGCGCGCGACTCGCCGTCCACGGTCACGCGAAGCTCGGAGTTCTGCCACTTCGCGAAGACGGCCAACGTCGCCCACAGGTAGGAGGCCTTGCCGCCGAGCGCCTTCGTCGTCTCGTTCGCCCGCTGCGCGATCGCGCCGCTCATCCCTGCGCTCGCGACGTTGGCGAAGTGGGTCGTCGCCTCGCTGCCGTCCCAGGCGCGGTAGCTCGCGCGGCCGAGGTCGACGGTGCGCGTCGTGCCGCCGAGCGCGACGGCGATCGCGCGATCGAGCCGGTGGGGGATCCCGAAGCTGCGCGCGAAGTCCCAGCCCGTGCCGCGGGGGATCACGGCGATCTCGACGTCGTTGCGGCCGGCGATCCCGTTCGCGACCTCGTTCACGGAGCCGTCGCCGCCGACGACGACGAGCAGCGTCGCGCCCCCGTCGGCCGCGCCGCGCGCCAGCTCTGTCAGCTCGCCGGGGCGCGTCGAGATCAGCGCGTGGCCCTCCAGCCCCTTCGTCGCCGCGCGGTGCGCGATCTCGGCCCAGCGGCGGCCGGTCGACCCGTTGGCCGACGCGGGGTTGACGAGGAAGACGGTGGGGCTAATGGGTCGCCGTGGCGGTCGCGAGCGCCACGCGCGTCATCCGGTCGACCGCGGCGGTCATCTCCTCGTCGGAGATGCGCTTGAACTCGCCCTCGACGACGATGTCGCTCACGATCAGGAGGCAGCCCGACTGGACGCCCTTCAGCGCGCCGACCGTGAACAGCGCCGCGGCCTCCATCTCGACGGCCAGGACGCCCCGCTTCGACCAGCGCTCGTACTGGCCCTCGTCGGGGTTGTAGAAGAGGTCGCTCGAGACGATCGGGCCGACGTGCATCTCCTGTCCCAGCTCCTTGGCCACGTGCACGGCGCCGTGGATCAGCTCCCAGCTCGCAGTCGGGCAGTGCGGCTCGTTCCCGACGAGGTGCATCGCGGTCGAGTCGGCGGGAACGGCGGTGAGCGCGACGATCATGTCCCCGAGCGCATGGTGCGGCTGGAGCCCGCCGCACGTGCCGACGCGGAGCAGCTTCTTGACGCCGAGCTGGACGAGCTCCTCGAAGACGATCGTCGCCCCCGGGCAGCCCATCCCGGTCCCCTGGACCGACACCGGCTTCCCCTCCCAGGTGCCGGTGTATCCGAGCAGGCCGCGCTCGGAGTTCCGCTGCACGACGTCCTCGAGGTAGGTCTCGGCGATGTACTTCGCCCGCAGCGGATCGCCCGGAAGCAGGCACGCCTCGGCGTAGTCGCCGGGCTCGGCTCTCACGTGGATCGGCATCCGCGCAACCCTATAGGGCAGGATCGGGATGATGGCGCACCTCGTGGAGCCGCCTCTGGCGGCCATTCTCGGCTACTGCGCGGAGGACCCCGTGGAGCGCGTCTTCCTCGAGGACGTCGCCCGCCGCGGGCTCGGCCGGTTCAGCGCGGTCGAGGACGGCGGACGCCTCGTCGCGCTCTGCCACTCGGGCGTGAACGTCGTCCCCTCCGGCCGCGGCTGCGGCTCCTTCGCCGACGTGACCGTGCGCGCGCGGGCCCGGATGTTGATCGGCGAGCAGGGCGCGGTGACCGACCTCTGGGAGGCCGCGCGGCGCCGGCTGCCGGCCGCCCGCGAGGACCGTCCCGGCCAGCCGGTCTACGCGATCGAGACGGTGCCGCCGCCCGCAGGCACGGGGCTCCGCGCCGCGGCGCTCGACGACCTCGACCTGCTCGTGCCCGCCTGCGCGCGCGCACACGAGGGGGAGCTCGGGGTCGACCCGCTGCGCGTCGACGCCGAGGGCTTCCGCTGGCGGACGCGCTCGCAGATCGAGGAGGGGCGCTCCTGGCTGTGGGTCGAGGACGGCGTGATCCTGTTCAAGGCGGAGGCGTCCGCGTGGACGCCCGGGGCGGTGCAGCTGCAGCAGGTGTGGACCGACCCGCAGGCGCGCGGCGCCGGTCACGCGAAGCGCGGGCTCTCCGACCTGATCCGCCTGCTGCTGGCCGAGGTACCCCGCGTCTGCCTCTTCGTGCGGGCCGACAACGAGGCCGCGATCGCGCTCTACGACACGGTCGGGATGGAGCACGTGCTCGACTACCGGAGCGTGCTTCTGTGAGGGAGCTCGTCCTCGCCCGGCACGCCGAGTCCGAGTTCAACGTGGCCGAGCGGCTGAACGGCGATCCGGCGGTGCCGGTGCCGCTGACGGAGGTAGGACGAAAGCAGGCCCGGGCGCTCGGCGCCGCCGCGGGGCCGGTCGATATCGTCGCGCACTCGTCCTTCGGCCGGACGCGCGAGACCGGCGAGCTGGCATGGCCGGGCACGCCGCTGCTCGAGGTTCCCGAGCTCGGCGAGTTCACGTTCGGCAGCTT
>DATKBA010000111.1:0-11999 GCA_035514455.1 Gaiellaceae bacterium | reverse complement strand
GGATCGGCATGGAGACGGCGCACCTGATGACGCACAAGATCGCGATGCGGCGCACGCTCGCCGACGCGGGCGTCGCGCAGCCGCGCTTCGCCGGCGCGCGCGACATGCAGAGCGCCCGCGCCGCGCTCGAGGCCGTGGGCGTGCCGGCGGTGCTGAAGCCGGCCGATGCGGGCGGCCAGCGCGGGATCTTCTACGTCGAGTCGCAGGACGAGCTCGACGCGCACGTGCACGCGGCGCTCGCCGAGTCGCTCACCGACGAGGCGATCGTGGAAAGCTTCCACGACGGGCTTGAGCTGAACGGAATCGTGATCGCCCGGCGCGGCGAGGCCTTCCCGCTGACCCTCTCCGACCGGCTGCGCCCGCCGGGAATCGGCTTCGGCGTCGGCTGGATCCACGTCTACCCCGCCTCGATCTACGCCGACCTGCTCGCCGAGGCGGAGCGGGTCGCCGTCCACGCCGTGCATGCGCTCGGCCTCAGAGACGGGATCGCGTTTCCGCAGCTGATCGTCTCCGACGACGGCTCGGTGCGCGTCGTCGAGGTCGCGGCGCGGATCCCCGGCGGCCAGATGGCCGAGCTCGTCCGCCACGCCGTCGGCGTCGACCTCGTCGAGGTCGCGCTCCGCCAGGCGCTCGGCGAGGAGGTCCCGGACGAGCTCGTGCTGCCGCGCTTCAAGCAGCCGCTCGCGATCCGCTTCCTGACCGCAAAGCCCGGGCCGCTGCCGACGGGAAAGGTCCTCGCCGTCGGCTCGCTCGAGCGGGTGCTCGCAGCCGAAGGCGTCGTGCAGGCGGACACGTACCTCGAGGTCGGCGAGACGATCCGCCCGGTGCGCCGCGACGGGGACCGCCGCGGCTACGTGATCGCGACCGCGGACACGTCCGTCGAGGCCCTGCAGCGAGCGGAGGCCGCCGCGGGGCTGCTGGAGGTGGTGGTCGAGTGAGTTGCGCGTTCGACCTCGACCACTACGCCGAGCTGCTCGAGGCGGCGAAGGCGGGCGGCTACCGGTTCGCCTTCTTCGAGGACGAGCCGCGCGAGGGCGACCTGCTCCTCCGCCACGACGTCGACCTCTCGCTCGACGCAGCGCTCCGCATGGCCGAGCTGGAGGCGGCCGCGGGGGCGCGCGCGACCTATCTCCTGATGACCGGTTCGTTCTTCTACAACCTGAGCTCGCAGGAGGGTGAGGCGGCGCTGGCGCGGCTCCGCGAGCTCGGCCATCGCGTCGGCCTGCACGCAGTCCACCCGCGCGTCGACCTCGACGAGCGCTTCGACCGGGTCCTCGCCTGGCACAACCCCGAGCCCGAGTACATGCAGGCGCCCGTCGAGGGCGCGATCAACGCGATGCAGGCGCCGTGGTTCGACCCGGAGACCTACCGCTCGGACTCGAACCAGCACTGGCGCTGCGGCTGCCCGCACGAAGAGCTCCGCGCCGGTGCGTTCCCGTGGCTGCAGCTGCTGATCCACCCGGAGATCTGGGTCTACCCCGGCTCGCGGATGGGCGAGACGATGCGCGCGATGCTCGAGGAGGAGAAGGAACGCCGGCTCGACCGGCTCGCCGCCGACAGGATCGACCTCTCGTGAGGGACGTCACGGTGTTGGTGAGCGCGTCGGGTGCGCCCGGCACCGCGGCGCTGCTGAAGGGGCTGCGGGCGAACGGCGAGCGGGCGGTCCGGCTCGTCGGCACCGACAAGAGCGAGCGCTCGGTCGGCCGCCACCTGTGCGATGCGTTCCACCTCGTGCCGCCAGGCTCCGATCCCGGCTTCGCGGACGCGATGCTCGAGGTCGTCGAGCGGGAGGGCATCGACGTCGTCCTGCCGCAGTCGTCCTTCGACCTCCAGGGCCTCGCCGCACACCGCGACCGGTTCCCGGTCCCCGTGCTCGTCTCCTCGCCCGACACGATCCACCGCTCGAACGACAAGGCGGAGACCTACGCGCTGCTGCAGCGGCTCGGCGTCAAGGGTCCGGACTTCCGGCGCGTGAACGGCGCCGCGGCGGTGGACGCGGCCGCGCGCGAGCTCGGCTACCCCGACCGCCCGGTCTGCTTCAAGCCGGTCTTCTCCTCGGGCTCGCGCGGCTTCCGGATCCTCGACCCGACCGTCGACCGGGCGCACCAGCTCCTGCACGAGCGCCCAGGCTCCGTCTCGATGCGGCTGGAGGAGGCGGTCGAGCTCCTCCCCGACGAGGGCGGCCCCGACCTGCTCGTGATGGAGCTCGCGACCGGCGGCGAGCGCACGATCGACGGGATCGCGGACGGCAAGCGGATCGTCCTCGGCCATCCGAAGACCCGGGAGTCGATGCGCGCCGGGCTCGCGATGTACTTCGTCACGCTCGAGGACGAGGAGCTGATGGCCACGGCGAACCGGCTCGTCGAGGCGCTCGCGATCGAGTGGTTCTTCAACATCCAGCTCGTCGGCGAGCACGTGATCGAGATCAACCCGCGGATCTCGACGATCGTCCGCCAGGACGACTTCAACCTCCACTACCTCGGCGTCAAGCGCGCGCTCGGCGAGATCTCGGACGAGGAGCTGGCGGCGCTGCGCACGCGGCCCAGTCCCGGGCGGACGACCTTGCGCTACTTCGACCAGGTCGACTTCGACGGCCCGGTCGTCGACTCGCGCGCCCACGCGCGTGGCTGAGCCGGCCCGTCCGCTCCGCGTCACGCTCTGCCCGGTCAACACGGCTGGCGTGCCGTGGACGAACGCGCAGGCGCTGCGCCGGCGCGGGGTCGACGCGCGGCTCGTCGTCTTCGAGCGCTACAAGCTCCACCCCGAGGCCGACTGGTCGCTCGGCTCGCCAAGTAGCAGTCTGTTACTTGGCCGGCAGGCGCGGCAGTGGGCGGCGTTCACACGCCTCCTCCCGCGCACGGATGTCTTCCACTTCCACTTCGGTCTGACGCTCGTGCCGCAGTCGCTCCAGTTCCCGATCCTGCGCGCCGCGCGGAAGAAGTCGGTGATGCACTACCTCGGCTCGGACGTCCGCGGAAAGTCGCCCGAGCAGCTCGCGTCCGGGCGCAAGGCGGACGCGCGGGTCGTCGGCAGCTACGACGCGACCCGCTGGGTGCCCGAGGCGGAGGTGATCCCGCCCGGCGTCGACCTCGCCCGGATCGAGCCCGCGCCGCCCTCCGATCGCGAACGGCCGCTGATCGTGCACGCCCCCTCCTCGCGCCGCCGCAAGGGGACGGAGCACGTGCTCGCCGCCGTCGACGGGCTCGACGCCGACCTGGAGCTCGTCGAGGGCCTCCACCACGACGAAGCGCTCGAGCGCTACCGCGCCGCCGACATCGTCGTCGACCAGCTGAACGCCGGCTGGTACGGGCTCTTCGCGATCGAGGCGATGGCGCTGGGCAAGCCCGTCGTGACCTTCCTACGCGACGAGGCGATCCGGCGCACCGAGGAGGCCTTCGGCACGCGCGTCCCGATCGTCTCGGCGACCGCCGAGACGCTCCGAGAGGCGCTCCGCCCCCTCGTGGCCGACGCCGCCCGCCGGCGCGAGGTCGGCGCGGCCTCGCGCGCGTACGTCGAGCGCGTCCACGACCTCGAGCGGGTCACGGACAGCCTGCTCGACCTCTACGCTCGCCTCTGACCATGGAGCTCGTCCTCCGCATCTACGAGATCCGGCCGGGCGCGATGGAGGCGTGGCTCGAGGAGTGGCGCGCGCACGTGCTGCCGCTGCGCCGCAGGCTCGGCTTCGAGCTTCTCGGCGCGTGGGTGAGCGACGAGGAGAGTACGTTCACGTGGCTGCTCGGCTACGACGGCCCGGACGGGCTCGCCGCAGCGAACGCCGCCTACTACGCCTCGCCCGAACGGACGAGCCTCGCGCCGAACCCGGCGCGCCATATCGTTACCGCGCGGCAGCTCGCGGTCCGTGCCGTCGAGCTCGGATGAGCCTCGGCGCCCAGATGCGGCGGCTCGGCCGGCACTCGGTCGTGTACGGCCTCGGCGGGGTCGTCTCGCGCATCCTCGCCGTCTTCCTGCTGCCGCTGTACACGCGCTTTCTCGACCGCGAGGACCTCGGCGCGGTCGGCCTCGTCGTCGCGCTCTCGGCGGTCCTCGTCACCGTGCTGCGGCTCGGGATCTCGTCGGCGTTCTTCCGCTTCTACTTCGAGTCGAAGGACCCCGCGCAGCGGCGGCTGGTCGTCCGCACGTCCTTCTGGTTCACGATGGCGAGCGCGACCGCCGGGCTCGCCGCGGGCGTCGCGCTCGCGGAGCCGATCGCGGGCCTGCTCGGGATCGGCGACGCCGACCTCGTCCGCGCCGGCTTCGTCGGGATCTGGGCGCAGATGAACTACGAGCAGCTGACGGCGCTCTTCCGGGCGGAGGAGCGCTCGACGGCGTTCGTGCTCGCCAGCCTCGCCAACGTCGCGGTCACGATCGGCGCGACCGTCCTGCTCGTCGTCGCGTGGGAGCAGGGCGCGCTCGGCGTGATCGTGGGCAACTTCACGGGCACGCTCGTCGTCTACCTCGCTCTCCTCGGCGTGCACCGCGAGCAGCTCGGCCTCCAGTTCTCGCGCCCGCTCCTGCGCGAGATGAACCGCTTCGGGATCCCGCTCGTCCCCGCTGCCCTCGCCCTGATCGCCGTCAACTTCTCCGACCGCTTCTTCCTCGTCCACCTCGCCGACCTCGAGGAGGTCGGGCTGTACGAGATCGGCGTCCGGATCGCGTCGGCGATGGTGCTGCTCCTGACCGCCTTCCGGATGGCCTGGCCCGCGTTCGCGTACTCGATCGAGGACGACGGGGAGGCGAGGCGCACCTACGCGTTCGTGCTCACGTACCTCGTCGCCGTCGCCTCGTGGCTCGCGCTGGCGCTCGGCCTCCTCGCTCCGTGGCTCGTGCGGCTGCTGACGCAGCCGGAGTTCTACGCCGGCGAGCGCGTGGTCGCCCCGCTCGCCTTCGGCGGGATGGCCTACGCGGCGTACATCGTGATGGTGATCGGCGTCGGCCGCGCGAAGCGGACGCAGTTCAACTGGCTGATCACGGGCCTCGCCGCGGTCGTCAACGTCGCGCTCAACCTGCTCCTGATCCCGCGCTACGGGATGATGGGCGCCGCCGCCGCGACGGTGGCCGCCTACGGCGTGATGTTCGTCGCGATGACGTGGTACGCCCAGCGTGTCTTCCACGTGCCCTACCAGTGGCGGCGCGTCCTCACCGCCGCCGGCGCGGCGGTCGCGCTGCTGCTGGCGGGGAAGGCGCTCGGCGGGCTGGCCGCCGCGCTCGCGCTCACGCTCGCCTATCCGCTCGCGCTGCTCCTGCTCGGCTTCTACCTTCCGGAGGAACGCCGGACGCTCATCGCTCGCGGACGGTTTGCCAGGAATCCCAGGTGATCTTCAGGATCAGGAGCGTGATCGCGAGCCCGATCAGCGGGTCGCCCATCTGGAACCCGAGCGCGACGACGATCGCGCTCGCGACGACCCCGAGCGAGACGAAGCCGTCGACGCGGGCGTGGTAGCCGTCCGCGACGAGGGCGGGGCTGGAGAGCCGGCGGCCCGCGCGCAGGCGCACCTGAGCCGCGAGCTCGTTGCCGACGAAGCCGAGCGCACCCGCGCCCGCCACGACCCAGAGGTAGGAGAGGTCCTCCGGCTGCAGCAGCCGCTCGACCGACTGCCAGAGCGCCACGCAGGCGGAGACGAAGATCGCGAGCACGACGGCGTAGCCCGCCAGCTTCTCGCCGCGCACCGAGCGGAGGAAGAACGCGATCCCGAGCGGGACCGCGGTGAGCGCGTCGCCGACGTTGTGGATCAGATCGGCGAGCAGCGCGACGCTGTCGGTGACGAGGAAGAGGACGGCCTGTGCGGCGGCCGTCAGCCCGAGGATGCCGAGGCTCCACGCAACTGCACGGATGCCCGCGCGCGAGCGGATGATCGACGGGTCGACGAGCCCGTGCGAGTGCCCGTGGCCGTGCCCGTGGTCGTGCGGATGCGAGTGCCCCACCTCGGGACCGAGCCTAGTCGGCTCAGCGGGCGAGCGCGTCGGCGGCGAGCTCCCGCCCGGCCTGGGTCAGCTCGAGCCGCTGACCGGACGCCCGCACGAGGCCGCGCCGCTCCGCGAGCCGGACGATCCGCTGCGCGAAGTCCGGCGCCCAGCGCAGGTGCCGGTCGAGGTGGTCGATCCTGCTCTCCTCGGCCGCCTCGGGCTTGCCCTCGTGGTTCGCGAGGTGGATCGTGAGCATCGTCTGGGCGAACTCGAGCTTCTGGCGGGCCCGCCGCCGCGCGGCTGCGAGGAGGCCCCGGCCGGGCGCGAACAGCCAAGCGAGCCCGAACGCGACGCCGGTCATCGTCGCCATCGCGCCGGCAATCGAGGCGTCGAGCGCGAAGGCGAGCCAGTAGCCCGCCAGCGCCGAGCCGGCGCCGATCCCGGCCGCGAGCAGCAGCAGCCGCACCAGGCTGTCGGTGAGCAGGTACGCGGCGGCGGGCGGCGCGATCATCAGGGCGACGACGAGGATCGAGCCGACGGCGTCGAAGGCGCCGACCGCGGTCAGCGAGACGAGGCCCATCAGCGCGTACTGCACCGCCGCCGGCGCGAAGCCGAGCGCGATCGCGAGCGCGGGATCGAACGTCGAGAGCTTCAGCTCCTTCCAGAAGAACGCGATCGCGGCGACGTTCAGCCCGAGGATCACGCTCATCACCACGAGCGCGTTCGGCCCCCAGTCCCAGCCCAGGAGCTCGAGCCGGTCGAACGGCGCGAACGCGAGCTCGCCGAGCAGCACCGCGTCGATGTCGAGGTGGACGCCGTCCGCGTAGCGGGCGATCAGGATCACGCCGATCGAGAAGAGCGCGGGGAAGACGAGCCCGATCGCCGCGTCCTCCCGCACGAGCCCCGTGCGCTGGAGCAGCTGGACGAGGACGACGGTGGCGAGGCCGACCAGGGCGGCGCCGACGAGCAGGAGCGGCGAGTTCACGTTCCCGACGACGAAGAAGCCGACCACGATCCCGAGCAGGATCGAGTGGCTGATCGCGTCGCTCACGAGCGCGAGCCGGCGCAGGACGAGGAATGTCCCGGGCAGCGCGCACGCCACGGCGACGACGACCGCGATCAGCTGGATCTCGACCTGGCCCGAGGTCACCGCTCCGCCTCCGCCCGGCCCGTCTCCGTGAGCACCCACTCGTCCTCGCCGAGCCGCCGCACGTAGCCCCGGCGCTCGAGCACCTGCAGCGACGGGAGCGCGCCGCCGGACATCACGGAGAGCACGGCCGCCGAGTGGCCGCGGTGCGCGTCCGGGTGCTGCTGCTCGAGCGCGATCAGGTCGGCGAGCACGGCCGCGACCCGCAGGCGGCGCCGGTCGCGACGGCCCCGCAGTTCGCGCCAGAGCAGGCCGCGCCGGCCGGCGGCGAGCAGCGAGACGATCACGATCGCCGTCGCACAGAGCACGATCGTCGGCCCGGTCGGGAGCCGCTCCGCCTCCGACGAGAGCACCGAGCCGGCGACGCCGGCCAGCGCGCCGAACGCGGCCGCGAGCGCCACGGCGAAGCCGAGCCGGTCGGTCCACTGGCGCGCGGCGGCCGCGGGCGCGATCACCATCGCTGCCATCAGCACGACACCGACGGTCTGGAGGCCGATCACGATCGCAATCACGAGCAGCGAGGTCAGGAGCACGTCGAGCGCCCGCATCGGGAAGCCGAGGCTCGCGCCGTAGTCGGGGTCGAACGCGAGCAGCTTCAGCTCCTTCCAGACGAGCAGCATCGCCGCGAGCGCGATCCCGCCCAGGACCGCCATCGTGACGAGGTCGCGCTGGAGCAGCCCGGCCGCCTGGCCGAAGAGGAAGCGGTCGAGGCCCGCCTGGCTCGCGTCGGGCCGCCGCTGGATGAACGTGAGCAGCACCAGCCCGAACCCGAAGAAGACGGAGAGGACGATCCCGAGCGCGCTGTCGTACTTGATCCGGGTCGTGCGCGTCACCCCCATCACGAGCAGCGTGCCGGCAAAGCCCGCGAGCGCCGCACCCGCGACGAGCACGAGCGGAGCCTTGCTTCCCGTGAGCAGGAACGCGATCGCGACGCCCGGCAGCGCGGCGTGCGAGATCGCGTCGCCGAGCAGGCTCTGACGCCGCAGGACGGCGAACGTGCCGAGCGCCCCGCTCGTGATCCCGAGCGCGGCCGAGCCGAGCGCGACCGTACGCAGCGTGTAGTCGTCGAAGAGGTCAAGCACCGTTGCGCCCGAACACCGCCGCGCGGCCGCCGTAGGTGAGCCGCAGGTTCTCCTCGGTGAAGACCTCGCCGACAGGGCCGCTCGCGATCCGGCGGACGTTGAGCAGCGTCACCCGGTCGAAGTACTCCTCGACGGTCTGGAGGTCGTGGTGGACGGCGACGACGGTCTTGCCGCGCGTACGCAGCTCACGCAGGAGCTCGACGATCGCACGCTCGGTGGTCGCGTCGACGCCCTGGAACGGCTCGTCCATGAAGTACACGTCCGCGTGCTGGACGAGCGCGCGGGCGAGAAACACGCGCTGCTGCTGGCCGCCGGAGAGCTGGCTGATCTGGCGGCCTGCGAGCTCCGACATGCCGACCTGCTCGAGCGCCTCGTGCGCGGCGGCCCGGTCCTCGGCGCCCGGCCGGCGCACCCAGCCGAGCCGGCCGTAGCGGCCCATCAGGACGACGTCGAGGACGTTCGTCGGGAAGTCCCAGTCGACGCTGCCGCGCTGCGGCACGTAGGCGACGCGGCGGCGCTGCTCCTCGTACGGCTTGCCGTACACGAGGGCCTGGCCGGCGGCGGGCTTCACCATCCCGAGGACGGCCCGGATCAGAGTCGTCTTGCCGGCGCCGTTCGGGCCGACGATCGCCATCAGCGTGCCCTGCGGCACCTCGAGGTCGACGTCCCAGAGGACGGGCTTCTCGCCGTAGGCGACGGTGAGGTCCGTGACCTCGATTGCGGGTGCGGTCATCCGAGCAGTCCTTCCACGATCGTGTCGATGTTGTGCCGGACCATCCCGACGTAGGTGCCCTCGGCGGTGCCCGGGTCGCCCATCGCGTCGGAGAAGAGGGAGCCGCCGATCGCGACGTCGAAGCCGCGCGCGCGCACGGCCTCGCGCACCGCCTCGATCGTCCGGGGCGAGACGGACGACTCGACGAAGATCGCCGGGATCCGCCGCTCGGCGATGAAGCGCGCCAACCCCTGGACGTCGCCCGCGCCCGCCTCGGCCGCGGTCGAGATCCCCTGCAGGCCGCGCACCTCGAATCCGTACGCCCGGCCCAGATAGGCGAACGCGTCGTGCGCGGTGATGATCACCCGCCGCCGCTCCGGGATCCGGCTCGCCTCCTCCCGGACGTAGGCGTCGAGCCGCTCCAGCTCGGCGAGGTAGGCGGCGGCGTTGCGGCCGTAGAGGGCCGCGCTGCCGGAGTCGAGCTCCGAGAGCGTGTCGCGGACCTGCTCGACCGCGAGCATCCAGAGGCGGACGTCGAACCAGACGTGCGGGTCGTACTGGCCCGAGAAGTCCACCGGGGTCAGCAGCCGGCTCAGCGGGATCGCGTCCGTGACGGCACGCGTCGCGCGCCGCTCGCCGATCCGCTCGAGGACGTCGGCCATCTTCGCCTCGAGGTGAAGGCCGCCGTAGAAGATCACGTCGGCGCGCTCGAGCCGGCGCAGGTCGCCCTCGCTCGCCTTGTAGAGGTGCGGGTCGATCCCCGGCCCCATCAATCCCTCGACCTCGACCCGCTCGCCGCCGACCCGCTCGACCACGTCGGTGATCATCCCGATCGTGGCGACCACCTCGATCACCTCGCCGTCCAGGACTCGCGCGCTCGGGTGCTGGACCGGCCCGCAGCCGGCGAGCGCGAGCAGGGCAAGCACGAGAGCGGGCAGGAGCTTGGGCATGTCGGGTCGGATCAGCCGGCGAGCAGGCCGGTCGCGTACATGATCGCGATTCCGGAGAGGAAGCCGCCGACGGCATACGCCGAGCGAAGCCCGGCGGGGTCGCGGCGTCCCACGTAGCGGACGACCTCGGCAACGACCTCGAAGGCCGCGCCCGCGGCTGCACCGAAAAAGAGGGCGGCGAGGACGTCGTTCGCGACGAATCCCCCCAGCCAGGCGCCGAAGATCGTCGGCACGCCTGCGATCGCGACCAGCGCCGCCAGCCGGGCCTTCGAGAGCGAGACGCCCCCGTCCGCCGCGGGCGCGGCGATCCCGAGCCCCTCGGTGACGTTGTGGACCATGAAGCCGACGATCAAGAACGAGCCGAGCGTCAGCTGCCCGAACGCGAACGAGGTCCCGATCGCGAGCCCCTCGCCGAAGTTGTGCAGGCCGATCCCGATCGCGACGAGCAGCGCGAGGGCGGCCCCGCCGATGACGCCGCCGGACGTGCCGGAGAACCGCCCCGAGATGAACGTCATCGTCAGGAAGCTCGCGGCGAGGCCGAGCAGCACGAGACCGGGCCCGCCGAACGCACCCGGCACCACCGCCTGGAACTCGAAGGCCTCGAAGAGCGCCTCGACGCCGAGGAACGCAAGCAGGCCGGCGGTCAGGGCCATGAAGGCCGTCAGCCAGCGCTGCTCCACGCGGCGCAGCGACGGCAGCCAGAGCAGCCCGAGGGCGACCGGGAGCACGCCGACGAGGAAGCCGATGATCCCGTAGCCGAGGAACGCCTCGGCGGTGACCCCCGGGGTCGCGACCGCGGCCGGGAGCTCCTCGGCGGTCTCGATGCCCGTCGAGCTCGTCACGCCCACGACGATCGGATCGTCCGCCACCCAGTCGAAGGGGACGACGACCGTGCTCGAGCGGAGGCGGCCGAGCGTGCCGGGACCGTCGAGCGCGAAGGGGACGATCGCGTCGTCGACCGTCACGGAGGCGATCGTCAGGTCGTCCTGCTGGGGATTGGTGACCCGGATGCGGATCTCGCCCGGCTTGAACTCGACACGGCGGATGTCGAACTCGTCCGCCTGCGGCGGGTTGGTGCCGATCAGCCCGGCGAGCGACGCCCCCGAGGCGACGTAGCCGCCGACGGCGAGCGCGAGCAGCACGACCGGGACGAGCGCCCACAGGCGCCAGGAGAGCTCGCCCCGGCGTGCGACGTTCGCCTCCATCAGTCGACCACGTCGAAGAAGCCCATCCAGCCCAGCTCGGCGAACTCGGACTGGTGCGCGTGGAACATGAACAGGCCCGTGTTCGCGAAGTCGATCTCGAGCACGCCGCGCTGGCCCTGGCACTGCATCACCGTGTCCGTGAACTCCCAGTGGTCGCCGGTGCCGGTCGGCTGGTGGCGGAAGAAGTCGCCGTGCAGGTGCAGCGAGTTGACGAGGTCGAATTCGGTCAGGTTCGCGAGGTAGAGGCGCACCGTCTCGCTGCGGCGGACCCTGATCGGGTAGCGCGCGTAGTAGAAGCTGCGGCCGTTGACGGTGTAGAAGTTGTTGCCTCCGTCCCCGTCGGTGTCGTAGCCGTTCATCACCATCACGAGCTCGTGCGCGGGCGGGCGCGGCTCCTTCGGGTCGATGATGAAGGCGCCGTAGAGGCCCTTGTGGATGTGCTTCTTCAGCGGCGTCGCGTGGCAGTGGTAGAGGTGCATCCCCGCCGGCCGCGCCGGAAACTCGTACGTGAGCTCGCCGCCCGGCTCGACGACCTCGAAGACGCCGTCCATGTTCGCGGGATGGATCCCGTGGAAGTGGATCGTGTGCGGGTGGGTGCCGGCGTTGACGAAGTGGACGCGCAGCAGGTCGTCCTCGGTGGCGCGGATCACGGGGCCGGGCACGGTGCCGTTGTACGTCCACGCGGGGAAGAACACCCCCGGCGCGATCTCGATCTCCTGGTCGGACGCGCGCAGCGTGTACTCGCGCACGCGTCCCGGCTCGTACGGAAGCGCCGGCGGCGGGTAGAGCAGCGCGTCGAGGTCGTTCGGGCCGCCGACCGCGGGCGCAGAGTCGCCGATCATCGCCGCGTGGCCGTGCGCCGCATGGTCGTTCGCGTGGGTCTGGAGCGTTCGCGACGCGGCGTCCGCGTTGCCGCCGAAGGCGAGCTTCCCCAGCACCGGCGCCGCGACGAGCGGCGCAGCGCCCGCCAGCAACCGTCGTCGCGTAAATTTAGGCATG